>JAIPKB010000271.1 GCA_021733795.1 Akkermansiaceae bacterium | reverse complement strand
GGCGGCGGCGGCCTTGATCGCCTCGCTGCCGTGCCAATCGCCGCCGCCGAGGGCGAGCTGCCAGCGCGAACCGGTGGCTTGTTTGAAGGCCGCGAAGGCTTCGATCAGGCGGACGTGGTTCTTACCGGGGTGTTCGAGCCGCGAGATGAACAGGAAAAACGGCTCGCTGAGGCCGTGCGTTTCGGCGGCCCAGGCGCGGGCGGCGCGGGTGTCGCCGGGGCGGAACCGCTCGTGATCAATGCCGTTGTGGACCACGTGCTGGCGGGTCTGGGGGATACCGAAGAAACGTTCGATATCGCGGGCGGTGCAGTGGCTCACGGCGATGATCTCCCGCTGGCGGCGGGCGAGCGCTTTGACGACCACCCGGCCGTAGAACATCCGGGCGAGGTCGTATTTCCCCTGCACATGAAACGGGGCTAGGTCGTGGATGGTGCCGACCGTCGGGCAGGGCGCGTGGCGGACCAGGCGGCGATAGCTGGGGACGTGGAGGACATCGAGTTTCAGGCTGCGGGCGATGCTGGGGAGTTTGAGCTGGTGCCAGAGGATGTTTTTCACAGGCGGTGCGGCGCTGCGGGGCACGGGGATGAGGTGGCAGCCGGCGGCGGCGAATTCAAACAACGGCAATTCGTCTTCGAGGGCGAAAAGGTGCAGGTCCACCTGACCGGCCCGGATGAGCTCGCGGACGAGCGAAAAGACATACTGGGCGACGCCGGAGCGGCCGCCCTGAACCATGGTGGCGGTGAGTCCGATCCTCATGGCAGCAGGGTGAGGGCGGTGGCGAGGTCCGGAGCCTCGGTGAAAACGGCGCGCAGTTTCATCAGGTCGAGGGACTTGAGCACGACGGGCGAGGCCCCGGCCAGGATGCACTGACCCCCTCGTTCGCGGGCGGTGCGGGCCAAGCGGACGATCCGGCCGGTGCCGGTGCTGTCAATGAAGGTGGTGGCGCTGGCATCGAGAATGATCGAGGCTCCCTCCATGGCCGGCCAGATTCCGGCATCGCGGGCGGCCAGCGCGTCGAGGCGCTCGGGAAGCGTGATGACCGCCGGTTGCGGCGCGGCGGCGGTGATGGCGTCCTGCCGGGGCGCGGGTGGCGGTGGTGGGGCTTGCCCTTGGTTGCCGCGGCTGCCCATGGTGACAAGTTGGCGCAACAAGCCCGGCCCGACGATCCGGATGTCTTTCCAGTAGCGTCCGGCGAGGCGGCGGGGTTCCTGCAGGATTCGGAAGATCCATTCGGTGCCGGTGCGGCGCATCCAGACCGGGGCTCGCTTTACGGCTCCCGCGAGGAAGTCGATGGTTGCGCCGACCCCGATGGCGACCGGCACGCCAGCGGCTTGGAAATTCATGGCCAGCCACTTTTCCTGTTTCGGGCAGCCAAAGGAGACAAATAGCATGTCGGCCTTGGTCTCGCGGACGCGGCGGCAGATGTCGGCGTGGTCCATCTGGGCGAGCGGGGCGAAGGGCGGCGAATAAATCCCGGCGATCTGCAGGGCGGGCCAGCGTTCCTTGATTTTGGTTTCGGCCACGGCGACGACTTCATCGCGGCCGCCGAGGAAAAACACCCGGTAGCCCCGCGCGGCAGCGAGGTCCAGCAGCAGCGGAACGAGATCGCTGCCAGCCACGCGTTCCGGCAGGCGGTCCCCCAGCCACTTGGACATCCAGATCAATGGCGTGCCATCGCAGACGATGAGGTCCGCCTCCAGCAGGATGCGCCGCAGGGCTTCGTCTTCCTGGACCTGGGCGAGGAAGTCCACGTTCGCGGTGGCCAGCAGATGAGGGCGGCCCGAGGCGATCATCTCGCTGATGATCTCCAGGGTTTGGGTGGTGCTGACTTGATCAAACGGCACGCCCATCATCACAATCGGCGGCGGCAGGAGGTGAGCCCAGGGACGGGCGGCGGGAGGATGTTGCATGGCGCGGGTGGTGTGGGTCTTGAAAACGGTGGGCCGGATATCGACTGGATTATCCCAGATGGATCCCGCATGGCAACTCCAAATCGTCTTCAAATCGTCAGGAGTCGAGTGCAGGGGTTGTGCAGGAAGAGCTTGCCAACGTGATGGCATTCCTTTACCAACGTGCTGCCAGGCTGCCCTTGGAAGTTTGGGATTTCAGCGGGTTTCTGGCCGCCGCCCCAGTTCATGACCACCACCGATTGGATCAAGCTTGCGATCATCCTGCCTGCGTTTTTCGGGCTGGGGCCGGTGCTTGGGGTGGCGGTGAAGGACCGGCCGGAGGCGCAGCGGTGGTTGTTCGCGGCGATGTGTTTCATGACGGTCAACGGGTTGTTCGGGGCGGGCAACTGGGGGCTCACGCTGGCATCGGTGGAGCAATACCGGGGGCATGCCAAGGGCTATCATTTTTATTTCAATCATATCTTCGCCATCGCATTGATCACCGCGGCGTGGCTGAAGGACCGGCGCTCGTTCCGGTGGCTGCCGCCGGGGATGCTGCTCTACGCGTTGTTTGTCGGGTGTTGTTCGCTATCCATGGTCAACGCGCCGCGGGTGGATTACACGCTCATGGCGATTCACAAAATGGTGTTTTTCGCGCTGATCGCGATTGCGGCGTTCCACTGGCTGCGGACCCCGGAGCGGATGCAGTTTTTCATGGCGCTGATGGGGGTCACCATGTGCTGGCAGGCGGTGATCGGGCTGAAGATGAAGTACCTCGACGGGATCTATCAGGTGCGCGGCACCTTCGAGCATCAGAATCCGCTGGCGATGTACGCGGTGATGGTCGGCATGCCGTTGCTGGCGGTGACCCTGGGGCCGGCGTTTCGCGGGCGGAATTGGTGCACGGCGGGGTTCGTCGCGTGTGCGATTCTGGTCCAGAGTGCGTTGTCGCGGGCGGCGCTGTTGATGTTTGCCGGCGGCACCTTGGTGGTGGCCCTGTGCAGTGTGCTGGAGCGGCCGACCAAGCGGCGGTTCGGGATGCTGGGTGGAATGGGAGCGGTGGGTGCCCTGGGGCTGATGCTCACGCTCGATACGATTGTGTCGCGGTTTGGTGATCAGGGGAATACCGCCAGTTCCGAACTGCGGGAGGTGCTCAACGAGGCCGCGCGGCAGATGGAACAGGCCCACCCGCTGGGGATCGGATGGAACAACTACGCGCTGTGCATCAATACCCCCTATCCCTATGCCGACGTCGTGTACGAGTGGACCCGGGGCCGCGGGATGAAGGTGGATGAATCCAAGCCGAATGCGCCGGTGGAAAGTCACTACTATCTGCTGCTGGGGGAAAACGGCTATCCAGGGCTCGTTTCATGGCTGGTGGTGATTGGAGCGGGAGTGTGGCGGAATTTCCGGGGCTTTCTCGGGCTGCGGCACGGCTTCGAGCGCTGCCTGTGCCTGGGATTGCTGGTCGGTTGCTCGTTGAACTACGTGCAAAGCACGCTGGAGCGGGTGCTGACCCAACCGCGCAATTTGATGCTGTGGCTGATCATGTTCGGCCTGACGGCGCGGCTGGAACTCATGCGGCGGGCGGCAACGGCCGCGGCGAAGGAGTCGGTGCCGGGCCCTGCTGCCGCAGGGGACGGCACGCCCCAGCCGTCCGCGCCAGTGGCGGCACCGGGCGGCCCGGCGTTGCCGTGGCCTGGTGCGCCGGCGCTGGCGCGATCGAACGCGCAGCCCGGCACCGCAAACTCCACCATCTTTCCCGCGCCGTGCTGGGCGTCGGGTGCCAACTAACCAAGAAGCGACCGCCCCGTGAACCCTACCCCATCGATCGCCGAGGCCCCTGTTAGCGGGTTGGACCTGCCGGCGCCGGGTTTTGCCCTGGATGCGACCCGCCCGCAGCGGGTGGAGACGCTCAGCGCGACCCCACCGATCCGCCGCTGGTGGCGGAAACGACGGTTCTGGGGGACGGTGGTGGCGGTGCTGGTGGTGGGCTGCGCCACCTGGGTGGCGGAATATCGGGGCCGCCAGACGCGGCTGATTTTTGTCAATCCCGGCAGCGACCCGGTCCCCGCGTTCATGGTCACTGCGGAGGGATTCACGCACACGGTGCCGCCGCTCGTCGGGGAAGCCTCGCACCGCTGGGTGTTGCCGGAGGGTGGCGTGCCGGCTCCGGTGGTGATTCTGGGAACCACTGCTACCGGCGTCGACTGGCAATGGAAAAGCAGCGTGCTGCAGCCAGGCAGCGGCACCCGGTTGGCCCTCCGGGTGTCAGCGGATGGCACCGTGGAGGAGTCGTCGGTCACTTCATTCTGGGCCATCCTGGTTGGCGACTGACAAGCTCGCCCAAGCCCCCCCTCTCCCTCATGGCCAGCACCGACACCCCGCTTCAGCCCGCCGCGCGACCGCTGCGGATCGCCATCATCGAGGACGATGCGCTCATCCGGAGGATGCTCGGGAAACTCGTCGCCAAACACCCGGAGTTGGCGCTGACCGGAACCTGGGGGACCGGCGAAGCCGCGCTGGCGGCGCTGGCGTCGGAGCGGCCGGACGTGGTGCTGGTGGATCTCGAACTGCCCGGCATTTCCGGCGAGGATTGCCTGCGGGCGTTGTCCGGCATGATGCCGGCCACGGCGTTGATCGTGTTGTCCGGCCACGATGAGCCGGAGCGGGTGTTTGCCGCGCTGCGGGCGGGAGCCAATGGCTATCTGCTCAAAGGCACCCCGCCGGCCGAGTTGGTGGCCGGCATCCGGGCCCCCCACATGGGCGGCTCGCCGCTGAGTCCGGCGGTGGCCAACCTGGTCATCCGGGCGTTTCAGAAGTTCCCGGCACCGTCGCGCCCCGCCATTCCGCTGCCATCGCTCACCCCGCGGGAACGCCAAATCCTCGAGTTGCTGGCCAAGGGGAAAGTGGCCAAGGAGGCGGCCGCCGAACTGCATCTCAGCTATGAGACGGTCCGCGACTACCTGAAGACCATTTACCAGAAACTCCATGTCCGCAGCCGGACCGAGGCCGTACTCCGGTTCTTGGAGGGCCGCGAGGCATGAACCGAAATTCCCTCCAATTGCCGCTTGCCATCCATCGTTCCGCGACCGATAGTCCACGTCAGGGAGGGGTTCAATTCCCCCCAATTGCGGGGATTTACCGGATCGGGAATCCTTGTATCATTCGCGTCATGACCCCGTATACCAGCCAATCCACTTGTTGTTTCAGCCGCAGCCTCCGCCCGCTGGCGGCGATGTTGCTGTTGCTGCCTTCGGTGAGCTTCGCCCAGGACGTTGTTTCCCGCACCCTGACGGACGCGATCTACCGCGGTGACGGGGTGATCGATTTGCTGAAAGACATCAGTGGCGCGGAACTGCAGCAGTATTTCACCGAAACCGGCGGACTGCTGCTGCTGGGCGCGGACGTCAACGAGGACAATTCCGGCAATGAGAGCAGCAGCTCGCTGGGCATCGCCATCAAACAGGTGCAGTTGTCCATTTCCACCACCGCGGGCGACTTCACGTTTTCCGATTTTTTCACCAGCACCACCGCCATGTTGCGTGAGGCGGGCAGCACCACAGCGAGTGAGTACTACACGATGTTCGGTCAGGGCGGGAGCAGCTCCCTGACGGGAGCGGAGAATTTCGACCTCGCCCGCTTTGACGACGTGTTGTGGCTGGAAAACATCGCCCTGACCGGCACGATCACCGGCGCGCAATTGCACATCACCTTCCTGCAAACGCCGAATAAGGCTCCGACCGCCGCTGAGTCATTCTTCGACTTTACCGGTGGTTTCGAAGACTTCGCCTTGCTGAGTACGGCGAATGCGGCGCTGCTGGAGTCGGCCGACATTGGTGTTGCCGCCGCCCCCTCGACAGTGAGTTTCGCCACCGCGGACCCTGTCACCACGGCGATCGCGGCTGCGGCTCCGCCCCCACCCGCACCGACCGACCCGGGCGGCGGAACTACCGATGGCGGAGGCGGGGTCATCGTGCCCCCGGCGGCCCCCACCCCTCCGCTACTCATCCTGGCCGGCATGGGGATGCTGGTGGTTTGGCGCTTCAAGCGGCAATCTGTTCATGAGCATACGACCTGAGGGCATCGCAGGATGGCGAAGCGTTGTGCGGGCAGCCTGCGTTGCCGGCGCATGCGCGGGGCTGGTCGCCTGTGGCAAGCCGGGCGGAAAGGCGGCGGACCCGGCTGCTGCGGGCCGCAGCGTGGTGGTGGCTTCCCTGACCGGTGGCATCAGCGAGGCAGAGTTGAGCGCCATGCGCTGGGAGGACATCGCCCCCACGGTCGAGGTCTGTTTCAAAAACGGGTTGACCGCCCAGGTGTTGGTCGTGGCCGCGCCGCTCACTCAGCCGCCGGTGGTCTATCTGCGCGGGTTGTTGGAGTTTTCCCGCGAACATCCCGAGCAGGCTTTGGCGGAATGGGCGAAGTTGGATCCCGCGGGGATTCCAGCGGACCATTTGTACGCCCCTTGGCGGCTTAGCGCTGCTGGCGGCGGGGAAAACCGCTACGCTGCACCGCTGGCCGCCGCGGTGAAGGAAGGACGCGCCTCCGCACTGGTCGAGGCTCGTTTCCATGGTTCGTTGGGGGCCTACCGCGACGCGTTGTCCGCCTATCTGCGCAGTGATGCGGCCGCCTGGTCGCCTCACGATGTGGCGCTGTTCCGCCGCATGCGACAGCATGCCGGGTGTGCTCGTGACACGGCGGTCTTGGTGGCGGGCGCACTGAAGGGCGGCCGGGTGCCAAAGAGCCTGCTCAAGGACCTCGCCGTGATCATCACAGAGCCGTTGGTGCCGGACAAGGAATCGATCGCCGCCGCCCTCAAGGCCGACCCCGCATTGGCCAAGGCGGCTACCGTCGGAGTCGCCCGCTTGCTGGCGCTGCGGCAGGCATTTGCCGCCAACCGGTTTCGCGAGGTGGTGGACATGAACCGCGCCACCGAGCCGTTGGAAGCCGCCGATGAAACGGTGCTCCTGACGTTTCTCGCGGCGGCGAAAATCAAGGATCAGCCGATGACCGACCGCTGGGGCCAGGAACTGCGGCGGCGCAAACCCTCCCAGGACATCAACCAATGGATCACCCAAATCAGAACCGAACCGCGCTGATCCGGACGCTGGTCGCCGGCGGGTTGATCTTCGCCCTGCTGCAGGTGGCACGGACCACGGATGTGCTCTCGTGGCTCACCCGGCCGGCGGCGGCGGCGGTGCTGGCCATTTTCGGCAGCGGGGCCGCCGACCATGGCTCGCATTTGGTGATCGGCCGCCTGCAGGTGCCGTGGACGCGTGATTGCGCTGGCTTTGATGTGTTGCTGGTGTTGTGGGGGCTGATTCTTTGGACCAGTCGGCACGACCCCGTATCGTGGCGGTTCTGGCTGCGGCTGGCGGCGGCCATTCCGGCGGCGGTGGTGGCGAACATCGCGCGGGTGCTGACCATCGTGGTTTGGCGGCAGGCGTTTTATCCGGCGGTGGAAAGCCCGCAGATGCATTATTTCATGGGCTTTCTCTGGCTGTTGCCACTGCTGGCATTCTTTGTGCCGCGGGGTGGGCGGCCGTCGTTGCAATATGCCGTGGAGACCGGCTTGCTGGCGGCGGCGCTCTCGCTCGCCGCACCCCA
>JAIPKB010000012.1 GCA_021733795.1 Akkermansiaceae bacterium | reverse complement strand
CGAGGAGCGGGCCAAGCATGTTGTGAGCACGCTCAACTTGTTTGCCAACCGGCGGAAGGGGATGACCGCGGCTACCGGCCTGGCAATGCCGCTGCCGATTCGCCAGCCTCCGAAATTCTAAACCGAGGTAACGCTTGCGGGATCAAATAGGCCCAGGATGCCCTGACGGATTTCCGCCCGGTGGCCCGAAGGATTGGGCAATCTCCAGTCTTGACCTGTCTAGCAGATCGGTTTCTGATTGGTTCCTCCTCCATGAAGACCACCGCCGTTCTATTCCTGGCCTTCTCGCTCCTGCCAGCCTTCTCCAAAACGCCCACCGCCAACAGCGAGACCGAGGTTCGACCCAAGTCGTACTTCGGCACACCCCTTGTCACGGACAAGGAAAAGGCGGAGGTCAGTAAGGCCGTGGAGTCGATGCTATCCCGGCATGTGACGTTCAGGCAGGACGGCACCGCCTCTAGCGTCCACACGACTTCGACCCGGCGGCAGGTTGAATGGAAGAACCTGAAAATCGCGGAAATCCATTACCGGCCAATCACCGAGGCCGACAAACTCAACGGCGTGACCAAGCACTTCCTGGTATCGCTGAGATGCGATGCCCACCGGGTTTGGGATGACAAGAAGTCGGCCTGGGGAGCATGGCTGCCGATAGGGTACCTGTTGTTCCCTCAAGCCCTAGCACTCGAGTGGAAGGGATCGGCCTGGACGTGCTTGCAGGCCGACCGGCTAAAGGCGTTCGCTCCCGGCCCCGGAGCACCTGCCCGCCGTTCAGCGCCGCCCGCTCCTGGTGATCCCGGTCTACCTCCAGGTATGCGGCGGGCCAGGTGATTGGTGGGGTTACAAGTCGCTTGGTGAAGACATCTCCGGTGGTGCGCGTCGTGGACGAAATCAAACTGCATTCCAAGCACACAGACCGCTTTGATCCCAAACGAGCCGAGGTTGTGGTCAGTCCTCTCAACCTCGAAAGCACCCGCCAGTGGACGATTGAAGGGGTCGCCGTGCAAGGTCTGTAAAACCACTGTTCACCCACTACATGTTGTGGTGTCGAGCGCCCGTTTCCGGCCATTACAGCATGACCACGCTGGAACCCTTGATTTTGCAGGGAAACGGACTCCGCATTATGGCGGTTGTTACAAGTTGTCCGTGTTTCCGCCCACGTTATCCGCCAAGATGGATTCGATCGACCCAGCCGAGTCGATTCTTGCAGTTCGCCTGGTGTCGCAGTCAGCTTGCATTCAGATCCTCCCGGGTTGCCTCGGCGAGCCGACGCTGGATTTCCTTTGCCCTCTCCGCGGGGGACCCGCAATAAAAGAGCCCTTTCCCTTTCAGCCTCTCCCGGTCCGCCCCCTTGTGCCGACGCGCGGGTTCTCCCACCCTGCTGAGGTTGGCGTCCTCCCGCAGTCTGGCGAGTTGCTGCCGCTTCTGCCGGCGGCCTTGGTATTCCGTCGCTTTCCGGGCCTTGGAAAACCCCGTGGCTGCCTTCGCCTTGCCCTTGTCGCCGCATGTCTTGGCCCTGGCCTTGATCATTGCTAGAAATTTCCGGGGTTGGTGCGCATGGGGTGGCGGAAGCTGTACTACCAGATCAGAAAATGTGGGCGCGGTGGACAATCACGGCGCATCCTCTTCAACCCTGAAATACCGCTTGGGCATCCCCCGGGTGGAGTAGAACCGCTGGACCACCGTCCCGTTCCCGGCAATCCCCGTCTCCACAATCCCCCAGTTCTCCAGATCCGTGGAATCCTCGATCCGGTAGGTCTTGCCAATGGCGGCTGGGAAGGTGAACTCGATGGCCGTCCGCGCCTCCGCCACCAGTGCGGGATGGTCGTTGATGTCCAGAGGGGACTTTCCGGTCAGCACCTCGTAGCCGTCAAGGAAGCCGTCAAGGTCGGTGTCAGCCACAAGGGGGTTGGTGTGGTAGGTGTTGACCTCCTCGCCGTCGCGCAAGCCGTCGTTGTCGCAATCGGCAATATTGGGATCGGTGTGGTGGGTCTGGATCTCTGCCGGGTCGCTGAGTCCGTCGCCGTCCGAGTCGGCCCGCTTGGGGTTGGTGTGGTGGATGTTGATTTCATCCTCGTCCGAATAGCCGTCGCCGTCGTCGTCGGTGTCCTCATTGTCCCCGGTGCCGTCCTTGTCGGTGTCGAGCCACTCGTTGATATCGAGGGGGAAAGCATCGTCGCCATCCTCAACATCGTCTTCATCCGTGTCTTTCAGGCCGGGATTGGTACCCAGCTCCACGATCTCCTGGTAATTCGTGAGCCCGTCGTCGTCGTCGTCTGCGGTGTCCGGGGTGAAGGTGGCGGTGATCGTCTTATCGGCGTCCATGAGCACGGAGAGCGGGTTGGCGGTGCCGGTGGCGTCGCCCGTCCAACCGGTGAAAACATAGCCGGGGTTGGCTCTTGCACTGAGTGTGGCCGTTGAACCGGAGAGATAGGGACTAGTGTTGCCTGTTACCTGACCATGGGTTTGATCGCCGGTAGAGAGAGTAAATGTGGGGTCATATAGCTCTGTGATGAGCGGGATAGTTCCGTTCCCTCCCGCGACGAGCACCTTACTATTTGCCAGCGAGGTCGCCGTGTGGGAAAGGCGGGCGCTGTTCATTGAGCCGGTGCTTGTCCAGGTTCCGGTGGCTGGGTCGTAGAGTTCAGCGCTGGAAAGACGGCCGCTGCCGTCGCCGTTGCCCCCCGCGACGAGCACCTTACCGTTGGCAAGCAAGGTCGCCGTGTGGTAACGGCGGGCGCTGTTCACTGAGCCGGTGCTTGTCCAGGTTCCGGTGGCTGGGTCGTAGAGTTCAGCGCTGGTAAGGTAGCCGGTGGAGGTTAAGCCCCCCGCGACGAGCACCTTGCCATTCGCCAGCAAGGTCGCCGTGTGTTCAAAGCGGCCGGTGCTCATCGAACCGGTGCTTGTCCATGATCCAGTGGTCGGGTTGTAGAGTTCCGCACTTGCAAGAGGGCCGATGCTCCCCGCGACAAGCACCTTGCCGTTGGACAGCAGGGTCGCCGTGAACTCACCACGGGCGCGGCTCATCGAACCGGTGCTTGTCCAGGTTCCGCTGGCTGGGTCGTAGAGTTCTGCGCTGGAAGTCGAGTCGTAGTCCGCGGTGCCTCCCACGACGAGCACCTTACCATTGCCCAGCAAGGTCGCCGTGTGGTAAGCGCGGCCGAGGTTCATCGAACCTGTTCTTGTCCATATTCCGGTGGATGGGTCGTAAAGTTCCGCGCTGGAAAGGGGGCCGGGACCGTTGACAAGCCCCCCCGTGACGAGCACCTTGCCATTCGCCAGCAAGGTCGCCGAGTGGTGAAAGCGTACGCTGTTCATCGAGCCGGTGCTTGTCCATGTTCCTGTGGCCGGATTGTAGCGTTCCGCGCCGGAAATGAATGTGCCTCCGCTGTCGCCCCCTGTGACGAGCACCTCGCCATTGGCCAGCAAGGTCGCGGTGTGGTACCGCCGGGCGTTGATCATTGCGCCGGTCACCGTCCACGTTTCTACAGCGGCGCGGGCGAGAGACTGGCTGGTCCAAGACACGAGCAGCGCCAGCAAAGCCAGCTTCCACTTGGGGTTAAAGAAGGTTTTCATGAATGCTAAGGGGTGAGGAATAGACTTCGGTGTGATCTGAAATACAGGCGTAATTCTTTTCATGGCGCTGGTATTTTGACGACCTGCTGCAACGTCTTCGAGGGTTGGCGCACATGGAGAAGCGGAAGCGGGGCTCGTGTCCCGTATCGCTGGGCGGCGCTGAGGTTGGAGACCACGGGGGCTGCCCCATCAAGCGGAGCGGTGGAGAAGGCCAAGGCGGCCGTGAGGGGGCGAGGATGAAACGATCCATAGGTCGGGGGGTGTTCGATTTTCGGTGGAGTAGAAGCGGGTGACAACCGCGCTTTCGCTGATGATGGCGGGTTCGACGGTGTTTCATACGGTTAGGTCGGTGGAGGCTTCGATCACAAGTTCACGGGTTCAGAATCGCGGCCCGATAGAACCGTCCGGGCTGGCTCGTGGCATCTCCGTCGGTAAACTGGCTTGTGCCGTAGACATTGGTCAGCGTTCCTGCCTGAATCCAGTTCACAAGATCCGATGAGCCAAGAATTTCATATTGCTTTCCAAATTCGCCAATCAGCGTCAGCCTGAAACCATCCTCGACAAGGCCCTCAAGGGGTGTGCCGACCCGCAATCCGGGGTGTTTCGTGAACACCGCCGTGATGTCCTTGCTCCGGTTCATCGACACGGTCAGCGGATTGATTGATCCTGCCGCATCGCCGCTCCAACCGACGAAATCCTGCCCCAAGTCCGGCCGTGCTGTCACGCGGACACTGGTTCCACTGGTGTATTTTTTCGCTGAAGGAGAGGTCACCACATTTCCGCCACCATCCGCCACCAATGCCAGGGCAAACTGCCCCGTACCCAACGGTTGAAAGACTGCGGTCACTGTCGGGTTTGGGTTGGTCACCAGGAAATCCAGGGGGTTGTCCGTGCTGGTGGCCGCGTTGCCCCAAAATGCCAGGTAATTCCCGCTCTCGGGCAATCCGCTGAACCGGATCCTCGTGCCGTAGGGGTAGAATGCGGCCAACGGCTCCTGCCGGATTGATCCGCTTCCGACCGCAGTGGTGGTTACCGCTGTGCCGAAAACCGCCTGCACGTATTTGTTGCGGGTCATTCGGACGCTGGTCACCGGATCGGTCCCGCCGGCATCGCCAAGCCACTGCAGGAATGTCCACCCGGCCGCGGGCGTGGCGGTCAGCGTGGCCATCGAGTTGGTGGAGTATGCGCCCTCCGGCGGTTCGACGCTGATGCTGCCACCTCCCGCCGTGGTGGCGGTCAGGACATGAACAATCACCACCGAAAGAGGTGGACTTTGAAACTGGCTGGAAAAGTCCGAACTGTATGCCACGGCGCGGACGGTGCACGAACGGTCCAGCGTCAATGCCTTGGTGTAGAGCTTCGAGCCGAGCGTCGGCTCTGATCCGTCCAATGTGTAAAGGATCGTGCCGTTGGCGAATGGCGTTTGCATGGTCACCGTGAGCGAGCCACGCCGGACCACCTCGCTGCCCGTGGTCAGTTGCCCGTCCACCAGCACCTCGATGCCCCTGACGTAAGCCGCCCCGATGGTCTTGTCGGTGTCCATGACGATCTCCAGCGGATTAGTGGTGCCCGAGGCCGCCCCCGTCCACCCGGTGAACACGTAGCCCGCTGCTGGAACCGCCGTCAGCGTGGCCGTGGTGCCCGTCAAATACTTACCGTCAACAGCGATTCCGCTAATGGTGCCGTTGCTCACCGCGCTGGTGGTGAGGATATATTGACGCGTAAAGTTCGCCCCGATGGCCTTGTCCGAATCCATCAGTAGCGAGAGCGGATTGGCAACACCGGTGGCTGCACCGGTCCAACCGGTAAACGCATAGCCCATTGCGGGCACCGCCGTCAGTGTGGCGGTTGTTCCGGTCAGATAGGTGCCACCGGCCACGATTCCACCAATCGTCCCATTGCTCACCGCACTGGCGGTGAGCGTGTATTGCCGCGTGAATGTTGCTCCGATTGTCTTGTCGCCATTCATCAGCAAGAAGAGAGGATTCGCCGTGCCGCTGGCCGCACCGGTCCAACCGATAAACGCATAGCCCATTGCGGGCACCGCCGTCAGCGTGGCCGTGGTGCCCGTCAGATACTTGCCGTCCGCCGTCATTCCGGTAATCGTCCCGTTAACCAATGGATCACTGGTGAGCGTGTATTGCCGGGTGAAAGTCGCTCCGATGGTCTTGTCGCCATTCATCAGCACAGACAGAGGATTTGCCGTACCGCCGGCGGCACCGGTCCAACCGGTGAAGGCGTAACCGGGGTTGGGGATAGCGGTGAGTTCAGCCGTTGTTCCAGCCAGGTACTTGCCACCCGCAACGATTCCATTGATGGTGCCGTTGGTCGCCGTGCCGCTGGTCAGTGTGTATTGTCGGGTGAAAGTCGCCCCAATGGTCTTGTCAGCATCCATCAGCAGCGAGAGCGGATTGGGCGTGCCGCTGGCTGCGCCGGTCCACCCGGTGAACGCATAGCCCGCCGCCGGAACCGCTGTCAGTGTGGCAGTTGTCCCGGTCAGGTATTTGCCGCCAGCCACGATTCCGCTGATGGTGCCGTTGCTCAATGCGCTGGCGGCGAGGGTATATTGGCGCGTAAACGTGGCTCCAATCGTCTTGTCGGCATCCATCAGTAGGGACACCGGATTTGCCGTTCCCGAAGCCGCCCCCGTCCAGCCAGTGAACACGTAGCCCTCTGCCGGAACCGCAGTCAGCGTGGCGGCAGTTCCCGTCAGATACTTGCCGTCCACGGCGATGCCGTTGATGCTGCCATTGCTCAGCGCGCTGGGGGTGAGGGTGTATTGCAATGTGAAGATCGCCCCGATCATCTTGTCAGCATCCATCAGCAGCGAGAGCGGATTGGGCGTGCCGCTGGCAGCACCGGTCCAGCCAGCGAACCCGTAGCCCGCTGCGGGAACCGCTGTCAGCGTGGCGGTTGTTCCATTCAGATATTTGCCGTCAGTCTCAACTCCTGAGATGGTGCCGTTAGTCGTGGTAAGGCTGGTGAGTTCGTAGCGGGTGTCAACCACCCCGTCACTCGTAATTTCGAATCCGGAGCCGGCCTCGGCGGAGAGAGCGGCAAGTAGCAGACAGGCGGTCAGCGGGAGGATCAGGAGATGTTTCATTGTCAGGGAGAGTTGATAAAATGGTTTCTAGCAGGTTATCGGATAATATCGGGCTAGGGGAGCTATCCCTTGACCCCTTCGCTATTCTAGCTCATGCGTCATTTGTGATGGATTGTTTCGCTTACTTCATTGCCTGCGTTCGTTTGCCTGATGATTTCGGACTTTCGTGTCAGGCTATCTCCGCTTCGCTCCGGTTCTCACTTGGCTGCTCCGTTCGCTCCTGCTGTTTCTAGGGGACCAAACTGCGGGCCGGGCGGAAGCCCACCCAGCTGGGGTTCGAGTAGGTCGGGTCGGTGGCAATGCGGAAAGAGCAGCGCGCATTCGCCGCGCCATTGCCCCAACTGCCGCCCCGGTACACTCTGGACGAGCCCGATGAAGCACCCCGAGGATCGGTCTGTGAACCCGCAGAGTAAGAGCCATACCAATCCCAACACCACTCCCACATGTTCCCCGCCATGTCATAGAGCCCATATCCGTTCGGCGCAAAACTCCCCACCGGCGAACTGTAGGGTTTGTTGCTCACGGCATAGGTCGGATGATGATTTCGCGTCGGACTCACGTCGTAGGCGGTGAGTGCAGAGCTGTAGTAATTCGCTTGGCTGTGGCTGATCGTATCACCCCCCCATGGGAAATTTTTCCCGCTAACCCCGCCTCGCGCCGCCTTCTCCCACTCCGCCTCGGTCGGCAAGCGGTAACCACTCACATTCCAGTCGCATTCCACGGCACCATTGCTGCCCGTCTTGTAAATCGAGCCGGACACCGTGTAGCACGGCCTCAGGCCGTCCTTCTCGCTCCTTGCGTTACACCACTTCACCATGTCATACCAGGTGATGCTGTGAACCGGGTGGTTCGCCGCTTTGCCGCCACCCGCTGGCAAGTCGGTGTAGCCGTTGTTGAAGCCCCAGACTCTCACCGCATCCCACTCCTCCTTGGTCACCTCGTATTTCCCCATGTAGAACGCACTCACCTGCACTGTGTGCACTGGCAGTTCACTGTTCCCCCCCACTAGCGGGTTCGATTGGTCCCCCATCTGGAACACCCCAGCGGGGATGAGGGAGAATTCTGTAGGGAGCGGGGGCGGCCTATCGCTTGCCGTTACCTTGAAGCGCATCTGCGCGCTGTATTGGCCACTCCAGTCTGCGCCAGCATCCCAGGTCATTGTCTTTCCCGTTCCGATTGCCACGCCGGCTCCAATCGCCCCGCCCACCGTGGTGGCCGGGACGCTGAAGGTTGTTCCGCCATCACTGGAAATCTCCAGCCAGACCGCCACCGTCGGTGTGTCTGCTATCACATCGTACGTGATCTCCACCAAATGGGTCCCAGTACGCTGGGCGAAGGTGACATTGGAAACGACCGGGGCGGCGGCATGGACTTGACCGGCAAACACGGCAAACAGGGCGATTGGGAACAGATGCTGGAATTTCATCGGAATAGGGGGGCTAGGATTGAAATACATACCGCCACAACAGGCAACCACGCGCAGCCTTTCGCGGCACCCTAGAATTTCAATGGACCCCCTGCCAGACAAATGTGACAAGCCGCTACCTTGGTATAATCCGATCCCAGGACCGGAAAGTCTCCTGCGGGCCGGCAAAACCAATGGGGCCGGATCTCCTCTTTCAACGACCTTTACCCCAAGAGCAATCTTCTAGCTGCCTCTCACCCCAGTCCACATCTCCAAATCAGCCACCGCCGCCACCGTCACTCCAACCACCGTCACGATGCCCGGGAGATGGGCTGTTGCCGTGGTGTGGTCGCCGTCCATCGCCTCTATCTGCCCCCATCCTGAGCCGGACTGATATTTTGTCTCCCCCGGCCCGTATGACTTGCCAAAGGAATCAACCTCCTTTTCCAACGCAATGAACCACCATACCCCGCCCGCGATTACCTTGGCCCTGCTACTCTGCGTGCCCGCCGCCGCCCAAAAGAAGGAAGCCCCTGCCATGGAACTGGTTTCTCCAGTCCCCTCCAGCGTACAACAAGGGGTAATCGAGGTGCGCATACGCACCGGAGTCGAAGGCAAGGCCGCGCCAGCCAGTATCTACGCCAGTCTCGGCGGCTCGGCAGGAGTCCCACTGACCCGGACCGGTGACACCGGTGAATGGGGATGCCAAATCGACACCACCCGGATTCCCAACGGTGGGCAACAACTCAGGGTGATAACCGAGAACAAGAGGTTCATGGTGACCGTGCCCCTGACGGTGAAAAATCCCCTGCGCCACTATTTTGCCGATCTCCACAGCCACACGAGTTTCTCGGACGGAACCCTGTTGCCGGAGGTCGCCCACGATTACGCCCGCAACGTCGCAAAACTGGACGTTTTCTCCCTTACCGACCATCTGGAGTCCGTGGACAGCGTGGAGTGGAACCGGATGCGGGAGGTGGCGTGGAAGGCCAACGAGGACGGCGCTTTTGTCGTGTTACCGGGCTTGGAGTGGACCAAGAGGTGGGGCCACATCAATATCTATGACCCTGGCACCCGCCTCTGGCCACAGGATCCGGAATCGTTCTATGCGGCAATTGCCGGGGCCGGGGTATTGGCCAAGTTCAACCACCCGGGGGACGGGTCGAAGTCACACGGCGGGCTGGCGTATTCGGAGGCTGGCGACAAGGCCATCCAGTTGATGGAAGTCCGGAGCGACCAGGAGGAGAAGGCGTTCATCCGCGCACTCGGTCTGGGCTGGCACATCGCGCCGGATGGCTCTGACGACACCCACTCGCCGAACTGGGGCAACGTGAAGAGCTGGACCGGGATCCTGGCACCCGGGTTGTCGCAGCAGGCCATCCTGGCCGCGCTAAAGGCCCGCCACTGCTACTCGACCCTTGACCGCAACTGCCGGCTCTCCTTCGAGGTGTGCGGCGCGGTGATGGGCGACATCCTCGGCAAGCCCGTGGAGGTGGCGGAGGTCCGCGTCGCGGTGGAGGACCCGGATGCGGGCGACAAGGTGGCGAAGTTCGAGTTGTTCGAGGACGGCGTGGTGGTGGAATCCCACGAACCGGCCGGCGGCGGAGGGCAGTGGGCCGTGAGCCACAAGGCCGCTCCGGGGTCGCACCACTACTTCGTCAAGGTGACCCAGGCGGACGGCGACATGCTCTGGTCCGCGCCGGTGTGGCTGGCGGTGGTGGTTTCCTGGAAGTGACCCTTTCCCCACATTTGAAATGTCCGGCCAAAGAATGAACCCGGTATCCAACGTGCTTGTGATCGTGTTGTTGGCTCTCCTCGGGGCGACCACCAATTCAGTGGCGGCAATCACCGTCTATTTCTACGGTGTCAATTCTCCGAATGATACCAATCCTGATCCACCTCCCTTGTCCGTCGGTCCGGGATCGGGAGGAATGTATATTGGAACCGATGGAGGAGTGAATTTAGCGCTGGGGGGTGGATTCGGGGATCCGTTTTTTTACCGGGCGGATGCAACGCTAGTGCCAACCGCCCGTACCGGAAATATCCTGTACTATATTTCTACATACCTTCGGGAGGGCGCGATCGCTGGCGAGGACAACTATTCATACCTCAGATTTAACAAAGGGGATTTCAAACCCTTCGAGTCAATCGCCCAGTTTCATTTCGACGAAGGTGGAAACGGCTGGCTGGTTGCAATGGCGACGACGAATTCCGGAACCACTGCTTCCAATATCCGTGGAAACAGCGATGGAATAAGAATAACCGCTGCGGAAGGAGCCGCGGCGATTGCCGCAGCACGCGTTCCAGAGCCATCCTCGATCATGTTCCTGTGGCTGGGTGTCCTGGGAGGATTGGCTTGTCGATCAGGAATCAAGAGGTAGAACAGGCAATGCTGCCGGGCAGCGTGTCGTCGCGGGCGGGCATCTGACGATCCAGCGCCCTCACCCGGCTAATCCCCCTTGCGGGCCGGCCGGAAATTTGTTGGAGTGCTCCGGGTGGCACGCTTGATGACCGCCCACACCATGCCCGACACCACCCCCGGGCAAATGGGGGGGGGACAACCGAAACCGCTTTTTCTCATGGGAAGGCCGAAAACCAAGTGGACCAGGAAGCTGCTCGCCAGACTCGGCAGGGAACCTGATGCCGACATTGCCAGAAGCATCGGCGTGTCCCTGACGACAGTCCATCTGAAGCGCGTGGCGCTCGGCATCCCGCCGATCTCACATGCCAGATGGACGCCCGAACGGATCGCCCGGCTTGGTAGGGAGCCTGATGTTCTGATTGCCGGGAGCATGGGCGTGGTCCCGAAGACCGTCGGCGCGGTGCGGCGAAATCTGGGGATTCCAAAATTCACGCCGGTGATATGGACGCCCGAACGGATCGCCCGGTTGGGGAAGGAGTCCGATAGTCAGATCGCCGGGAGCATGGGGGTGGCCCCGAGGACCGTGGGCGTGATGCGGCGGGGTCTGGGGATTCCGAAATTCACGCCGGAGAGATGGACGCCCGAACTGCTGGCCCGGTTCGGGAAGGAGTCCGATGCCGACATTGCCAGGAGCATGGGGGTGGCCCGGCCGACAGTCAGCGCGATGCGGCGAGGTCTGGGGATTCCAAAATTCACGCCGGAGAGATGGACGCCCGAACTGCTGGCCCGGCTGGGGGAGGAGTCCGATTCGTCCGTCGCCAAAAGGATGGGGTTGGATAAGACTGCCGTCAGAGCCAAGCGGACGGAACTCGGCATTCCGGCGTTCTCGCGGGTGAAATGGACGGCCAAACTGCTCGCGAGACTCGGCCGGGAGTCCGATGCCGATATCGCGAAGCGCATGGGAGTCAGCCAGCCGACCGTGAGCACCAGGCGGCGTGAGCTAGGGATCCCGAGATTCACGCCGTGGGAATGAGTATTGAGACATGCGGCTACCCGCCTATGGTTGGGTTATCCGGAGCCGGACGAACCGCACTGGCTGCGAAGCGACCGGGGCATTGCAGGTGACGGTCACCAGCCAATGGCCGCCCTTGTCCGCTCGGGAGGTCTCCACCAGTCCGGAGCTGGTCCATGAGCCTGCCGCCAGAGTGGTTGAGGTCTCGGGGGTGACGGTCAGGTCGGTGGCGGTCTTGTTGAGCCGGTAGGTGAAGGTCAGGTGTCCGGCCTGCAGTCCCGCCCGTGGCACCCCGGAGGTGTCGGCGGTCGTCGGAGACAGGGCCATGGCGTATTCAGCGAGGTTTGGAACGCCGTCGTGATCCGGGTCACCACCGGGGTCGGCCGCAGCACCGGTCAGACTGTTGGCATCCAGCCACGCCTGCCAACCGGTGGCCGTGCCGATGGTCAGGGCATCGAGCTGGAGGTTGCCAGCCACCTTCTCCTGATAGGTGAACGACACGAAGCGGGTGGCGGGGCTCAGGGTGTCGGTGAAGGCCTCATCAACGTTGCTCTTGTCCGTGACCGTCCGCACGGGGCTCCACACGTCGCCGTCCGGTGACTCCTCGACGACGAAGGTGCCGGTGATCGAGGTTCCCGACCCGGGTTGTCCCTTGAGCCGGTATCCGAGCTGGCCGGGAGGTCCTCCGCCAAAGGCCACTGTCAGCCGGTCGCCGGTGTCGTCGAACCTCACTGAGCCCGTGCCCGTATCCCCACCCAGGCTGGACGCGTAGGTGCCTATGCCGGTGCCCATGAACCCCGGGGATGGCAGCGGATTCCAGGGGCCGCCATAGGCCAGCGGCAGGGTGGCCGGGGCAATGACCGGGTCGTCGTCAATCACGGTCACCGCCAGGTCGGGCAGGGTGAGGGTCGCATACCGGGCGTCCCCGCTGGTGATGGCGTGAATGACAGCCGCCATTGACGTTGCCTCATAGACCGAATCATTGACCGCGGACAGCGAAACGTTTTGCGCCGCGCTCCAGTTCGCCGGAGTGAACACCAGGACGGATGGGGTGGCCGTGACCTGCCCGGCTGGCGAAGTGGAAACCGTGACCGTCACATTGGCCGTGGGCTGGGAGGCCAGCGAGATCGAATACGAATCCCCCGCTCCACCCTCGGTGACGGTTGCCTCCGTCCGGTCCGCACGAACCCCTCCCCAGACCATGGCGACATACTCGGGATGATCGACGAACGGATTGCGGTTGTGCTGCCAGTCGCTCCAGACGAGGTGGTTGCGCTTCCTCTCCCCGGTGCTGACCGGGTCCAGCTGATGCCATTGGAGCAGCGCCGAGAGCTTGCCGAACCTGCCTGCCGTCGCCGAGGGTTGGTCGCTGGCTTCCAGATCGATGGTCCCGGGGTCCGTGCCGTCATAGCGGGTGGCCATGTAGAGGATCGCCCGGGCCAGGTCGCCCTTTTCCTCCGGGCGCGGCTCCCAGGAGTCCGCGTCATAGCTGCACGCCGGCGCAAGTGCCGGGGCGGTGCCGCCGCCCGTCGTTTCGTCGTAGAGCCGGTTGCCGCGCTGGGTGTTGACCGTCTGGAGCGAGGGCCTGAGATTGTGCAGATCGGTGTAGTCCGGACCGGCGTCGCCGTTGGTCGCACCGGGGTTGACTCCATCCGGGTCCAGTCCGTAGGAGCCCGGCCAGCAGTGCTCGCGGCTCCAGTTCCGGCTCGGGTCGAGCTGGGCGTTGGGTCGGTACACGTCGTTCCTGCCGACGGAGGTGCCCGAGTAGATGGTGATGATGTTCGCGCTATTGGACCCGTCCTCATGGAGCGCCCGCACCGGGTTGAGGGTGTCGGCGTAGGCGAGCTGGACGTGGCCGCGGGCGGCGATGGTCTTGAGCGCGGCCTTGAGCTGGGCCCCGGTGAGTCCGCCGGCCTCCGAGTAGTATCCGGGCGGCGCTGAATACGGGTCCTGGTCGTCGTTGACGGTCAGCGTGGCGGCAACCGGAACCGCGCCGGCAGCGGATGCCCGCAATGTGACCGTCTGGCTGCCGTCATTGAGGTCATCGTCCACCGCGTTGATTGTGAAGGTGGCGGTGTTCCCACCGGAGTGGATCACCACGACCGGACTGCCGACAACCGCTTCGGTGGTGTCGGAGGATGTGAGGGTGACCGGCAGGTCGGCGTCAACCGGGGCGGCGGTGGTGACCGTCACGGTCGCGGCGTTCGCTCCCGCCGACTCGATCACGGAACTTGGATCGACCGAAATCGACAGGGTCCCACTGATTGAAGTGGCGGCGACGGTGATGTTGTCGATCGCCAGTCCCGAGCTGTTGCCTGCTTCGGTGCCGCGCCACACCGCCCACCGGACCTGCACCACGGGCTTGTTGTCCGCACCTGATGGCAGGGTGGCATCGACGGAGGTGATTGGACCGGGCGACCCGCCGCTCTGGCTGCAGGGATTGAGACCGGTTTCAGGCGTGACCGTGGCCCAGGTCCCCGAGGTGCCTGCCCGCCACTGGCAGACGGCACCGATGGTCCGCAGGTTCGCACTCACGGACTCGACATCGTAGGAAAGCGTGATGCCGGTCTGTCCGGTGGTGTCGAGGGCCAGGGCCAGTTGATTCGCACCGTTCGCCGTGTTGCTGCTGGTCTGGATGTAGAAACGGCCGTTGCCGCCGGAGCCGAGACCGTATGAGCCGCCGGTGGTCTGTGCCGCGCTGGCCGTGGCGACAGTGGAATCCGCGGTCGGGCCGCTTGCCGAAGCCGCCGTCACACTGGAAACCGAGCCTCCGCTCAGTCCGCCCCATGCGGCGAGGCCGGGTGGCAGGGTGTTGAACGGAGCGGTGCCGAAGTCCTGCGAATACGGTGGGATCTGCGGGATTGGGTTGGTCTGGCATGTCGCCGGGAGGGGCAGGGCGAACAGCACCGCGATGGCAGCTCCCAGGAGGCGGGTTGCTGGATGTGGGCGGCGATGGGCTGGCGCGGTCATGCCGGCGGAGTATGGGGCGGTTTCACTTGCAGGCAATACTACAGGTTCCCAAATGGTTTTTCATTGGAACACATCCACCCAGTCGGCAGCGGGTCACCCCTCACCCGGTCCACCGAGCAACCCGGGATGATTCTCGCTCCAGAAGAACGCATCCTCCAGCACCCCCATCACCCACTGATGAATCCCCGGTTCCTTTGATTCCCGCGATCCGGCCACGTTGAGGCGCTTGATACCGTGCTGTTTGACGAACTCCTGCAACTGGAGCGCCGGGGCAAAAAGGCTGCCTCCATCCCTCGGGAGGTGCAGGCATGGCTTCTTGTGCTTCTTGGCAAACACGATGGTTTTGAGCGAGCCGCCGGTCACCTCGGCCGCCAGGGTGAACACCACGGTCCCGTCAGAGTCCCGGACATTCCACTCGGTGCGCTGGAGGTAATCTGAGGATGGAGTCTCAATCAGTCGGTATTGCGCCGGAATAGGCCCTACAAGGCTCTTGCGGCCCTTCGGGCACCATCCGCCATGCGGGAACCGATGACGCAGCGCAACATCGAGAGCAGCGATATCTGCCCCTGTCTGGCCGCCTGAAATCAGCTTTTCGATCATGGTTCAGGTTGCGGGTGTTTTGCCCAGGGACTCCCAGAGCGGCTCCAGGTCCGGGTCGTCCAGCGCCATGAGCCGCAGGTCGGGGTCGAGCGCGATGGCACGCGCAAGGCACGCCCTGGCATCGTCGATGCGCCCGGTCTGCGCGGCGTAGCACGCAAGGGTGAACGGAATCATCGGCTCGCCCGGGTGCAGTGCCACCGCATCGAACAAGTGGACTACCGCCTCCTCAATCGAGCGACACCGGCGGGTCGCGTAGGCGAGCGAGATCCAGTGCTGGCTATTCTCCGGCCACTGCCGGACGAGGAAGTCGGCAACCTCGCGCATCAGATCCCACGACTTAGCCGCAGAGTAGATGTCCACCCTGGCCCGCATGACCTCGCCAGTCACCTTCATTGCGGCGGGAATCTCCTCGATCTCGTCGTTCGCCTCCTGCACCATCCCGAGCGTGAGGTAGCCGGCAGCGGCATTCAGATGGCGCATTGTCTTGAGGTGGATGTCGGCGTCGTTCATGGCTTCGCTGCCATCACCATCGCAAATCCCTGGTCGGAAAGCAACCCCGCCGAGTGAAATGCCTTTGCCGTCGATACCTGCCGGTCACCGATCTTGTCGCACTTCTTCCGGTTAGCGACCAGGGAGCAGCGGATCCAGTTTGGCAATCACGTTGTCCAGGCCCGGAGCGTTAGACTTTGGTATAATGTGATCGGCCGAGAGCCCCTTATCGGCATACGGGCCGGTTCACCCGTTGGGTGCCGGTCCCGCAAAATCTCGCCCAGGTCGGCCTCCCCCCAAGAAGGCGGATTTGGCGATGTCGGCGGAGTCCGAATAAAAATTATTTCGGTCCGAGCGATTTGTGTTGACGCCCCCCAGGGGGACCCTGCTAGAAGGTCTCCGTGAACACGAACTGCACAAGCCTAGGTGGACGGAGTCCGCACTTTCGGGCGGCATTTGCAACGGTTATACAGCACGCTGCATTTGCACTACAAGTACAGCACGCTGTTCAATAACACTGTTAGCTTCAAAATGAAAATATTAAATACAATACCAGCGAAGGCACTGATAACGCTCTTAGCACTAGTGATCACCACAATCAACGCCAGTGCTGATCAATTAGCCGCACTGGTTAAGGATTCGCCTGTCATAGTAGCCGTTGGGATTCTTGAGCTTACACCAGGCGCTTCGATAAGTGACAGCAGCATGGAATTTGAAGTTCGTGCCAAGATTGGCTATGTTGCTAAGGGAGACATCAAGCCGAATAGTGAAATCAAAGTTAAGATTAGACTTCCGATTAAGGACTACCTCTTACTAAATAATAATCCTTTTGGTATGAAGAAAGGTGAAGATTACGTCATGTTTCTGAGACCGCAGTTTGCTGCTGACAGGGAGACGTTTATCCATTATTCCTTCTCTGAGATACCGCTCGGCTGCCTAGCATACAATTTATACACGTGGGAGCGAGTCAAGCGAGAGATCAAAGAAAGCTAACAAGCCGCACCATCCAACCGCTAGGAGCCGTTCTGTTTCGATGATTTTTGGTAACTACAACCTCAACCTCGTTTTAGACTTCCGCCCTCGCTCCTAGCGGCGGATGTGCTTTACGTTGACTCAAAAAAAGACGCTATGCCAAAGTTCAATTGCATACATTGCGGGCAGCACATAGATGCGCCTGACGAGCTTGCTGGCTCCCACGCATCTTGTCCAACCTGCGGAGGCGAAATTGATGTTCCTGTTCTATCGTCACGACAACCACTTGCCTCTGATTTGCCCAATCAGCCCGTAACCAAGAAGACAAGATGGGGGTCTTACCTGAGGTATTCAATAATCGCTTATTGCATACTGAGCTTCGGGGCATGTGCTGGACCATGGGCTACCGCCGGTCCAGCAGATAGCATGGCAAATTATTCATTTTCTTCGGCCTTCGCGATTTCATTCGGAGTCCTCATTGCAAGCGGAATAATTTCTATCGTTGTAGCTCTAATTGTGGCCGCGATTCTTTCTTCTGTCTTCAAGAAGAATTTCAGCAATTGGCTTCATGGTGTTTACGTTGCACTAATACTTGGGCTTGCGTCTCTGGTTTGTTTCGCGGACATCAGTGGCATTAACAAGCATGGAAGAGACAAGACAAAGGCTAACTGGATGATGGTCGATGAATCGGGACTATGGATCAGCATGAACCTGTTTCGCATCAATTTACTTCTTCCTGAGACTCCAAAGGTGACAAGGGTTTCAGCGCCGATCGAGATGCGCGAACTGATCAAAGGGGGGTATTATGATCAGGCTATGATAAAAAATAGGGACTACGAGATTGTCGTTGCTCGAATAGAACGCAGAACCAATAAGGTCAATTTAGAAGAAATACGAAGGGGTAGCATCAGCGATTTGCAGAACATTGGAATCACATCGAATGTTCGCGCAACTGTAGGTGATATGCGTATCACCGGGCATGATGCCCTCTGGTCTGAGGTGCATTATACTATTGAGGGAAGAGAATGGTGCACACGCGTTTTGATATTTGCGGATGGCGGGACATTATGGATGGTCACTGTGACAGGTGATGCTGCACAAACTAGTTCAATGTGGCACAAGATCAAAGACAGTGTGAGCATCGGGAGTCTCTAAATATTCTGAAGAGTCAACAAGACGCGCCATGACAACCCCTACCAGCCGTTCAGTTTCGATGATTTTCCGTGACTGCAATCCTAACCCCGTGATCGACGCTCGCCCCCGCTGGTAGGGGTGCATGCGCTCTATCGTTCGATGTTAAGATCGGTGCTCTGAAGATTTTTATTTGGAGGACCGGTGATCCAATCCGCTTTGACTTGCTTGGGGAGTCCGACAGGCCATCCCGCGAGAACTGAGGGGACCAATACTGTACGTGCGGGGCTCGGACCCGAGAGAGCAAACCGACCAAATGCGTGGCACGGCCTCGATGCCGCGAGATGGAAGCGGCGGAATCCCGTAGTGCCGCCGTTCCATTGGGGTGCCAGGACGTCGCAACTTTCCCCTAGACATCGGGATCGGATTCAGGCAGGTTTCATCCGTAGGTGATGCGTGACAATCCCGCCACAAATCATCGAACAAGACGCCGCTGCTAACCGGCATGAGCCCAGCAACTTCAACCCCAAACGCCCTGCCCTGACCCGGTAGCAGGGCTGGACGTTCGGTAAAAAAAATGCGAAATATAATCAGTCGCTCGATTCTCGCCTCGGTTTACGCAGTATTCTTCGTAGCAGTCGGTCTCTATGCTCATAGATCATTCAAGTATCGAGGTGTTGATACTTGGCCGTCGGTTGACGCGAAGATTGTTGGAGGCGGTGGCGGGATGTTCACAATTCCCACTTCTGGCAGATTTGGCACGGGCTCTACTACATTAGATTCTAGCTTTGTGGAGTTCGAATACTTTATTGACGGACAGCGGTATATCAGCAAGACCTCGAGTCCGAATGGAGGTGGATTACCTCCTCAGGGTCTTAATGAGTCTTGGAAGGCCTTCTACGATCCTTCCTCGCCCGACATAGCTGTACTTTCTCCAACTCCGTATTGGGGAGCTGGGCTGCTGGTTATTGCCGGATTCTCGGGAATTATTGTTCTTACCCATCTCTGGACGACCCTACCCGAGCTCCTAACAAAACAAAAACAAACCGAACAAGTCGGAGATGGCGACGCCGAGGAAGCCGTCTGATCAATTTGGGAGTTGACCCCGGCGCGCCATTCCTATGACGTTCTACCAAAAAACAAATACATGAAAAACAAACTAAAATTAGCAGCCATGACCGTGTGTTCATGTGCATTCGTTAGCTGTGCAACACTTACAGAGGACTCGAACGACCAAATTGCGATGTCATTCAGTGATGGCTCGAATGGATCAGTGCAGCTTCGGAATAAGAGAGGTAACTGGGACTATCAGCTTCCTTCTACTGTTTCCGTCAGAAAGTCTGATGACGTGCTACAATATGATGCGAAAACTAATGATGGTAGATCAGCAACCGGATCGATTCCAAGTCGTATGGGCGGTAAGATAGTAGCTAGTGCAGTGTTTTTAGATTTTGGCATTGTTGATGCGATCACTGACAAGCATCGTGAATACCCTGATAGCTACGTCATCCCTATCAGAAAAAGATAGTAGAATCGGGCCCCCGGGAGTGATTAGCTCCCGGGGCCAACACCACCCTGCGTACGGCTCCGTACAGGGCGGCTCAGGAGCTCCTTGACCCGCTGCACTGTGGAGCCGCCCTTGCCTGTGATCTTGGCAGTATTCCGGACCGAGTGACCCTCTTTGAGACGGCGGACGATGTCGGAGTGTTTGGCGAGTAGCGTTTTCCGGTCTACCGTGGATCCCTTTGGCCTGCCGAGTCTCCGGCCTTTTCGACGGGCTTCCTTCAGGCCGCTCCTTATCCGTTCGGAGAGGGTTTCCCGTTCGGCTCGGGCCATTTCAGCCAGGAGGGCGAACATGATCGCCGCGGCGGGATTCCTCTTGCCGTTGGGAAGGAGCGTCTCAATGGCCTGCTGGTGCCAATAGAGGGACACGCCGCATTCCTCCAGAGTTTCCACGAAGGCGTGGGCGATGCTGTTCCGACGGGCGAGTCGGGAGACTTCATGGACCAGCACCTTCTTGATCGCCCCAATCCTGGCCAATTCCTCAACCCGGTGGAGTCCATGCCGGCTGGCTTCGTCCGCGTTGCCGGAAATCTGCTCCTGACAAACTTCGACCACCTCGTAGCCCTTGGCGTCGGCATAGCCTTGAAGTTCGGAAATCTGGCGGTCATTCTCCTGCTTGAGAGTCGAAACTCGGACTAGGATGGCGACGGGGAGTTTGGCAGTTTTCACAACCGAATGTTGCATTCTGCCTGGTCGGCGTCAACAAAAATGTATTCTAAAAAACAAATGTTTGCAGGAATACATTCAAACTTCAATTTCGGGATGTGGAACGCACCGTTTTCGGACTGGACTTCAGAGAACCATTTTTTGAATACACTTCCTGACGGGGAATCAGATCCACGGTGGCCGGACTTCTTGCGTCCATGGTGCGCCCGATCACAGCACTGGCATACGATGAAGTCTCTCCGGTGGGCTGGGCGACACGAGAGTCCGGAAAGAAATCCACCGATCCAACAAATTGAGGCTTCCCATGGGGCCGTCGGCAGGCTGGAATGCGACCGTATTCGGCGAGCGGACCCCGCCGTCCGCTGCTCATGCTTGTTTTCTCCCGCCCAATTTCCATGTCCACCGAGAACCACTCCCAAATCGCCAGCTTCATTTGGAGCATCTGCAACCTGCTGCGCGGCCCCTACAAACGAAACGAGTACCGCAAGGTCATCCTGCCGCTTACCGTGCTGCGCCGCTTCGATTGCATCCTCGCCCCCACGAAACCGGCCGTCCTCAAGGAACACGCCTCGATCAAGGCCAAGGGCGAGAACATCATCCGCCACCGGCTTTCGCAGATCACCGGCGTCCCGTTCTTCAACCTCTCCAAGTTCACCATCGCCAAACCCGCCGAGAAGAGTGGCCTCAACGGCCTGCTCGACGACCCAAACCACCTGGCACCAAACCTCAACAACTACATCAACGGCTTCTCGCCCAATGTCCGCGACATCATGCAGCGCTTCGGTCTCGACGCCCAGATTGCGAAAATGGCGGAGAAAGACCTGCTCTACCTTGTCATCCAGAAGTTCGCCGCCATCGACCTCTCGCCCGCTCGCGTGGACAACGTCCAGATGGGTTACGTCTTCGAGGAACTCATCCGGATCGGCGCGGAACAATCCAACGAGGAAGCCGGGGAGCATTTCACTCCGCGCGAGGTCATCAAGCTCATGGTCAATCTCCTCCTCTCGCCGGAGAAGGACCTCGCCCGCAGCCACGTCGTCAAAACCATCTACGACCCCGCCTGCGGCACCGGCGGCATGTTGTCCGTGGCCGAGAAATACATCCGCGACCTCAACGCCGACGCCCAGCCCAAGCTCTTCGGCCAGGACTGGAACGACGAGGCCTGGGCCGTCTGCAAGTCCGACATGCTCATCAAGGGCGAGGACGCCGACAACATCATCATGGGCGACACGTTCACGAAGGACGGCTTCGACCGCGACGGCAATGGAAAGAAATGGACCTTCGACTACATGCTCGCCAATCCGCCCTTCGGCGTGGAGTGGAAGCAGCAGCAGCGCTACATCGAGAACGAAAAGGACACCCTCGGCTTCGCGGGACGCTTCGGCGCGGGCACGCCCCGCGTGAATGGCGGCGCGCTCCTGTTCCTCCAGCACATGCTGGCCAAGATGCGCGCCCCGCAGGACGGTGGCAGCCGCCTCGCCATCGTGTTCAATGGCTCGCCCCTCTTCACCGGCGACGCCGGCGGCGGTGAGAGCGAAATCCGCCGCTGGATCATCGAGAACGATTGGCTGGAGGCCATCGTCGCCCTGCCCGAGCAACTCTTTTACAACACCGGCATCTCCACTTACCTCTGGGTGCTCACCAATCGGAAGGAAAAGTCCCGCAAGTCCAAGGTACAGCTCATTGACGCCCGTCCGTTCTGGGTGCAGATGGAAAGAAGCCTGGGCAACAAACGCCGCCGCATCGGCGACCCATCCGACAAGGAAAAAGACCCCGACCACATCGGCGAACTCACGAAAATCTTCGGTAACTTCCGCGACGGCCAGACGCGCACCTTCACCGAGGAAGACCCCATCTCCCACCAACCGGTCGAGCGCCAGCGCGTCGTCAGCAAGGTTTTCGACAACGAGGACTTCGGCTACCACAAGATCACCGTCGAGCGCCCGCTACGGCTGAACTTCCAGGCCAGCGCCGAACGCCTCGCCCGGCTCGACGACGAGAGCGGCTTCAAGAGCCTGGCCGTCAGCAAGAAGAAGGCCGGGTCGGCGCACAATGCCGAGGTCGCCGCTGGCAGGGCACGGCAGGAACAAATCCGCGAATTGCTCCGCGCCTTCGGCAAGGCGACCAAGGAAAAGATCTTCAATGACCGAAAGGCCTTCCTCACCGAACTGCGCACCCTTGACCGCAAACGCGACGTGCGCCTGAGCGCCCCGGAAATCAAGGCCGTGCTCGCCGCTCTCGGTGAACGCGACGACACCGCCGAAATCTGCCGCAACAAGGACGGCCAGCCCGAGCCCGACACCGATCTGCGCGACACCGAGACCGTGCCGCTCAAGGAAAGCATCGAGGCCTACTTCAAACGCGAAGTGCTGCCCCATGTGCCCGATGCGTGGATCGACACCACCAAGACCAAGGTCGGCTACGAAATCCCGCTCAACCGCCACTTCTACCGCTACGAGCCGCCGCGCCCGCTGGAAGTCATCGAGACCGACATCAAGCGCCTCGAAGACGACATCATGAAAATGCTCAAGGAGGTCACGGCGTGAAGCTCCAGGCCTACCCGTGCATCAAACCCAGCGGCGTCGAATGGCTCGGCGATGTGCCGGAGCATTGGGCAGCTCAAGGCGTGAAGTTCTGCTACACGATTCAACTGGGAAAGATGCTTCAGCCTGAGCCTGCCAGCCCAACCGACGAAGAGACGCCCTATCTCAAGTCGCAGCACGTCCAGTGGGAACATGTCCGCGTTGCGGACTTGCCGACCATGTGGACGAACAAGAAGGAGCGGCGGCAGTATGCCGTGAAAGATGGCGACCTGCTGGTTTGCGAGGGCGGCGACGTTGGCCGTGCAGCGGTTGTTCGCGGCGCACCGGACGGCACGATTATTCAAAACGCGCTCCACCGAGTCAGGCCGCAGGGCGAAAACGAAACTGGCTTCCTCCTGTATGTTCTCGCGCACGCCGCTTCACAGGGCTGGTTCGAGATTATCTGCAACAAGTCCACCATCGCCCATTTCACGGTCGATAAATTCGGCGCGCTGGGTGTCGCGCTGCCCACGCCCGCCGAGCAACGAGCCATCGCGGCGTTTCTGGACCGTGAGACGGGGCGGGTGGACCGGTTGGTGGAGAAGAAGCGGGAGTTGATCGAGCGGCTGAAGGAGAAGCGCACCGCGCTCATCTCCCGCACCGTCACCCGCGGCCTGCCGCCCGCCGCCGCCCGCGCCGCCGGCCTCCCCGCCAACCCGGCTCTGAAATCATCTGGCCATCCTTGGCTTGATGACATTCCCAAGCACTGGGAAGTGAAGCGGCTCAAGGAAGTCTCAGTCTTGTTCGGACGAATTGGATTCAGGGGTTACTCAACCGACGACCTCGTTTACGAGGGAGAAGGAGCAATTTCCATGAGTCCGAGCAACATGGCCGACGGGGTCGTAAGCCTCGACAAATGCACTTGGCTGAGTTGGGAGAAGTATTACGAGTCACCAGAGATTCAGGTTCAGCCTGAAGACGTAATTATGGTGAAGACCGGCTCAACGCTCGGGAAGACCGCGTTTGTGCGATCCGTTCCAGTGCCGATGACGGTCAATCCTCAGTTGATGATCTTCAAAGAGGTGAAGTGCTCCAAACGATTCCTATTCTACTACGTGTTCAGCAAGATCGTCCAAGACGTGATTCCGCTGCACAACACCGGCAGCACAATTCCGACCATGACCCAAGAAGGGATTGGCAAGCTGCCTTTCCCGCATCCACCCCTCCCCGAACAAGCCGCCATCGCCGCGTATCTGGACGTGGAGACGGCGTATCTGGACGCGCTGGTGGGGAAGGTGGAGGAGGCGGTGAAGCGGTTGCAGGAATACCGCACCGCCCTCATCACGGCTGCGGTGACGGGGAAGATTGATGTGCGAGAACGAACCAATACGAAAGACAGAAAGCGATGAATCGAAAAGCCATTCTAATCGGTGCCTCACCGCCCGATGATCCACTCAGATATGTTGCCGCTGATGTGGCACTTTGGGATGACTTTCTCCGGAGTCCTGAGGGTGGAGCTTGGGATGCCTCTGAAATCCTCGATGCCTCCCATATCGACAAGTCCACGCTACAAAAGGAATTCTCACGGGTTGGGCAGTTTGATTTTACGGTGGTTGTATTTGCGGGTCACGGTTACACGGTCCAGACCGACCTTCCATGGACAGAACTCAATGTAGTTCTTGAATCAGGCGAGACCGTATTGGAGCGCGAGCTAAATCCCGGCACGCCACGCTGTTGCATTGTTCTCGATTGCTGCAGAACCCGAGGGGAAAATGTTGCTGTGATCAAAGAACACCGGAAGAAGGCCTCTCTGGAAGAGGCTTATACAGCCGTTCTTGCACGGCAGGCATATGAAACCGCTCTAGATCATACGGAAAAGGGGGCGGTTTCTATCTATTCCACAGGCGATAACACAACCGCTGCCGACCGGCTATCGTTCAGTCAGTATTTGATTCGAAGTGCCGTCGATTGGACTCGAAGTAACCGCGGTATCCTCCCAATTAAGGAAGCGGTGCAGCTTGGTGCTTCCGAACTGGTGAAGACGCATCGCCAGCAGCACCCCGAATACAACGGGGGAAGGAGGCTTCATCATTTTCCCTTCGCGATCTCCGTATGAAACCATCCCTTTTCCTGAACGCGACAAGATTTCGCCGTAAACTTAGGTTCTTATGGTGCAGCTGGTTCTGTCCCCAAATCCTCGTAGATGAGCGCGAAAGAAAATTGCTGAATCGGGAGTTGAGGGGACATTGGCCGGAGCGTCAATTGCAGGTTTATGAGTTGATCCACGAGCAATGGGATCCGGACGAGGATCTGGACAGTGACGATACTGACGAAAGATTTATTGTTTTTGTCGACCATGAATTGGCAATCGACTGGATCACCAAGAAAAACCTGAGTTGCGACAAATCTAGGTCTGTTGCGCTTGCCGAAGCGGTCGGTGCTCGGCGTTGCAACCACTTGCCACAAGAGCAGGTTCTGGAGCTGAAGCGCCTAGTTGGACAGGCAGTGGCATGTTCCATTCAGGGCAACTCGAAGGAAGCCGCTGCGATTACAAAGCAAGCGTCGAACTTTCTTGAGGCGAGGACTACCGAACGCTCAAGATACTGGTCATTGTTGAGCGCACATCTCCTCTTCGGAGCTACTGTAGTTTTGTCAGTCAACTTGTGGCCAAATGCGAGCGACGCAATGAATCATCCGAACGGCATTGGATTTGGGGCTTTGGGAGGATATCTTGGTGCGTATTTATCTTTGTTGCAGAGAACGGGAAAAGGAGCTTGGGATTCCGCAGCGGGTCCATGGATTCACTTGGTCGAGATTTTCACCAAACTACTCGCTGGCGTAATCCTCGGTGGCGCTGCAATTTGCCTTGCGAAGTCAGCTCATGCTCCACCGTCATTGAAAGCAATTACATCCGATTCGTATTCGGTGTTCATGCTTGGATTGGCTGCCGGGTTCATCGAGCGGCTTATTCCCAGACTGATTTCTCAGTATTCAAATAACCTATCAAAAATCAGCGATGAGCCGAAAAGCGATCATAATTGAGTCTTCGAATGTAGCGGGTGAATCCGATCTCCCAGGCGCACGAGTTGATCAGAAAAACTGGATCAATTTCCTCAAAAGTGAATTGGGAGGCGCGTGGGAAGATGGCGAAATCATTTCCCTTACCAAGCCTTTTTCTTCAGTTCTTGAAAAGCATTTAGAGGATCATAAAGACAAATACTGTTTTGTGGCGTTTTCCGGTCACGGTTGTGATGGCTCGGTTGTCCTCAATGACAGTTTCAAGAATTACCCGATATCGCGACTCAAACCGCATGGAGAGAAAGGTTCAATGGTCGTGGACTCGTGCCGGGGTGTCGAAGCGGCGGCTCAATTTAGTTTTGCCGCAAAGCAGCTTTTGATTGAAGGTGCTGAACGGGGGCGATCTGTTATTGCCAATTCCCGACAAGGCGAGTTCACAAAATTCGCAGCGGAGGAGGGCAAGATTCCGAAGAGATTTGATCACGGTGTTCGTTGGCGTGTCGCGCTTTTGAATTCCAAAGTCGGCATTGTAGAAATGCTTGCGTGTTCGAAGGGGGAAGCGGCAGGGGAGAATCCCAAGGCAGGTGGGTATTACACCAGCTTGCTTCTGCAATCGGCCGATCTTTGGCAACAGGCAGGTGGAGTTGGGGAGGTTCACTCGACCCGTGCGGCCCATGACCATGCAGCGAAAAAGATCCCTCCCCAGCAAACGCCAGAATACAAGCCGCAGGGTCTGACATTTCCGTTCGCTGTTTCAGTGTAGTTGTAGATGCGATCTAGACCTTTTTCATGCCGCCCCCTACCTCCTGAGTTACTATAGTTCCCCGAAGGACATGACCATTGATCTCCAACCCTGGTTTCTGGAATGGACGCACCTGCGGGCACGGATCACAGAGGAGTCGTTGGCGGGGAAGAATTATATAGGAATGGAGGCGATTACATGAGTGACTCGATCAAAATTAGTACCTTCCGAAGTTACTTGGATTTCATTCGAAACCATGGAAAGAAGAGCCTGGAAGGCGGAGGCTGTGATCGCCGATATTTCCGAGGTCAGTCAAAACTCGCTATTGATGGATTTCCTCTGATTCCCTCTATTGGACGGTATAAAAGAGTTGTGGGCATGTCCCTATTTCAGAGAGATACCCTGGAACGTGAAGTGTTAGGAGTTTTTGACAATCATCTTTTGACCTACGTTCGCCATCTTCCCCGTAACGATTGGGAAAAGCTCGCGATTGCCCAACATCACGGCCTTCCAACGCGGTTCATGGATTGGACGACGAATCCGCTCGTAGCGCTCTATTTTGCATCAAGACGTACGGAAAGAGATGACAAAGGCAAACCTTTGAATAGCGCAGTCTATATTCTCATCAGCGATCCGGTGCGCTATAGCGATCTTTCAAACGACTCCAGCATTGGCATTAAGCCGGTATCGGATTCCGCGACGACCCTGGCAACGCCACCGTCCGGCTACGAAGACTTCGGAGTGGATGACGATGCGCCCGAAATCATACCGCCTTCTGATTGGCAGGCCATGGATTTGAATGACGTTCCGACAGATGAGCCAACGGAAGGCGAGAAGTCAGTGACTCCGCGATCCGAAATCTCAGGGCCCTTCGCGATTACGGAAGACGTGATCTACGATCCTCCACATGTCTCTCCACGGATTCGTGCCCAGGATGGGGTGCTGTTGGCCTGCCACCAACCGACGAGGCCCCTTGAGGCAAGTGATTACATCGAGATCATCATCAAACATCAAGCTCACGACGACATCCGCCGCCGCCTCGACCAATACGGTGTTTTTGACAAACAGCTCTTCCCGGATCTCGATGGAATCGCCAAATGGCTCAAATACCGGGTGTTTGAGATCGACGGGAAATGCTAGGAAGGACGAACACGATGCCAGCTCACAAATACACACCAAAACAAGCCCTTGAGGTTCTGATGAGGAAGCTCAGGGAGCGCGATGAAGACCTCGCCGGTCAGGTTCAGAAGGCCATTGATGCTGGTAAAGACGTATCAGAGACCGAGCCGGCGACCGGCCGACGAAATGAAGCTCGCGTTTACCGGAAGACAGTCCCTTTTACCCACGAAGAGGCGCTCCACGTCGCATTGGACGCTCTCCAATCCTATTTCGTGGAGCTGCCGCTCTTCGCAAATTCAGCAGCCGACAACTTCGCCAAGGCAGCCGTTGAGGTGACAACGGAGCGCCAAGCGGTTGCTGAGCCGGCGGAGGTGCATCTGGTGCCGCCGCCGCCCGGCGTGCTAAGTCGGCTACTGGAAATGAGTCAAGACGATGATGTTGAAGTGCGCCGCTCGGCAGCCGAAAGCCTACATAAGATGGGCTCGGCGGCGGCAACCCCTGAAGTCCTGACCCGGCTGTTGGAGATGCTTCTGGACGAGGATGAGTTGGTAGCCGTCGAAGCCAACGAAGCGCTCTACATGTTGGGGCCGGCCGCAGCCAGCCCTGAAGTGCTAGCCCGGCTACTGGAATTGACTAGAGACGCAAGAGAATTCCCGCGAGCCTGTGCTGCCGCCCTGATCGGGCGAATGTACCCGAACACCTCCACAACGGAGATGCTCATCCGAATATTGGAGATGACTGAGGACGAAAAGGATCTCGTTCGCTCCACGGCGGCTTGGTCGTTCGGGGAAATCGGCCGAGCCGCGACGACCGCGAAAATCAAAGCCCGTCTAATGCAAATGGCTCGTCATGACGTTAGCCAAGCGGTCCGCAAAACAGCAGCTGAAGTCTTGGCCCGAATCACCGCTGGCGAACCTGCCCCGACTTCCAGGGAACAAGAGGGGTCAGATAAGGCGATAGAGATCGAACTCCACACCGAAACACAAATCACGCGAACTGGAGATGAAACCCTGCCACTAAAACGCCTGCCTTTGAATCAGATCGCCGAGCAAATCCAGAACATTAAGCGTCTTCGGCACTTAACAAATTTTGTGGAGGAATGATCATGGCTACGCTTCAAGACTTGGAAAAAGCCATTGATACTCTGCTCAGCCATCATTTGGGAGTTGGCCAGTATCAACTGATCCAACGAGTGGAGGAAAAAGCATACGAGGCTTATGTGTTTGGGCTTTGTCTGCGCGCGGCACGGGAACTTGGTGTCACGCCGTTATTGCGTGGGATCATCGGCGCGCCGAATCCATTTATCTTTCGCGGTGCTCCTGGCCAGATTCATTCGCGTGGGAGGAACTACGGCTATGCCGAATTCACATTGAATGGCCATGAGTTTGAAATTCACGCAGGCGTTGAGTTCAAGGGCACCAGTGGCATGACGCACGAACTAGACGTGTGCATCATGCTAGCAAAGGCTGCTCGGGCGTGCCGGAATTTTCACCGACGAGACGCCCCACACGCGGCAAGTCTCGTCGGTGGCTGGGAGTGCAAATTCTATGGTGGAAAACTCCAGAAGGGGTTGGGTCGGGCCTTTGTTGGATTGATTGACGATATGGGAGCAAAAATGCGTCTGAGTGGATTCTGCTCCAACAAGGATAACCTGCAGCTTCAGCTTTATTTCCAGCCGAAACGGCGGCCCTATCCGCATTTTGAATTGACTCCCCTTGTACCGGCCAACGAGGATAATCTTGTCAACCAGATTAAATGTGAGTTGAAGAAGATGACCGCAGCCAAATAACGTCATGCCCGGACAAACCACAGAACGCGCCTTCGAGACCTACGTTGAGGAAATCCTGCTGACCCGAGGCGGCTGGAAGTCCGGCAGCAATGCGGAGTGGGACAAGGAGCGGGCGTTGTTCCCGGCGCAGGTTTTCGGCTTCATCGAGGACACCCAGCCGAAGCTTTGGGGCGACATGAGGACATTGCTGGCGGAGGGATTGGAGCCACTGTTGCTCACCGCGTTGGTGAAGGAACTGGACACCAAGGGCTCGCTGCATGTGCTGCGGCACGGGTTCAAGTTCTACGGCAAGACCTTCCGCCTCGCCTATTTCAAGCCAGCCCACGGCGCGAACTACGAGGTGCTGGAGCAGTTCGGCAAGAACCGGTTGACGGTGACTCGGCAGGTGCCGTGCCATCCCGGCGACAACCGGACGCTGGACATCGTACTGGCGGTGAATGGATTGCCGGTGAGCACCCTCGAACTGAAGAATCCCGGCACGGGCCAGACCTGGCGGCACGCGGTGAGGCAATACAAGGAGGACCGCGATCCGCGAGCGCCGTTGTTCGAGTTCAAGAAGCGGGCGCTGGTGCATTTCGCCGCCGATTCGGAAGAAGTATGGATGACCACGCGGCTGGCAGGCGAGAAGACGTATTTCCTGCCATTCAACCGGGGCAGCCATCCGGGACAAATCATCTGCGGCGCGGGCAATCCGCAGCACCCATCCGGCTACCGCACGGGCTATTTCTGGGAGGACGTGCTCCAGTTCGATAGGTTCCTCGATATTCTCGGCCACTTCATGTTCCTCGAAAAGAAGGAGGAAAAGGTGGCCGACGGACGCGGCGGCCAGCGCTGGGTGACCAAGGAGACGATGATTTTCCCGCGTTACCACCAGCTTGACCTCGTGCGCTGCCTGGTCGCGGCGGCCCGGTCGGACGGTCCGGGTCAGAACTACCTCGCCCAACACTCGGCCGGCAGCGGCAAGACCAACAGCATTTCGTGGCTATCGCACCGGCTCGCCAGTCTCCATGACAAGGACGACGCCAAGGTCTTCGACTGTGTGGTGGTCATCACCGACCGGCAGGTGCTGGACCGACAGTTGCAGGATGCGATTTACCAGATCGAACACGCACAGGGCGTGGTGAAGGCGATTGACCAGGACTCCAAGCAACTCGCGGCGGCGCTGATCGACGGCACCAAGATCGTCATCACCACGTTGCAGAAATTCCCCTTCGTGCTGCGTGCCCTGCTTCACGCGGCCGGCGCGGAGCGGGCCGACGAGGCCAGTGCCGAAGAAAAGGAGCAGGCCAAGGCATGGGAGGCAGAAATCGCCAAGCGGCGGTATGCCATCATCGTGGACGAGGCGCATTCCAGCCAAACCGGCGAGACGGCGCGGGAGTTGAAAGCCATTCTGGGTGCTGCGGCCAAGGTGGAGAACGGCGAGGAGGAACCGGATTGGGAAGACCGTCTGAACCAGGTGATGCAGTCACGCGGACGGCAGCCGAACCTGAGCTTCTTCGCCTTCACCGCCACCCCCAAGGGCAAAACGCTGGAGTTGTTCGGTCGCCCCGGCGCAAGCGGCTTGCCCGAGGCGTTTCACCTTTACTCCATGCGCCAGGCGATTGAGGAGGGCTTCATTCTCGACGTGGTGAAGAACTACACCACCTACGCCACCTACTACCGGCTGGTGAAAGCGGTCGAAGACGATCCGAATCTGCCGAAGAAAAAGGCGGTCCGGGCACTGGCCAAGTTCATGAGCCTGCACCCGCACAACCTTGAGCAGAAGACCGAGGTGATGGTAGAGCATTTCCGCCAGAAGGTGCGGGGGCATCTCGGCGGACAGGCCAAGGCGATGGTTGTCACCTCGTCGCGCCTCCATGCGGTGCGCTACATGCAAGCCTTCCAGCGCTACATCGCCGAAAACAACATTACCGACGTGCGCCCGTTGGTGGCCTTCAGCGGCACGGTGAGGGACCCTGATACCGGGGTCGAATACACCGAGCCGGGGATGAACCCGGATTGCGTGAGCGGAAAGCCGATCAGCGAAAAGCAACTGCCGGAGCGTTTCTCCTCGCCGGACTATCAGGTGTTGCTGGTGGCCAACAAGTACCAGACTGGTTTCGACCAGCCCTTGCTCTGCGCGATGTACGTGGACAAGCGGCTTGACGGTGTGCAGGCGGTGCAGACCCTGTCGCGGCTGAACCGGAAGATTCCGGGCAAGGAGAACCCGTTCGTGCTGGATTTCGTCAACGAAGCGGAGGACATCTACAAAGCCTTCAAGCCCTACTATGACGCCACCAGCTTGCAGGAGGGCTCAGATCCGCAGCAATTGGAGGCACTCAAGCACGAGTTGGACGCGGCCCAGGTGTATCACTGGAGCGAGGTCGAGGCATTCGCCCGTGTCTTCTACAAGCCCGTGGCCCGCCAAGCCGCCCAGGACCATGCCGGGATGCAACTGCACCTGCAACCCGGAGTGGACCGCTTCAAAGCTATGGAGGACGATGCGATACGCAGCGAATTCCGTGAGAAGCTGAGCGGCTACGTCAATATCTACTCGTTCATGAGCCAGATCATGCCCTACAGCGATCCGGCCTTGGAAATGCTTTACAGTTTCGGGCGTTTTCTGCTGCCCCATCTCCCGCTGGACCGCGACACCGACCGCGTGAAGATCGGCGACGAAGTCGGACTGCAATACTACCGGTTGGAACGGATTTACTCGGGCGAGATCACCCTCCGCGACGGGGACCCGGAAGGGGTCAAAAGCCCAACCGACGTCGGCACCGGCAAGGCCAAGGAAGAGAAAATCCCGCTTTCCGAAATCATCAAAGTGCTCAACGAGCGTTTCGGAACCAACTTCACGGACGAGGACCGTTTCTTCTTCGAGCAAATCCGCGAGAAGGCCACCAGCAACGAACAGGTCGTCAAACTCCGGCACGCCAACCCATTCGACAAGTTCCAACTCGGACTGCGCCAACTCCTTGAAGACCTCATGGTTCAACGCATGGCAGACAACGACAAGATCGTCACGCGGTACATGGACGACAAGGCATTCGGCGATGCGGCATTCTCCGTCTTGTCGAAAGCGATCTACGATTCGATTCCCGAGGAGGTCGTAGGCTGAACTGGGATAGCTGAACCTCGGTTTCCTGCCATGCCAGCGGCCCCGTGGGTGGCCGCTTCCCCCGGTACGGGAGCCGCAACCGCATCGGTAGTCTCAGGGAACGGCACGATGCACTTCTGGCATTTCCTCGCGACTCTCCCACAAATCGCGGCTGTGGAATGGCCGACAGGACTGAAATTGCTGTCCGCGGCAGAATTGCCTTGCTCGCCTCCACTAATTTGATTGAATGACCGTGTTCGGAGAGATCCGAATCGGGGCTTTAGAACCCCGCGTAAAGCGGTAGGCGTTGACCGAAACACAGCGCCGCCACCAGACCGAAAGGTCGGGGTGGCGGCGGCGTATGTCCAGGATGTCCCCCCGGGGGCGTCTAAAGGTCGTCGCGGTCGTCTTTGCGCGGCTTCTAAACACCCCGGCCACCTTGGGAAACCAGGGTGGCTGGTTTGTTTCCGAACACCACCAAAACACCAACATCATGAAAACGGCATTGCCCCCGCGACCGCACATCGCCACAAACGGAATTGCATCCGGACCTCTCGGCCTACTTTGCAGCATTACTTTCCCCCTGCTCGCCGGCGCTGGACTTGCTCCGGCCGCTCCGGCAGATTTGGACCCGACATTTGGAACGGCTGGGCGGCTGGTCTTCGAGCAATCGAGCCAAGTTGAAAGATGGAACCGCGTGGTGCCACTGCCCAGTGGTGACGTCTTGGTGTCTGGGTGGACCGGAACGGACTCCGACACTGTAACCGGGAGGTATATCGTTAAGGTGAACAAGGACGGTTCCCCGGTGACATCCTTCGGCACAGCGGGACAGGCGACTCTATCCTTTGGCAGCGGAGATGGCAGGCTAGAAGATATCATCATGCAGCCAGACGGAAAAATCCTCGCAGTTGCGCGGGAGAGGTCGATTCGGTTGCTATCAGATGGAACTCTGGACACAAGTTTTGCCGTTGCTCCCGGAGGGTATTCAATCGCGCTGGCACCCGACGGCAAAATCATCTTGTTAGGTGGCAGCAATGGGGGCACCGGTGTCACGGTAACGCGGTTAACGTCTGAAGGTTATCTCGATCACACCTTTTCGCACGGCGGCACCGCGAATCTTACCATCGGGGTGAGGGCTTGGACTCTCGGCATGACCACGCAACCTGATGGGAGAATTATTCTCGTCGGCTATATAAGTCCCGATATGGGGGAATCTTCCAAAGACTTGCTGGTGGTTAGGCTGCTGGCTGATGGTAGTTTGGATTCAACGTTCGCCAGTGGCGGCAAGTTCGTTTTAGACGTGCATGGAAACGCAGATGAAGCATGGGGTGTTTGCTTGCGACCGAGCGGAAAGATGGTGGTTTTTGGCGGCACGATTCAAGGGAACAGCGAAAACTCGCTGTTTGTTGGGCTCAAGCAGGACGGAACCTTGGATCCCACATTTGGGACGGGTGGTATTGCAGAGATTGACGCTGGAACTGGTAACGACAGGGCGACCGCCGCCACCCTTATGCCAGATGGGCGCATCATTGCCAGCACTATGGTTTCCATAAGCGGTGGAATGCGGTTTGCTGCGATACGATTGATGCCCGACGGAATTCCTGACCCGACTTTTGCGCTCGGTGGAGTCGTCCAAATATCCGGTACAGAAACTCTCTCCGGCGGCTCGGATTGGACATGGAACGTAGCCCGGGATCGGGCCGGTCACATTTTCATTATTGGGGGAGCTGACAATCAAAGCGGACATGGCGGTCTTTTGGTTAGATTAAAGGGTGATCCCGACACCGACGGCGACGGTGTTGTTGACTTAAGCGAGTCCAATACTGGGATTTTTATTTCGCCATTTGATACGGGAACAAACCCGGCCAACCCCGACACCGACAGCGACGGCTTGAACGACGGCGCGGAAGTAAATCAGTACGGGAGCAATCCACTTGTGGCGGACACCGACCTTGACGGGTTCCTTGACGGCTACGAGGTGCTCACCGGCAAGTCCCCTCTGGACATCAACGACCATCCCGCCTTGGTGGCGGAGGCGCGGACGGCAATAGAATTTACATTCCCCGCCGCCGTGGGCAAAACCTACCGCATCGAGGCTTCCACGGACCTTGTGACTTGGCAGATTGTTGAAACCGGCATTGCTGGCACGGGCGGGCAGATCCAGCGGTTTTACTCCACGCGTGGCCAGCCCAAGAGCTACTTCAGGGTGGAGGAGGTTGCGCCGTAGTGCAAATAGCCAAAATTCTTGATGATTAATCTAGCTCATGTATCCATCTGACCAGCTTGACATGTTCGACGCAGAGAATGCCCGCACTCTCTTGGATCGCCTTTTGGAAGACTCGCGTCTCTACAAAGACAGCAAAGATTATATTCAGTTGTTGGATTTCATCGTTCGAATGCCGAATTTTGCTCCGTTCAATGCGATGTTGCTTCAAATTCAAAAGCCTGGCATTCAATTCGCCGCATCCAAGTTTGATTGGCATTCGCGCTTTGGTGCTACCGTGAACGAGGGTGCACGTCCGTTATTGATTCTCTGGCCGTTCGCCCCGGTGGCGCTGGTGTATGATGTGGTCGATGTCGTTGGTCGTGATATACCCGAGGACGCCCACTGCTTCGTCGCTCATGGCCCTATCACAGAAGACAATATCCAAGAGTTCTGGAGAAGAATGAATAAAAAGAGCATTATTGCCGAGGGGGTAGACCTAGGAGATGGAGTGGCTGGTTCAATCTCTCGTATTGCCTCGCCGTTGGATTCCAAAACACGGGGAGTTTATAGAATCAAGTTCAACACATGCCATTCACCTCCCGTCCGTTTCGTAACCATCGCTCACGAACTCGCGCACCTCTTCCTCGGGCATTTGGGCGTAGACAGAGCCTGGAATGTCACCGAACGGCGACGGGTCGATCATGACCAGAAAGAATTGGAAGCGGAATCGGTAGCCTATCTTGTAAGCAAGCGGAGCAGGGTGGAATCCAAATCGGAAACTTACCTCTCCGACTATGTTGGAAAACACGATGCGATTGGGACTGTTGACCTCTACCAAGTGACGCGGGCGGCAGGGCAGATTGAAAGTCTGCTCGGGCTCGGTGCACACACGAGGTTTGATCCAGCAAAGAAATGCGATTTTCGTCCCTACAAATAGAATGGCTGACAGAAATCACCAGGCTGTGAAAACAGTCTGGGATGCATCCTCCAATTACAGGACACGATTAGCCTTCTCGATTGAGCGCATTGAACGTTGGACATAGGCATCAAATTCGGCTGGTGTTAGTTGCCTCTCATACGCGATCTTATTTGTAGTACGTTCCGAAAGTGGACTGGCCCGGCCACCGAAGCAGTTGATAGCCTGAAATTGGGGAGTATCGGCTATTGGAATGTCTGCTCAGTAGGAAACGGTCCGATTACCGACTGTCTCACCCGCCGCAAGTCCCGGCCGAAGGCGGAGGCAATCTCGTGGCGCTTCATCCCGAGTTCCTGGAGCATCCGCAGCTGCACTTCTTTGCGTGCCTTGTTGACTCCGACCGGGGTGATGACGTGGGCCACGATGCTGGCGGCCGGAACATCGTATTTTTTAGCAGTCTCGAGCAGGATTTCCTTGGAACGGATTCGGATGGCAAGGCTTGGCATCTTTTCTTTTTCGTGTTTTGTATTCATGGCTTTTGGAGGTTACTCAACGCCCGTTGGTTTTCGGCAGATTTCTTCCGACCTTTGCCGTGCGTATGCGGATGGATCAAACGGCGGATCCAGTTCGGGGTAGATGCTCGGGTAATCGCCGAAATCGTCCCAGCGGTCGAAGAGTTCCGCTGCACTCGACGGATCCTTTGCTTGTCCGTGTTCGTGGGCGAGGGAGCGTTCGAGGATTCCCTTGGCCACGGACAGCGCGTGTTCGGCATCCCGGCATTTGGTTGGAACCCCGGCACCTTCATACCAGTCGAAGTTGTCGAGAGGGGTGACGTTGTAGGTAGGCTTGGTGGGTTGAGTGGATTCGTTCATAATTGGCAGTGGTAGTTTTCGGGGTTGATGCTGGATTCACCCTTCCAGCGGTAGGCGATGAGCGGGCCGCCGGTTGCGGCGGAGTGATCGAGGCAGGCGACGTTGTGGCGCTCCGGGTGGGTTGGTGAGTTGGCCGGTTTGAAGTAGTGCCCAAAGAAGACCGGACGGGCATCATCGGGATAAGGGCTGAACATTCTGCGGGCGGCAGGATCGACCGGGATCCCGCCGATTTGATCACTGGCCGGGAACACCAGGTTGCTGCAAACAACGTCGGCATCCGGTCCCTCCCACCAGCGGGCGCGGAACTGGTTGCGCTTGGTGCCCGTGTGGTCGTGGAAGAAATGCCCGTCGGGAAGCCGAACCTCGATTCCCTTGAGCACCGCATCGATGGCCACGGCCTCGGGGGTGCATTTGTCGGCACAGGTGGCGAGAAACCGATCATCCGCCAAGGAAGCGCCCGCAAGGCGGGCCAGGTGCCCGGGATGCCAACAGGCGTGCACCGCCCGGAAACCGCCAAGGTCGAGGGAGATCGGCAGGGATTTCAGCCAAGGCAGCCAGACCGTGCGCCATTCGCCCGCCGGATCGGCATGGTCCGGGAAATCGTTGAGCGTGCCTTGGTGGGTGCGTTGATTGCGGTCGCCGCGAGGCTTCAGCCACTGGCCGTCGGGTCCCTTGGTATGGTAGAGGATGGCACTCCATTCGTGGTTGCCCATCACGCAGAGCGCGTCGCCGCGGTCGCACATGGCCTTCACTGCCCGCAGCGTGGCGCGGACGCCGCCGGGGAACGGATGGCCGGGCTTGGTGTCGATCAGGTCGCCCAGGAAGACGGCGCGGTGGCCAGACGGCGGGACGAAGGATTCACCATTGCCGGCGTAGCCAAGGCGGGCCATGAGGGCGGTGAGCTTATCGAAGCGACCGTGGATGTCGGCGATGATGTCGTGGTGGATTAGGTCTCTCATACGGGCGAAGCATGGCAGGATAAATTGGTTCTTGTAATGGAGGAAATAGCGGATAATATGACTGAGTAATCATGAATGAGTTCGACCGTTTGTTTTCCCTCTCCGGGCTATCGCTGGACCGGATGCGCAGTTTCCTGATGGTGGCGGAGGCCGGGAACCTGGCCAACGCTGCCAAGGGTGATGTCACGAAACAATCGCAGTTCTCCCGTCAGATCAAGGAGTTGGAGGGATATTTCGGAACGGCGCTCACCAGGCGGGTAGGCCGACGCATCGAGATCACTCCAGAGGGCCTGCGGCTCTCGGGGCTGATCCGGCGGCACTTCGGCGAATTGGATGATTTCCGCGAGACGATGAGCGGACGGCCGGTTTGTGTCCGCATTGGTGCCCAGGGCAGTTTGATCGACTGGCAGGTCATCCCGCGTTTGGCTGCTTGTAGGGATGCGCTTGGCGGGGCACTCATCGAACTGGAGCAACTCCGCAGCGCGGACATTGTGCGCGGCGTGGCGGATGGCCGGCTGGATTTCGGCATAGTGCGCGAGGACGCTGCGGAGGCCGACATGAAACGGCGGGTGCTTGGGAAAACCGGCTACGCGCTATTCGCACCGAAGGCAGCGTGGAAGGGCGGGGCGAAGGTGGAGGATTTATTGCGGACGCTGCCGATGGGCGAATTGCTGCCGGGTGGGCAGTTCTGTGAGCGTCTCCGGGGCTGGCTGGCAGAAAAGCAGATCGTGCCGAAGGTGGTTACCCGGATACCGTCCTTCGTCCACCTCGCCCGGACGGTCCGCGAAACCAGCCTGGCCGCCGTCCTTCCGGAAATTGCCAGGGTGGATTTCGACGCCAAGAAAACCAGCAGCGAGCCGATGCCGTGGAAATACGACCGCAAGATCGCCCTTATCGCCAACGCCCGCAGCCTGGACCGTTCGGGAATGCGCCCCGGAGTGGTTGAGAAACTGGCGGCGGTGCTGGGGTTGGGGTGAATTCAATACCATCGTTACCGCACCCCTTGTGGCGGACAGCGCCCCAGACAAACGGAAGGTCTTCTGCCTTTGACGGGTTTCCCGAAACGCTATGGATACCCTTTCCGGTAGACTGTAACGGATTTGTAACGACTCTCCCGTTACATTTGTGAGGCATCCACCGCTACCGTCCGCTTTTTGTCCGCCTTCCGTGCGGACATTTGACCCGCTCCACGGATCTGGTGTGCGGGTTTCATGTGCATGGCTTCCGCTTGGGCCGGCGTCCCGTAGGCGTCCCGTAGGCGTCCCGTAGGCGTTCCCGTAGGCGTTCCCGTAGGCGTCCCGTAGGCGTCCCGTAGGCGTGGTCCAATAGGTGCCGTGGTGTCACTATTGGGTAATCGACCCGTGCAAAGCAGAAAAAATTCACGAATTTCAAAGTACTTTTTTCTATCAAACTTGATCATTTCGACAGATTTACACTCCGTTTGATCTCGTTTGATCTCGTTTGATCGTGTTTGTCGCCATTCACAGTTTTCTCACCTAACACGTTGAAAGAAATCAGTTGCAAAGATCACCGTTTAGGATGAAATTCATGCCAGACGACCGAGTTGCTCCTCAAGTGTCAAAGTTCTTTCCATGTGGAAGGGGTCAGCGATTCGCGGGGAGCAAACCGCGAGTTGCTGGCCCCTTTCCCATTGACGGATTGCGGATCACCAGCCGGTTCGCTACCGAGCACCGACAAAACTACCGAGCACCGACAAAAGCAAGGTCATAGTCGCAGCGGCGCTTGCGGGCGTCGGGGTCGGAAACGATTCGGGTTTAATGGCAGCGCGACTCTAAACAATGCGGTCAGGGACGCCCCTTCTACTTCCAGCTTTCCGCTGGGGGGAGGGGGGGACTTGAGAAAGAATAGATACCCCTGAGTGTACATGTAACGCCATCCCCGTGCTGCCCGTAGATGAAACCAACAACTAGTGGCACGTTTGGACTCCCCCTTGACCACCCGGATTTGACCACCGGCCTTGACCACCTGGGGCATGTTTTCCGGTACAATTCCCCGGAAATAAGCTGAAATGATCCCGTGTGATCTAGTTTGATACGTATTGGATGCAATTTGTAATCAGCAGGTCGTCGGTTCAATCCCGACAGCCGGCTCCAAGGAAACCCTTAGAGCCACAAGGGTTCCAGCGCCTCGACTAACGGATTTGCTCTAACATAAAAAGTTCCATGCCCTTTTCACGCCCTTTTTGCCCGGCACCGGGCCACCGAAAAAGTTTTTCCGGCCAAGGGGCCCTTCCAGCGGATGCACGGACGAACACCTTGCACAGGCTTCAGGCGACGCCAGTGCCGCGATGCCAATCACATCATCGAAACCTCCCAGGCGTGCGTTCTCCGCCGCCCGTTCGATCAGATCGTCTGCCTGCTTGCGCGGCATGCTGTCTAGCAATTGTTTCGCCGTGCCATCGGCGAGGGCCGCATCGAGATGGTGAAGGAGGGCGTTTTGGGCTATCCAGCGGACCTTTTGTTTTTATTGTCGAGCAACGCCACCAGCGGTTGCGGATCGCCTCCAGTCTTTCTCAATTCAGTGGAAGACAACTCAACCCCGGTCTTGGCGGCCATCCGGATTGCCTCCGCCGGATCGTGCTCCAGCCAGCCGGTGATGACGGAATCTAACGGATCACTGGTTCTGTAGGAGAAAACGACCCGCGCGGCGAGGGCGGGCAGCAGCGCCCAGCGCCTTCGTGGCGGCGCTAGGATCGCGTCAGGCGGGGGGCGTCCTGGTATTTGATCTCAACTCCCAGGCCGAGACGGGGGAAGAATAGGTCGAGTTCCGAGCCGCTGTGGATCGCGTAGAAATAGGCATCCTCACCCGGATGGGTTCGCAGGATCTGCTCGAGCGCGAAGCCCTCCCAGGAGGCGGCCAGTTTGGGATGGGTGTGCGGCGCGGTTTGCATGCCGATCCCCATGAGCGCATGGAAAATACCGCTGGCACCGAAGTCGATCTTCGGGGGCTTGACCAAGCGTTTGCCGACGTTCACGTACCACGGCAGCAGGCGGCGGACCATGAGGGTCTGCTCCAGTGCATCCAGATATTCCCAAGGAAAGGCAAAAGACGGGGGTGAGAATGGGGCGGGTAAAACTGAAGATTTGAGAGATGATGGCGGGGGCGGATGGATGGGGGCATGGCGGTTGGAAACCCCCGCCACGCCGCCGCTCCCTATTTGCGGCAAGCCTATGACAGATGCCGGCGCACGGCGTCGAGGGCGGACTGGCTGATGCCCAGTTTGAAATCGTGGCGGTTGCGGGGTTGGAACAATCGCCAGGCCTGGGTGGGGTGGTTGCAGGCGGCGAGGGCCAGCCAGGCGGTGCCGACGGGTTTTTCCGGAGTGCCGCCGGTGGGGCCGGCGATGCCTGTGACTGCGACCGCGAGGTCGGTGCCGGCGGCGGCGAGCGCGCCCTCGGCCATCGCCCGCGCGATGGGTTCGCTCACGGCTCCGTGTTCTATCAACATCTCCGGGGGTACTCCTAACAATCCGATTTTGGCCTCGTTGGCGTAGGTGATGAAGCCGTGGGTGAAGACCGCACTTGCGCCGGGGACGTCGGTTAGGCGGTTGGCGATCAGGCCGCCGGTGCAGCTTTCCGCCGTGGCGAGAGTCATGCCACGGATGGTCAGCAGGCGGACCACCGTTTCCTCAAGCGAGGAACCGTCATCGCTCACCAGCATGGAGGCGAAACGCTTCATCACCAGCGCGCGGGCGGCGGCGATGGCGGGATCGGACCCGATCAGGCGGAGATCGACTTCGCCGATGTGGGCGCAGTAGCCGAATTCGAGGTCCGGGATCGCGGCGAGGCGGGTGTCGATCCCGTCATGAAAATCGCTCTCGCCGATGCCGGTGAATTTGAGGGTCAGGCAGTTGGGCGGGGCACTGAGGCCGGCGAGGGTGGTCAGGCGCGGGGCGACCTCGGCATGATACATGGGCCTCATCTCGCGGGGCGGTCCAGGGAGCAGGAAAATGGCGCAGGGGAACCGCGGATCGAGCCCGGGTGGCAGATAGAGGCCGGGGGCGGTGCCGTTGGGATTGGGCAGGATCTCGGCTCCGGCCGGGCAGAGCGCCTGTTTCAGGTTGGCCTCGGCCATCGGGCGCTTGCGGATGGCGAAAAACGCCTCCAGCGAATGCAGCGCGGCAGGATCGGTTAGAAGATCGAGTCCCAGCAGTTCCGCAGTGATCTCGCGGGTGAGGTCGTCGCTGGTGGGGCCGAGTCCGCCGGTGACGATGAGGGCGTCGGCGCGCGGCAGGATTTCAGTTAGAGCCGCGCGGATCGCCGGACCGTCGGGAACGGTGGTCTGGCGGGCGGCACGGAGGCCGAGCTGGAACAACTCCTGGCCCAGCCAGGCACCATGGGTGTTGAGGGTGTGGCCCAGGAGCAGTTCGGTGCCGGTGTTGAGGATTTCGATGCGCACGGGGGAATCGATGGCTGCCGGAGAGGCAAAAAGCAAGCCAGCTTGTTGCGAAGAGGAATATTGAACCGCGAATGAACACTCAGGATGGTTGTTGCCCCGAGGCGCTCAGTACCCATTGGTATTCGCCGGCGATTTGTTCGGTCACCGGGCGTTGGAGGGCGGTGGGCAGCACGGCCCAGGTGTAGGTTTCGATCTCGAAATGGTCGCAGGCCGTCGGGTGCTTGCGGCTCCACTTCAAGATGTCCGCCGCATGGGCGCGGGTGGACCGCAGCGGAGCGAGCGGCTCGGCATCGAGCGGGATGTGGAAATGGACGCGGGCTTCCTGCCAGGCGGAGGCCTCGATGGCACCCGTGTCGAGCGCGTGGAGGAAATCCGGCAGGTCGGGAAAACGGAGGATTTCGCCGTCAGGCTGGCGGAGCAGGACTTGGTGGAAATAGGTGGGCTCGCTGAACGGGCGGATCGCCGCGAGCGCGGCAGGATCGGTGGGGTCGAAGGCGAGTGCGCTGGAGAGATGGAACTTGGAAATCCGGATGCCGGCGTGGTCTAACAGGCGGAGGGCGTCGTCGGCGGACTCGTATTGCAGGGCGAAGTGGCAGGCGTCGTAGTTCAGGCCGATCCGGCGGCGGATGCTTTCGGAGTCCGGAGTGTGGTGGTGGAGCCGTTGGAAGAAGTCGACCGTCTCGATGGAATTCTCGAAGTGCCCGAGCGGCTCCGGTTCGAGGCCGAGGTGGAAATCGTGGCCGGATCGTTCTGATAGATCATCGAGGAAAGCGGCCATCTCGATCAGGTGCTTGCGGATCAGGGATTCATTGGCGTGGAAGGCTTTGAAAGAGCCGGGCAGGGTGGATACCGAGGTGCTGACGTCGGTGCGGGCGATCGCGGCGAGAATCCGGAAGAGGTCCTTGGTGTATGCCAGCCGGGCGGGGTCCGTCCAATCCGGGCGGAACACCTGTTCCTTCACGCGGGTGCCGTGGAACGAGCCGTAGGGGAAACCGTTGATGGTGAAAACGTAGCTGTTGGTTTCCGCCAGCCAGTCGCGGAAGCGCGGGAGGCGGTCGCCAGTTAGCAACTCACTGGCAGCCACGGCCGAGAGCCGCAGGCCGATGGCAAACGGCTCGTCCGGTGGCAGGGTACCCAGCGCATGGAGGCGGTCCCGCACCGCAAGGACGTGGGTGGCGAGCATGGTTTGGGTTTCCGCCCACGTTTCCGCAGGGTGGATGTTCGTGCAATAGGCGAGGTGCATGGTAGAGACAGAAGACTAGAAGACGGAAGACGGAAGACGGAAGACAAGAGAATGCTGCGCGGAATCCGGTCTGCTGTCTCACGGCTGGAATCTCGCCGATTGGCTGAGAAATTGTTTCGGATGCTGATAGGCGATCCGCTGGATGTCCGCTGCACTGTGGTGGCGGCGTTTCATTTCCTGGAGACAGCGGGGTACCGCCAGCGGATCAGAGACACCCCAATCGCAGGCGGAGTTCATCCACAGCCGGTCGGGGCCGTAAACCTCGATCATGTCAACGGCGCGGCTGAGCGAACATTTGCTTTGTGGATAGAGCGTCATGCCCGCCCAGTAGCCGGCATCCAGCACGGGGGCGATGGTGTGCTCCTCCACATGGTCGATGATGACCTTGTTGCGGTCGAGGTTGGAAAACGACGCCAGCAGGTCCAGCGTGAGCCGGGTGCCCTTGAGTTTGTCTTCAAGGTGGGGGGTGTGGATGAGAATCGGCAGGTCGCGGTCCACGGCGAGTTGGACGTGCTCCTCGAAAATGGCCAGTTCGTTGCGGGTATTCTTGTTCAGTCCGATCTCGCCGATACCCAGCACGGTGGGGCAATCGAGAAACTCGGGGATCAGCGCCATGACCTCGCGGGCGAAGACCGGATCGTCGGCTTCTTTCGGGTTGATGCACAGCCAGCAGTAGTGCTTGATGCCGTATTTGGCGGCGCGTTTCGGTTCGTATTCGGTGAGTTGGCGGAAATAGTCGTAAAACCCGGCGGCGGAGGAGCGGTCGAAGCCGGCCCAGAAGGCAGGTTCGCACAACACCTCGCAACCGGCCAGGGCCAGCATTTCGTAGTCATCCGTCGTCCGGCTGACCATGTGAGCGTGGGGTTCGATGTACATGTTTTTGAGATCTTGGGTCTTCAGGCGGGTCTGGGGGCACCGAAGGCACCTTGGAACACGGCTTGGGGGATGGGCTCGGTGGAGTGGTCGGAAAATGCTTCGAGCACGGCGCGGGCACGGTCGGGTCGGTCGCTCAACAGAATTGACAGCGTTTTTTTCATGGCCTCCATCCGGTAATCCGGCTCACCGGGATGGCGGTCGATGCGATCAAGGAAGGCGGCGAGGTCGATGAGCTTGTGGCGGGCATCGACGAACTGGAGGTCGAGGAGTTCCTGTTTGGTAGGGGTCATTGGGGTAGAGGCTGAAAGGCTGTGTAGGTACGGGCTGGGGACGGAGGATCTTTGGGTGTTTTTGGGCAAGGTGGCTGGCTAATGGGGCTGAAACTCAGCAAGGAATCTCTGATAGAGGGCGATGGAGATGCGGAAGTGGTGGCTGGAGATCGCGGAGTTGAGGTCGGTCAGGGCATCTTGGCGGGAAATGAGGCCACGCCGGGCGGCAGCGGCCAGCAGGCCCAAGGTCCCGATGGTGGCGATGCCTTCGGAAGCCGCGACGCGGCGCATCAAGCGCTCATCCGCGACCAACCATGCGGCTTGTTGGCGGATGGCATAAGCCAAGGTTTGCCGATCACTGGCGCTGAATCTTCCGGATTGATAGCCTGAGTCCGTGAATTCGGCGATTCGAATGGAATTGAGAAATGTCACCAGGCGTTGTTGTTCGGAGTGATGGTGGTGAGCGGTGTCAAGCACCTCGTTCACCACGCACTGCAACACCACCACCTCCGGACCGAGCAACCGGGGGATCAGAGCCAGGCGGTTGAGCTTGGCCAGGAAGATCAGCGGGCTTGCATCACAAAGGACGATCATGCGGGCAGGGCGTTCAGGTCATCCTCGAATTCCTCAACATCGTAGTGCAATTCCAGTTTTTCCGGACCCATCAACGCTAGAAAATCCCATAAGCTGAGCCCAGCCAGCTCGGCGGCACGGGAGAGTGACACCTCATCGCGGCGGAAGGCTTTGACGGCACGCTCGCGGCGGAGTGATTGCAGGCCACTACGCAACAGCGACTTGATCAAGGTCGCGCGATCACATCCCTCCAACTCAGCCAACGACTGGATGAGGGCCAAATCCGCCGGATCAAGACGGGTGGAAACGGTGCTGGTGGCAGGCATGTTTACAGAATACCAGTTTGCAAACGAACTTGCAAGGCGGAATTTGGGCCTGCCTTGAGTCTTATACCCCGAGATCCAACCTCAATCGGGCTTGGATTTGCCCGCTCCAAGGCTCCCAGGGCCCGCAGCAGGGCAATCAGCCTGCTGACGTTGGAGCCCTGGCCGTTTTCGATGGCGGTGATGGTGCGGCGCGCGAGTCCGCCGCGTTTGTCAGCTAAAATACCCGACCCCCGCCTGGAAGATGGGCTGGTGTTTGTTGCCGGGGATGTTTTTGGCGACTTGGGTGGCGGCGCGTTCGGAGTGGGCCATCTTGCCGAAGACGCGGCCGCATGGGGAGGTGATGCCTTCGATGGCCCCGAGCGATCCGTTCGGGTTGATGCGGGGGTCCATGGAGGGGGTGCCGTGTTCGTCACAGTATTGGGTGGCGATTTGTCCGGCGGCGGCGAGTCGCGCAATGACTTCGGGCGGGGCGAAGAATTTCCCCTCGCCGTGAGAGAGTGGGATGCTGTGAATATCACCGACGTGGGTGTGGGATAGCCACGGTGAAAGCGTGCTGGCGATGCGGGTGCTGGCGTAGCAGGAAAGATGGCGTCCGATGTCGTTGTGAACGAGGGTGGGGCCATCTGCGGCGGAGTCGCGGATTTCGCCGTAGGGCACGAGGCCGGTCTTGATCAGGGCCTGGAAGCCGTTGCAGATGCCGAGGATGAGGCCGTCGCGGTTTTGCAACAGATCCATGATGGCGTCGGCGATCCGCGGGTTGCGGATGATGGTGGCGATGAATTTGGCGGAGCCGTCGGGTTCGTCGCCCGCACTGAAGCCACCGGGGAACATGAGGATCTGTGCGGCGCGGATGCGGGCGGCGAGTTGAGTTAGAGAATCCTCAATGTGGGCGGTGCTGAGATTGCGGAAGACTAGGATTTCCGCATCTGCTCCGGCTTCGCGGAAGGCCTTGGCGGAATCGTATTCGGAGTTGGTACCGGGGAAGGCGGGGATCACGACGCGGGGAAGGATGGCTTTGTGGCGTGATTTCGTAGGACCTATAGGACTGATAGGACCTATAGGACTTATAGGCGAGAGTTCCGGCTTGGTGGGATAGACCGGTTCGAGGGTGGATTCCCAAGCGTGTTGCAGGTCGGTTAGGGAGTGGGTTTCCGCACCGAGGTTGAGAATGGGTTCGGCGGTGGTGCGGCCGATTGGGATGGCTCCGAGGTCGGCGGGGAGATCGGTGGTGTGCTCGATGAGGAAGGTGAAGTAGCGCTCGGTGAAGAGGGTGGAGGATTGGGCTTGGCGGATGGAATCCGCCGCCACGAAGCCGATGCGGTTGCCGAAGGTCATTTTGGCGAGGGCGGCGGCGATGCCCGCGCCGCCGATGTGGTGGAGAGCGAGCAGGGAGCCGGTGGCGTTGGCTTGATGGAGGGATTCGGTGATTTGTTTGAGGTGCTCGAAGTCCGGGAGGTCGTCGGCATCACGGCGGGTGGTGACCAGGGAGACCATCGAGCCGGGTTGTTTGAACTCGGGGGACAGGGCGAGGCTGGCCTTGCCGGGGGCGAGGGCGAAGGAAACGAGGGTGGGCGGCACGTCGAGGTCGTTGAAGGATCCGGACATCGAGTCCTTGCCACCGATGGCGGCGAGGCGAAGCGAGTGTTGGGCGTGGAAGGCTCCTAACAGGGCTGCGAAAGGCAGCCCCCAGCGGGCGGGATCGGTGCCGAGTTTCGGGAAGTATTCCTGGAGGGTGAGCCGGATGTCTGGAAGCCGCGCGCCGGCGGCGACCGCCTTGCAGACGGATTCGGTCACGGCATAGACGGCACCATGGAAAGGCGACCATGAGGAGATGTCCGGGTTGAAACCCCAGCTCATGTAGGTGCAGACGTCGGTGTCGCCTTCTAACAACGGCAGCTTGGCCACCATGGCGTCGGGAGGAGTGAGCTGGTGGTTGCCACCGAATGGCCAGAGGACGGTGCCCGCGCCGACAGAGCCATCGAACATCTCGCCGAGGCCGCGCTGGGAGCAGATGTTGAGGGAGGCGAGGTGAGTGGGGAGCGTTGAGCCTTGGGATGTGGATGTTTGGGCCTGGCGGTTGGAAACCGCCGCCACGGGGGCCTCCACGTGGACGTTGGTGGATTGTTGAACGCCATTGGTGTTGAGGAAGGCGCGGGAGAGGTTGACGATGGTCCGGCCGCGCCAGGTCATGATCAGGCGGCCGGTGTCGGTGACGGTGGCCACGCGCACACATTCGAGGTTTTCCTTGTCGGCCTCGGCGATGAAATACGGGATATCCGCCGGGTCCACGCAAACGGCCATCCGCTCCTGGGACTCGGAGATGGCGAGCTCGGTGCCGTCGAGGCCATCATACTTTCTAGGGACGGCATCGAGGTCGATGGCCAGCGAGGGGGCGATTTCGCCGATGGCTACGGAAACTCCGCCGGCTCCGAAGTCGTTGCAGATTTTGATTTTGCGGGCGAGTTCCGGGTTGCGGAAGAGACGTTGGATTTTGCGTTCGGTGGGGGCGTAGCCTTTTTGGACTTCGGCGGAGTTTTCGAGTGCGGTATCGGTGTGTTCTTTGGATGAGCCAGTGGCTCCGCCGACGCCGTCGCGACCGGTGCGGCCGCCGATGAGGAGGATGGCATCGCCGGTGGCGGGAGTGCCGCGGAAAACATTGGCCCGTGGGGTGGCGGCGACAACCGCACCGATTTCGAGGCGTTTGGCGACGTAGCCGGGGTGATAGATTTCGGCGACCTGCCCGGTGGCCAATCCGATTTGATTGCCGTAGGACGAATAGCCACGGGCGGCGATCTGGCAGATCCGTTTCTGGGGGAGCTTGCCGGGGAGGGTGTCCGAAAAGGGTGTGAGCGGGTTGCCGGCACCGGTGACCCGCATCGCCTGATAGACGTAGGAGCGGCCGGAAAGCGGATCGCGGATACAGCCGCCCAGGCAGGTGGCCGCGCCGCCGAAAGGTTCGATTTCGGTGGGGTGGTTGTGGGTCTCGTTCTTGAACATCACGAGCCAGTCCTCCCTGCGGGAACTTGAAATTTCAGATTTCAGATTTGAAATTTCCACCGGGACGACGATGCAGGCGGCGTTGATTTCCTCGGAGACTTCCAGATTGTCGAGTTCGCCGGAGGTTTTGAGTTCCCTCATGCCGATGAGGGCGATGTCCATCAGGGTGACGGGTTTTTCAGCGAGGCCGAGGCTGGTGCGGACGTCTTGATAGGTCGCCCAGGCACGGGCGGCGGGGCCGGCTGGATCGGCGAAGGTGACGTTTTCGATCTTTGTTAGAAAAGTGGTGTGGCGGCAGTGGTCGGACCAATAGGTGTCCAACATCCTGATTTCCGTAAGGGAGGGGTCGCGTTGTTCCTCGTTTTTGAAATAGTGTTGGCAGAAGGCCACGTCTTCGGCGGACATGGCCAGGCCGTATTCAGCGCGGATGGCGGCGGGGTCTTGGGTGGTAAACGCGGTTAGGATCCGCACATCCGCCGGTGGGTGGGGGGCTTGGCGGATGGAATCCGCCGCCACGGGGACCTCATGGGAGTCAACCGCGTTGATGACGAAGGCCTTGACCCGATCAAGGTCGGAAGAGAGGACATTGCCGCTGAGGGCGATGATTTTCGCGGAGGCGACGAAGGGGCGATCTTTGCCGGTGAGGATCTGGACGCATTGGGCGGCGGAGTCCGCGCGTTGGTCGAACTGGCCGGGGAGGTATTCCACGGCGAAGGCGGTTTCGCCGGGTGCGAGGGTGAGCGTGGTGGTCGCGACGTCCACCTGGGGTTCGGAGAGGATCAACCGGGTGGCGGTGGTGAATTCCTCCAGACTGAGGTCATCCATATCGTAGCGTTGGATGATGCGAACGGAGGTCAACCCGGAGAGGTCGAGGGATTCCCTGAGTTCGTGGAGGAGGTGTTTGGCCTCGATATTGAAGGTGGCCTTTTTTTCGACGAAGATGCGGTTCATGAAGAGACGGGCACTGTGGCGCGGTAGATCCTAGGAGTCCGGCGGACCAGCGCAAGCCGAATGCCGCGGTGAGGGCAATTGAAGTGCCGACAGGGGCTAGTCCTCGGTGAAGATAGCGTCGGAAGAAGACGATTTTGGGTCGAGCAGACCGAGTATCGTGAGAAACTGGCACAGGGCGGTTGTGCTGAGTTCAAAATGGTCCTGGTTGACATTGAAATTGAAGAAGCTGTGATCGGCCCGTTCGAACTGGACGAGTTCGCAGATATTTCGGTGCCAACGGAGGCGGCGGCGGAATTTTCTGACCTCCGCGAAGGGGGTGATGCGGTCTGCGGTACCATGGAAAAACAGCATAGGGGGAAGCTTGGAACGAACCAGGGTGGCGGGGCTGAGGGACTTGGCGCTCTTGAAATCCGGGAAACGGCCGGCAAACTGGGTCCCGGGCTTGGTATTGACGATGGCGCTGTAGAGCACGAGGGCTTGCGGGCGGCAGGAGACTTCGTTCACCGGTGGCAGGTGTTTGTCCTTGGGCATTGCGGTGAGCAGTGCGAGGAAGGCCCCGCCGGCCGCACCGCAGGCGGTGATGCGGGCCGGATCGATCTGGAGGGCTCCGGCGTATTGCCGGAGCCAGCGGATAAGTTCACGGGCGTCCTCGATGGCCTCAACCGGACCGGTGCCATGTTTGGAGGAGATGCGGGTTTCGACGGCCACGGCGACGGCTCCATGATCGACCAGATGCAGGCACTGCGGAGCGAATTGAGCGGCCATGGGATTATCCCAGAGCCCGCCTTGGAAAAAGACAACAGCCGGGCGGCGGGAGTTGGCTGGCGTCTTCGGCTGAAATACGTGGACGAACAGATCGCCCTGCGGCGTCTGGCGGTAGATGTAACAGGAGGCATCCTCAAGCAACTTGCGGTCGCGGGATTCGCCAATTACGGGCAGTCTTTGCAGGATATGGCTCATGTGGGGGGCGGGCGTGGGGGAGGTCGGATGCCTCGCGCTGAGAAATGTTTGTTGCGAAACCCGGGGTTTTGTCCAATGGTTTCGCTCGTGAAACGCTATATTCTTGCCATAACGGCCATGTTGGTGACGATTTCCGGCGCACAGGACAACAACCTGCGTCCGGTCGTGGAGAAAACCTATCAGGTTTGGCGGGAGGCAATGATCCGCAAGGACTCCGCCGCCTGGCAACGGACGACGGCCAGTCACCGGCGGATGGAGGTGCGAAACCGGATCGTGTCTGAGAAGAAACCGTTTCCGGGGGCTGTGTTCATGCTGCCCGCCGCCCCGCCGCCGCTGACGGGGTTGAAGTTTCTGGAGGTGAGGCAGAAGGGCCCCACCGCGAAGGCCTCGTATTACGGCAAGATTGATTTCGGGGTTGGGGGCACCCCCTCGGACAACTTGTTGGTGTTGGCGTTTGTGAACGAGGGAGGAAGGTGGCTGTATGACCGTGCGGATTTCGTGAATCTGGAGGCTCTGCCCGAGGTGAGGCGGGAATTGGCGGCGGGCGATTTGAAATATCTGAACGAAACGCCGGAGGCCCGGCCGTCCGGGAAAGTGCCGGATTGTCCGATCCAGGCAAAGCCAGCGAAATACATTGCCAAGGTTTACGTGTTTTCACCGGGGCGGGAGGTCAAGGTGCAGATCAATAAGATCAGCCGCCACCGGTTTGCCAACGTCAAGGACGCGGAGATCGTGACGGGCGGTGCCGTGGATGGTCCCAATGAGGTGCAATACGCCATCCGCAAGCTCCCGGGCGGGACCGGCACGGAGGCGATGACGATCCGGGTTTATCTGCTGGCGGAAGTCGAGGGCGTCAAACCAATCAAGGCATTTGAATACCAGGTGCAGGAGAATCAGGCACCGAAATCATCCGGCACCGGCACCTTCAATGTGGATGCGGCGATGGTCAAACAGCTGATGGGGAAATAGTCCCCGGCGATGGTCCTGCCTGCGGGTGGGACGGATGGCCGGAGCGCTACCAGTTGATGTTATGGCCGCGGGTGTCGATGTGGGTGAAACTGCTGTAGCCGCCGACGCCGCCCTTGAACAGGCCGCGGTCACGGAGATTGCGGGTCATGGAGGTCACGGTGGAAGGCCGCGCGGGAAAGACCACATCAATGGCGACGTTGGCCTGGTGCCAGGAACCGGCCCTGGCACCTGAGCAGCCCGAGTTGTAGGAGGGGCTGCGATACGCCGAAAGGATCTCCTTGACCGGCATTTTCAGTTGCAACGCGACCCGATCCACCACGCGGAGGGTGTAGGCGATGCGGTTCCACCATGCTTTCGGTGGCAGGGTGTTCCAGACCGAGCCATGGGACTTGGCGTGGGAGGCCACCACCTGTTCGGTGGTGATATTGCGCAGCTTGAGCGAGTAGATGTAGCGGGTGTAGTCGATGAGCGTCTGCCCCTGTTTCCCGACCCACTCGGGTGACAGTCCCGTCAGATCAATGCGGTTGGCGGTGGCGGCGGACAACGAGCCGGATCCGGAAACATAGGCGGCCCCGGCGAGGCCGAGTAACCCGATGATGCGGCGGCGGTTGCAGGTGAGAGGCAGGATCAAAGCGGGTTCGTGTTCGGCAGGTTCGGGGAAATCCATTGAGAATCAGAAGGTTTTTGGAGGACGGAAAAGGACGGAGAAAACAGGAGCCGCAACAGCCAACCAAATGGGAAGCGCAGATCAAGGAAAAAAGTGTGAAAACCTGAAAATCGTTGAAAGACCCTGGGCCGGTTGTTTCCAGGAGCGTGCGGATGGGTTCATCCGTGGATGGTGGCGATGAACGCGTCGATATGCTCAAAGCGGGTGAGGGGGTTCATGAAGACCGCCTTCTCGCCAGGTAGGATGCGGTAGCGGTCGTGGGCGTCGTAATCGGTGTGGGCGGCGCTGGCCACATAATTGGTGTAGAGTCCGCGCTTGCCGCGGCGCAGGAAGGCCTGCCGGTGGTATTGGTTGTTGCGGGCCACACGCACGCTCCAGTCCGGGGTGTTCAGCACGTCGTATTCAAGGGCGAATTCGGCTTCGGGATCGGCAACGATGGCGGGATCGTAGAGCCGGAAGCTGGCACTCGGGCCGTGGTTGGCCGGGGCCAGGACCATCACGCCCGGGGTTTGGGCCAGACGATGGCGGAAGTAGCCCGCCGTTTGCAGCGCGTTGGCCACCAGCAACTGATGCCCCTCCACTCCGAGATGGAGCAGGCTGGTGGCGGCGGCGAATACCCCCACGCCGCCCCGGGAGCACTCGATCGTGGAATGGAGGTGGGTTTGCCCTTCGGTGTCCTTTTCGAAGTAGCTGAAGTTCTCCGGGTCGTGCTCCAGCGCGGCAAGATCCTTGCGATCACGGATCATCACCAGGCTGGAGGTGTAGGGAACGTAGCCCCATTTGTGGAAATCCACGGTAAACGAGTCCGCATGGCGGAGTTCCCGGAAGCGCTCGGTGTTGCGCCGCAGACCGGCAAGCGTGCTCTCGTTGATCTCGAGCGGATTGCGGTCGAAATTGTAGTCGAGGAAAAAGATCAGCGGCCAACCGACTGCCGCATCGACGTGGAGATGCGGTTTGGCGGTGATTTCGTATTGGGCGCAGAGGCGGTCACAGAGGTCGCGGACCGGTTTGACCTGATCCACGGCGAAGGTATCGGTGGTGCCCATGGTGAGCATGATCGTGGGGACCACGCAACCCAACTGGAAACAGGCGCGGAGTTGGCGTTCGAGATCCGCCATGTCCATGTCGTTGTCGTCGGTGATCCGGATGCGGATGGTCTTGCGGCGGAGATTGACGCCCAACAGGGAAAGGTTGGTGGTGTTGGAGTAATGGCCACCCTGGGAATTGATGATGCGGTAGTCGAGTCCGTGTTCGAGTCCGTATTCGCGGGCGAGTGGGAGGTTTTTCCGGATTCCGAGGAGGTAGCCGTAGAGGTTGCAGAAGGTGCCTCCCTGGGTGAAGATGCCGGTGGCCATGGCCGGATCCCAGCCGGTCTGGGTGGCGATCTGGCGGATCACCGCGTGTTCGAGTTCCACGGCCATTTCGGCATACTCCGGGTGGACGAGGTTGGGGTTGGCCAGGGTGCCGAGCACGGCTCCGAGGATGCCCGGGTCCGACGGCATGGTGGCGACGTTTTCGACCGAGTAGGGGACTTCCCAGTTTTTGGAGAGAGCGGCCGCGAACAGGATCAATGGATCGATTTCGCCATCCGGCTGCCGGGAGGCAGCGGGGACGGCGTCAAGGCTGCGGAGGCGGGCGAGCATGGCAGGCCCGTCGGGATAGTGGGCGACGCGCTCGGAGCTGGGGATCGGGAGGGCGCGAAAAGCCAGGATGTCGGCAAACGGCGGGAGGGAATAGAGCGGCCAACGGGAAGGGTTTCGGCTAAAGAACGCCTCTCTGAGTCGATGGATGGCTGATTCAAACCCAGGACGGATGGCGTGGGGAGGAGGCGGAGGTGTCATGGGAGGTCTGAGCCTGCAACAAAGAGGGGCACCGCTGGGTGCCTGCGGCGGGGAGGCTACTTGGGCCCGGTCGCCGGTTTTTTAGGGGCGGCTTTGTCCTCGGTGGCAGGTTTTGCCGCGGGCTTGCCGGACTTGATGTCTTCGAGTTCCTTTTTGGCGGCGGCACGCTGGGGGTCGTCGAGCTTGGCGTCAATCTCGTCGGCGTAGGCTTTGGCGCCCGCCTCACCGCGCTCGCTGGCAAGGGTGGCCAGCGCCCAGGCTTTGGTCGGGTTGGCGTCCGTGCCGATGCCCTTGCCGTGAAGCTGGGCGATGGCGAAGGTGGCACCCGCGTGCCCCTGATTGGCGGCCAATGAGAAAAGTTGCCCTGCGCTGGCCACGTTCTGCTTGACGCCGCTGCCTTCCAAATACAGGCGGGCCAGGGCGAATTGAGACTGGGCGTTACCACCTTGGGAGGCGCGGGTGAGCCAGGCGACCCCCGCAGCGGCGTCCTGGGCGGCGAGCTTCCCCGAAATGTAGAACATGGCCAGATCGTGCTGGGCATCCACCACGCCGCCGGTGGCTGCGACGAGAAGGTGGCCATAGCCGAGAAGCAGGTCCGGCTTTTCCCCGCTCAGGCGCTTGGTGGCGAGGCGGTAGTGGGCCATCGGGCTGCCGGCTTTGGCAGCGCTTTCGAGGACATCGAATCCCCGGGTAGGATCCTTCTCGGTGCCTTTGCCCTCGATGTAGGCTTCAGCCGTGCGGAGCATGCAGTCCACTTGCCCGGCATCGCGACCGCGTTCGTAGGCGGTAAGGGCCGCCTTGGGGTCCTTTTTGATATTCTCTTCGAAGTCTCCGAGCGCGAGATAGGCGCTGGTCTCCTTGTTTTCGATCGCTTTTTTTAGCCATTCCCGGCCCATTTTTTCGTTGCGGCTTTTTTCCTCACCATTGAGCAGGCGTGAACCGAGGGCGACCATCGCCGAGCTGTTGCCGAGACCGGCGGCCTTGGAGTAGAAATCAAGGGATTTCTTCGGGTCCTTCTTGTCGGGGAAGCCGAGCTGCCCCTCATAGAGTCGGGCGAGGAGCAGGACGGAGGGCACGTCGCCGACATCGGAGGCCCGGCTCCACCAGAAGACGGTTTTATCGAAATCAGGCTCCTTGGAGAGGACTCCACGGAGGTAAGCCTCGCCGAGGATGCGACCGGCCACCGCCGGGTCAT
>JAIPKB010000270.1 GCA_021733795.1 Akkermansiaceae bacterium | reverse complement strand
CGCTTTTGGCGGCGCCTGCCGGTGGGGGCAGACGGCGCGGAGGCTGGCTGGTCCAGCAGGGTACGGTGATGTCCTGCGGCTGTGGCGGATGGAGCCGCAGCCATCCCGCCCGCGCCCGGCGGGCGACTTCGCGACCGTTGCGGGCGGCGGTGAGGCGGGGTGCCTCATGCTGGTAGAGAAGATGGAGCGCTTCCAGCGGGGCGAGGGAAGCAGCGTCCCCGGGATCGCCTTTCGTCAGGACGAAGGCGGGGCGATCCGCAGGCAGGGTGGGGATAACCAGCGGCGGAATGGGATGGCCGGCGGCAGCGGCGCGGGCGGAGCATTTTTCATAGGCCGCGGCGGTGGTGTTCCCGGTGCTCATCAGCAGCGAGTAGTCGTGTCCCTTCCAGGAAAACGAATTGAAGCCGCCGAGGCAGGTGAAATCCACATTCGACCACGCGGAGAACATGCCTCCCTTGGTCCCGGAGATCCACCAGCGGATGAGGCTGCGGGTGCCGTCGTAAACCGTGGCAGAGATGAAAACCTGCGAGTGCGGCGGACGCGCGGCGCGGGCGGCGCGAAACTGTTCCAGCCACGCGGAGTCGATGGCGGCTGCGGGACGGGGCGGTGGCGGGGAGAGCGGAATCGGCTCGGGCGGAGAAGCGGGCTTGGCGACAAACTCCAGCGTGGCGCGGACGGTGGCGGCTTGTCTGGCACCACCTGCGGCAGATGGATGGACGCGCTCCACCGGCTTGTGTAGAGAGCGCAGGATGCGGGGCGGGGCGGCGGGGGGCTTTGGCGGAGCCGGGGCCGGTGGTGTGCCATCGGCCACCGAGCCGTGAATGACTGGCGCGGGTGCGGATGGGTCGGTAGGGTAGCGTGCATCTTGCGCGGACAACAGTCCAGAGGCAAGGATGCCGCAGGAGATGAATACCTTTTTCATGATGGAAGGAACTATGCAGTTGTTGTTTGATTTCAAGTCCTTTCCGGTGGACGGGGAGTGATAAAGTCGCTCACAGACGACCGCGATAGCCTTTAGCCACCCCCCGAAGGTGGCAGCCTGGACATACGCCACCGCCTCCCCGGCCTTTCGGTCGGTTTGGCGGCATCGTTGCGGTCGATGCCGACCGCTGTGAGCGAGGATTATCAGTCCACGTCGGCCTAGGCGGACGAATAATTCAAGCTATTAGGAAGCGATATTGCAAGAACAATTTCAAAAACAAAGAGCATAGGGAGCATAGGAGTCTCCTTTTCTTCCAAAACAACGCCACTTGGCTAACTCCTCTTCTTCGCCAGCGAGCCGCGGATGATAAACACATCCGCCCCGTAGCCCACCCGGTTGAAGAGATCGATAATATCCCGGCTGGCCATTCGGATGCAGCCGTATGATGCTGGGGCTCCCAACCGTTTTTCCTCGGGGGTGCCGTGGATGTAGATGAAGCGGCGGAAGGCATTGCGGTTCTGCGACTGGGTGCCCTTCAGCCAGAGAATCCGGCTGACGATCGGATCGCGTCCCGGCGCATTCGGCTTGATCACCTCTCCGGTGGGCCGCCGGGCCTTGAAGACCGTGCCGGATCGCACCCCGTCACCAATCTTGCTTTGCACCACCATCCGCCCCAGCGGCGTGCAGTTGCTGCGCGGGCGGTCCCCCACACCGAACTTGGAGGTGGAGATCTTGTAGGTTTTCACCGGCTTGCCGTCATGCACCAGCAACATCCGCTGGTCGCGCACGCTGATGACCATCTTGTGGCGGTCATCCTTGCCCACCATGCCGCAGCCGGTCAATCCGACCAGCAGTAGCACGGCAGTGGAAGCAACTGAAACCAGACGCATCGGCAAAATCCGCTAGGATCAGGGTTTTTCCGCAAGCTTTTCAGTGGAACTCACCTCGATGGTTGGCAGCATCCGCGCTAGCGAACAAATAGAGGTATAGAAGAATCCCACCGGGAAGGGCAGCAGCAGCACGGCTGAGCCCCATCGCCCCTGGGAGGCGGCCTCCACCACCACATAGAGGAAGAAAAACCCGAACAGCAGTTCCACAAACGGCGTCAGCGTTTTCATCGCCTTATAACTGCTCTTTTGCCAATCCTTGCGCCGGGTCGCCTGGCCGATGCCGTATTTCGGCGTGCGGATGAACGCGGACTCGTGGTTGAAGAGCGCTTCGATCACGGCCTTGGCATTGCTGATGGACATCCCGATCCCCAAGGCCAGCAACAGTGGCAGGTAAGGGATTTCCTTCCACCAGTCCGACGGCCGCAGCGCCTTTTGGGCCACCAGATAGAACACGATCACCGACACCGAGGCGAAGAAGAAGATTGGCACGTTGACGATATAATAGGTCCACGGTCCGAAGTCCGGCTGCCAGTGTTGGTTCGGATAGATCAGGAAACACAGGCAGATGAGCATCAGATAGGCGAAGTTAGAGGTCAGGTGGGCGGTGGCCTCCATCTTCACGAACAACGGCACCTTGGACTTCCAAATGGCCGGCAGCACTTTTTTGCAGACTTGGATGGAGCCCTTGGTCCAGCGGTGCTGCTGGCTCTTGAAGCCATCCATATCCACCGGCAGCTCGGCCGGGGTTTCCACATCGTTGAGGAAGATGAAACGCCAGCCCCTGAGCTGGGCGCGGTAGCTGAGGTCCATGTCCTCGGTGAGCGTGTCGTGCTCCCAACCGCCGGCATCGGTGATGCAGGACTTGCGCCAGATGCCGCCGGTGCCATTGAAGGTGAAAAACCGCCCGGAGCGGTTGCGTGCGGTCTGTTCCAGCTCGAGGTGACCGTCCAGGAACATCGCCTGGATCCGGGTTAGGATGTTGAAGGTTCGGTTCAAATGTCCCCAGCGGGTCTGGATCAGGCCGATCTTGTCGTCGGAGAAATAATGGATCGTTTTTTGGAGCAAGTCCGGGTTGGGCACGAAATCCGCATCGAGAATGAGAAGATACTCGCCCTTGGCGAACTGCGTGCCATGTTCCAGTGCACCGGCCTTGAACCCGGTGCGGTCGGTCCGGTGGATGTGCTCGGCATCGAACCCGCGGGCCTTGAGCCGCTCGATCCCCGCCCGGCAGATGTCCACCGTCTCATCGGAGGAATCGTCCAGTAACTGGATCTGCAGCTTGTCCTGCGGGTAATCCAGCGCCGCCACCGAATCGAGCAGGCGGTCCACCACATGCATTTCATTGAACACCGGCAGTTGGACGGTCACCAACGGCAGTTCGGCGAACTCACGCAGTGGTTGCGGACGCTTCCGCGCGTGCCTCAGGTAAAGATAGACGATCGTGAGCCGGTGGGAACCGTAGCCAGCCAGGCCGATCAGGACCATAATGTAGCAAAAATACCAAAGTGGGGAAGTCCAAGTCATGGGGAAAAGGGGATGAAGGTTGTCGCAGAGGGGGTTGGAAAAAACTGGAGTCGAGAGGTCGGAATTTCAAGCGGCGCGCTAAAAGCACGAACCCGCAGACCGAGGGAGATGGCCGTGCTGTCGGTCGCGGGGGGAGCGATTAACCTCCTGCCCACCCCGCGTGTCAAGCCAATTCGCGCTCGATTTTTCCGGCGGGTGCAGCCCCTTGTCATCCTGAATCCGGCACCGCCCCTCCTGTAAAGTTTTTCGATTTTAGCGGCCTTGATTAAGGGGTGATTCAAAAATATTAAAAAATGTTGAACGCATTTGATGCTGGACTGTCAGATGCCAATGAAAGCCGTGAACAACGCGTTTTTCATGTAAGGTGTAAATCAGCAATAATGTGTGTATTCTGTCCTCCCCATGGGTGTGGGTTCTCGGGCAAGATCACTTTAACCGCCGGAGGAGGGACCCTCCGGCGGTTTTTTTTGGCTCACTGCTCCCGCAGTTTTTTGATTCGTTCCGCCACGGCGGCGGCATTCGCCGTCTGTTTCATGACTTCGTAGGTCTGTCTGGCACCCTCCAGCGCGGAGATGTCGTTGGGGTAGAATTCAAGGGTCTCATTAAACAGTTCCAGCGCGGTGCCCGGCTTGCCATCCTGCAACTGGAAATGGCCCACCCTCACCAATTCCGGCGACATCACCACCGGCGGATAGAGCATCACTGCGTAGCGTTGTGAATCCGCTGCGGACCGGAACCAATTGTAGGCGGCCCCGCGCATTGCCTTGGGACCGGCCAGCGAGAGCTTGCCCCGGGTTTCATAGGCCAGCACCTCGAGCGCCTTGAACGCCCGGGTCCACGCCGAGCGCTCCCCGATCTCCAATGCCATTTGCTGGGCCCTGGCCATTTGGGTTCCGTGAAACGACAGCGCCTCCTGTGCCTGCCTCGCATCATCCAACTTGCCGGCCTCCGCGAGCCGCTGGGTTTCCAGCACCAGCCTCAGGGCGTCGATCCACCAAAAGGCCATGCATTCGGCGTGGTAGGGCTTGAGGCTCTGTGGATTTGGCAGGGCGGCCAGCGCCCTGGCCGCATCCCCGGGCTTGCCGCGGGCCATTAGCAACCGGGCCGGCAGGGTGCGGGTCTCCCACAACATCATTCGCACCCCGGCGGACTGCCCGCGCCCCTCGGGCAAGGGGGTGGTCGCCAAGCCTTGCGCCGCCGCTGCGGCCGTCTCAAAGTCACCCAGGGAGGCCATCGCCACCACCCGGTAGCATTCCGCCTTCGCCCATTCCGGGCAGTCGGCAAGGGTCGCGCGATTGGCCTTGAGCCACAAATCATAAAGTTCGGTCGCCCGGCCGAATGCGAGTGAAGCCGCCTTGTGACCGCCACAGCGCCATTCGTAGTGCCCCAGCAGATGACGATAGGGTGCGTAATCGGGAGCCCGCTGGCAAAGGCTGCGGGCCAGTTCCAGCGAGGGTGCCAGGTTCGCGCCCTCGGCCCGGATCACCAACAGCGCGTTGACCGGCAACAGGCTTTCGGGTTGGGTCTTCATCAAGGCCAGCAACGTCGCCTCCGCGCGCTCCTGATCCGGGGTCGGCGAGCCCAGTTCATCGTACCCGGTACGGCTGAACAAGGCAGACAACATCGGTGCCTGCAGGTCGTTGGGGAACTCGTTCGCCACCTTCCGGAACGCTTCCCCCGCTGAAACCGGACCCTCTTCCAAATATTTGATCAGGCCGTAAACATAGCCCCGCTCCAGCTTGCTGCCCTTCCCTTGCTCCAGCAATTCCAACATCCGGTCCACCGCCGCATTCCGGGCCTTGCCGGTTTCCGGGGTGGGCACCAGCGTGGCCATCACCATCCCCCAATGTGCCAGCAGGCATTCGGGGTCCGCCCGCATCGCCACCGCAAAATGCCGGCTTGCCTCAAACTCCCAACCTCCATGCAGGTGATTGAGCCCTTGCAGCACCGAGCGCTGCACCTCCTCGCTCGCGCCGCTCACCGCCAACTCCAGCCCGCCCTTGAACTCGATCGCCACCGGCGCGCCCAGTGCCTTCACCGGCGCGGGAATCGCCTCTTCCACCGTCGGCAATTGATGGGGCGGAAGAGCCTCTTCCTCCGGCGGCATTTCCGCCGCGTTCACCGCTCCCAACATCAACCCCAGCCAAATCAGTTTTCGCATGGCCGGACTCTCGCACACCCCCCGTCGCCAGCCAAGCAAAATATCCGGCACCTGCGCGTCCTCGATCGGCCGAAGGTAGCGCTCTCTCGATGAGTGCGCACGCCAAAGGCACGCCAACGTCCAGCCCAAGCCCGGCCTTGTCAGTCACCTCTTGGTCCAACCGTTGTCCGCCCTTTGTTCCCTGCCTCATCCAGGCCGGACGCCCTGCCCAAAATCTCAGGATCCAAACATTTTTCGTGACATCCGCCGAAAAAATCCATCATTCCGCCATCAACGATTGCCAAATCCATGGTTTTCGGGCCTTTTTGCCCGTAGCGACCAGGGGCGGCAGCTTGCCCGCAAGGGGCGCGCGGCGTCCCCGCCCGCGTTTCCCGGTGTTGCGGTTGCCTGCGGCCCGGTGTTTCGGTGTTTCGGTAGGGCGTATGGGCCGGTCGCTTCGAGCTCATCACATGCTCCCATCATCCGCCATAAGGAGCGGCGACCTTATTGTCGCCGTGCGCAACCCCATAAGGAGCGGCGACCTTATTGTCGCCGTGCGCAACCCCATAAGGAGCGGCGACCTTATTGTCGCCGTGCGCAAGAAACGCCGATGACCAGAGCCCCGGTGCCTCTCTCAAGCATCACGAGCGTCGATATCCTATCGACTGAGTCAGGCCGACACCCTTCGACTGGCGGACGCAACGCCGTTGGCGCAGGAGTCCTGGCCAACCCTTCGTTTCCTTCTGTAAAGATCATCTCTGGTAGCGTCGAAACGAAGATGCCTCCGTATTCGCCTCCTCCTCGATTTCTTGCGCCGGAGCGGAGGGCTGTCATTCACAGAAGGAAACGAAGAATGGCCAAATGAAGGGCTCTGCAAATCCGCTCTCTTTGCCCATTCAAGCGCCGTTCCGTGCGCTGACGGAAGTCACGCGCTGATCCCTTTGGGAAAATTTTAGAACTTGCTCGGCTCTTCGCTCAAAACGAGGTGGTTGATTGAGCTCGATCATCCAGCATCCAACATCCAACATCCAACATCCAACATCCAAAATCCAAAATCCAAAATCCAAAATCCAAAATCCAAAATCCAAAATCCAAAATTCCCATCTCCTGTCTCCGATCTCCTACCCCGCCTTCACTGTCGCCAGTCGATCCAAAGGACTGGTGACGCCCATCGCTCCTACTCCTTTCGCCACATGGGTGTGAATCTCCGTCGTCTTGACGTCCGCATGCCCGAGCAAGGTCTGCAGCGTCCGGATGTCCGTCCCTCCTTCTAACAAATGCGTCGCGGACGGATAATGGCGCAATGCGTGGGTCGAGGCGTTCTTATCCATCAAGCGCAAGCCTCCTCCATACTGGATGCGCGCCATCAATCCGTATTTCTCGTCGATCTTATCGAGCACCCTCAGCACTTCTTTGACATCCAGCACCACCGGCACCCGGGGGTCCGTCTTACGCAGTCGCACGTCGAGATCCACCTCATCCATCCCGCAAACCGCCTTGTAGAAGAACGCCAAGGCATTGAGCGCCTGTCTCTGAGTCGCATAGGAAACCTTGCGTTCCGCCACCTGCCAGCTCAGGAAATCCCGCGCCTTGTCAGGCCGCATCACCGCTTGGCTGTCGCCCGCCCACACTGCGAAAGCCGCCAACCAGCGGCCGTAGGTCTCGCGCGTCCGGGGGGCATGTCCGCGTCTGGCACCCGCCCGGTCCACTGCATCACGCACGCGCTCCGGCAAGGTCCGGACCTCGCCGCCCCTTGCCTGCTGGTGTTCCAGCCAGCGCAAATACCAGCGGATCGCCGCTCCCCATTGCCGATCTGCCACCTTTCCCGCGGTTTTGAAAGCACCTGCTCCTTCCAAAATCGCTCGCAAGCCATGCGCCCGGGAGGCAGGGACTGCCTCCCGACAAACTTCTCCAACCAGCCAAACAACATCGCGAAGCTCTCGCGTTCACGCAGGCGAACGTCGGAGGAAGCCTCCAGATCCTTAGACCACGGATACAATCCAGGGGGATTTTTGGTAACCATGAGTTCAATTGAACCCTTGTTCGTTTGAAGTCAAAAAAAACTTCGCCCTTAATCAATCTGGGTATTACAGAGCGGTAAATGTCACGGAAACCCAAAGCAATCATACCGAGATGCCTCGCCAATCCAAATTATTTGGAAGATCTAATGAAAATTCTCCCGCAACTCACCCGCCCGCTACTGACGAAAAACATTGACAATCAGAGGGTTCCAGTCTCTAGATGCCTCCGCACTCGACAGCTTC
>JAIPKB010000269.1 GCA_021733795.1 Akkermansiaceae bacterium | reverse complement strand
CTATGACCTCCACGGCCGCACCCGCCGCCGCCACGGGCTGCCCCCCCAGCCAATTGCATTCTTTCGGGCGATCGGCCGGCACCTGGTCGCACCCGGCTTGGGCGTGATCGTCCTCGCCCACCGGGCCGGCACCCCCGTGGCCGGCGCAGTGTTCTTTCACTCGGGCAGCCGCGCCATCTACAAGTTCGGAGCCTCCGATCACGACCACTGGCACCTCAGACCCAACCACCTGGTGATGTGGGGCGCCATCGAACATCTACTTGCAATCGGCTGCCAATCGCTTAATTTTGGGCGCACCTCCACTGACGATGCGGGCTTGATCCGCTTCAAACAATCCTGGGCGGGGACCTCCACCCCGCTGGACTATTTCCGCTATGACACTCGCAAACTCACCTGGCTCACCGGCTCAAAGCCGCCCACCGAACGCCTGCCTCTGGTATTCGGCCACCTCCCGCTGTCCCTCAACCGGATCGCCGGCCGCCTGATCTATCCACACCTCGACTGAACACCCACCCACCCACCCATGAAAGCAGCACCCAAGCCCCCCTCGAATACGAGATCCCAACCCCGGCGAAGTAGCAGCCTGAATGTCTATGACATTCTCTTCGTGCTGTTCAAACACAAGTGGAAGATCATGTTCTTCTCCCTGCTCGGCTTTGCCGGCGCGGCGGCCCTGGTCTATCAGGACAGCCGCACGCCGGACTACACCACCCAGGCGAAGCTGCTGGTCCGCTACGTGGTCGAAAGAAGTTCCGCGGACACCTATGAGAATAAGTCCGATGCCGGCGGACGCAATGGCGTGGCGATCATGGATGCCGAGCTTGAAATTATCCAAAGCACCGATCTGGCACTCGAAGTCGCGACCAAGGTCGGCCCGGAGAAGATCCTCACGGCAACCGACGTCCCACCGACCAATGCCGCCGCCGCCGTCCAAATCGCCAAAGGCATCACCGTCACCGCCACCCGCGGCAGCAACGTCATCCACGTCAGCTACCACCACCCGGACCCGGAAGTGGCAGTCGCCGTACTCAAACAGTTGATCGACACCTATTTCGAGAAACACCTGGAAATCCATCGCTCCACCGGCGCGTTTGAGAGCGTGGCAAGGCAAACCGACCAGGCCCGCAGCCGGCTCAGCCAGACCGAGGCAGAACTCGGCAAGCTGAGGTCGGATGCCGGATTCCTCTCACTCGAAGACGCCAAAACCGCCTTGGAATCGCGACGCAATGCCATCCGCACCGCCCTGCTGGCCACGCAGGTGGAACAGGCCGAGCAACAGGTGAAGCTGACCTCCCTCGCCGCCGCCATGGGCGTGCTGGAGCCCGAGGCCAAAAAAAACGACCCGCAAGCCAACCCGGAGGACCAGGACCAGGACCAGGCGGTGGAGGAAGAACCGACGCCGGAGCGCATGGCGCGGATCACGGCTCAGGAAAAATACCGCGACCTCAGCCAGCAACTGACCCTGTTCAAGGGACGGCGGAATGCCTTGATGATGACCCGCAAGCCGGGTGACCCGATGCTCACCTCGCTGGATCGGCAGATTGCCGCCATTCAGAAGCAGGGGCTCGACCTCATCGAGCAATATCCGGCACTCGCCAGCATGGCCAAGGCGCAGGACCATCCAGCGGCGCAGGAGGCTCCCGGCGCCGACCTGGTAGCCGAACGGGCCAAATTGGAATCCATCGACGCCAAATACAAGATGCTGGCAGATCAACTCGCCAAGATCGATGCCCAGGTCGATAAGATTTCCGCGGGCAGCCTGGAATTCGCCAACCTGGAACGGCGCCGCCAATTGGAAGAGGAGAAATACCGCTACTTCGAAACCACCCTGGAGAGGGCTCGGGTTGACGAGGCGCTCAACCCGGCTTCCATGCCCAACATCAGCGTGGTCCAGAACCCATCGGCACCCGCCAAGGTCATCTCTCCGACGACCCTCAAAATGGCGGCGGCGGTAGGCGCATCCGGCATCCTGCTCGGTCTGGCCCTCGCGTTTCTGATCGAATGGGTCATCGACCGCCGGGTCGCGCGACCGATCGAGATCCAGACCCGCCTGCAAATGCCGCTGATGATGAGCATCCCCCACATCCGATCCCGGGACGGAGTGGCGAAACTGATGGGCCCGGATCCCAGCTACAAATTGCTGGGACATGGCGGCGACCAAATGCTGCCGGCCCCAGCCACCAACGGTCGCAGAAAAAACCGCAAGGGAGATCAAGAGCATTTCATCATGCCCTATGCCGGGGCGATCCGCGACCGCATCATGTTCGGCTTCGAAATAAACAACATCACCCACAAACCCAAGCTCATCGGCCTGACCGGGCTCTCGATGGGCGCCGGCACCTCGACCCTCGCCGTTTCCATGGCCAAGGCCTTCGCCGAAAACGGCAAGTTCAAGGTGTTGCTGGTCGATCTCAACGGCTCGTGGAGCAGCACCATGCCTGACACCCCGGCCGAGTCGCTGCACACCGCCCTGGATCTCTCGCGGACCGCGGCGTTCCGCCAGAACCCACGCAGCCTCTACTATGCCGCGGCGCCGACCCGTCGGTCCGGCAAAGGAGCCCAGACGCTCGCCTCGGTCGCGATGCATGAACTCATGCCCCAACTCGAGGTTTGCGACTTCGACTACATTGTCTTCGACATGCCGCACGTGGCTCCCACCAGTCCGACAATGGCAATGGCCGGCTTCATGGACAAGGTGCTGCTGGTGCTGGATGCCGAAAACACCAACCGCGAGAGCCTCAGTTGGTGCTATGGGGAACTTGAAAAGGGACGTGCCGACGTGTCCTGCGTCTTCAACAAGACCAAATCCGTCGCCCCACGCTGGGTCGCTGGCGAACACTGACGCCCGGCCTCCGACCGTTCCATCCTTGCTCCCCCACGCTTCCGCATGCTCGAGCGCCACCGTTCCCTGCTGACCCGGTTCTATTACCAGGTGAAGCCGTTCGTACCCAAGTCGCTCCGCTGGGCGCTGCGGCGAATTGGGGTGGCTGGCATCCGCAGACGCCATGCCAAGGTGTGGCCGATCAACGAAGCCGCCGGAGCCACGCCGGACGGCTGGCCGGGATGGCCGGACGGCAAGCGCTTCGCCCTTGTCCTCACCCACGATGTGGAGTCCCAGGCAGGGGTCGACAAGGTGCGGGCACTGGCGGAGCTGGATCTGAAGTTCGGTTTCCGTTCATCATTCAACTTCATCCCGGAGGGCGAATACGTGGTGCCGGACTCGCTCCGCGAATGGCTCCTCGAACGGGGTTTCGAGGTCGGTGTTCACGATCTCAACCACGATGGCAAGCTCTACCATTCGTATGCGGGTTTCCAGCACAAGGCGCAGCGGATCAATCACTACCTGCGCGAATGGAACGCCTGTGGCTTCCGCTCCGGTTTCATGCTGCGGGAACTCGATTGGCTCCACGACCTGGACATCGAATACGAATGTTCCACCTTTGATACCGATCCGTTCGAACCACAACCGAATGGAGCCCACACCATCTTCCCGTATTGGATCCCCGGCCCGGCCGGTCATGCGGAGCGTGGCACCCGTGAAGGATACGTCGAGTTGCCCTACACGCTCCCGCAGGATTCGACCATGTTCCTGCTCCTGCGTGAACCGGACGCCGAGATCTGGCGCCGGAAAACCGGGTGGCTCGTCCGCCAGGGCGGCATGGTCCTGATGAATGTCCATCCGGACTACATCGACATGACCGGAACCGGCGAGCCGATGACCTACCCGCTCGACCACTATGAAGGGTTTCTCAGTTGGCTCAGGGACACCTATCAGCACGACGTCTGGCAGGTCCTGCCCCGCGAAATCTCGCGCTTCGTCCGCTCCCACCGCACGGAACTTTCCGCCCCGCCGCTTGCGACCACCGCCACCCCATAAGCGCTGACTTAAATCCAGCATTGAGAGCCGGGTCGCCCACTTGTCGCCAGCGGCGTGAAGAGAGGAGGAAGAGTCGAATATCTGAAGGCGGGGAGCCGCAGGCTCCTTTGGAGTGCGGCGAGCATCGCCGCTTTGGGAGACTGGGAGAGACTCCGAATGGCGAATCACCAGGCGCTTCATGCACGCCCCCATTCTCCAAAAGCGGTGATGCGCCGCTGGCTTTCACCGCAGTCCAAAGCCACAAGCTCAGATCACCAGATCAAAAATCAACAACATGTCCCGGCAAAGCGCAGCGGCGCCGGATCGTCACTCGTCAATCAAACCCCGCGCCAGCGAATTGCTCTTTACTTGATTGGTATGAAGATCTGGATCGACTTCGAGAACACCCCCCATATTCCCTTCTTCCGCCCGATTATCCGTGCGCTGGAGCAACAGGGCCACCAGCTGGTGCTGACCGCCCGCGATGCCTATCAAACCTGCGAGATGGCTGGCTTCCACGCCCTGGCCTATCAACGGATCGGCCGCCACTACGGCGGCCATCTGACCGCCAAGGCATGGGGGCTGATGGTGAGGAGCGCCCAACTAACATGCTTCGCCCGCCGCGAAAACCCCGGCCTGGCGCTCAATCTCGGGTCCCGCAGCCAGAACCTGGCCGCCAAACTGCTGGGCATTCCCGTCGCGGAAATCATGGACTACGAGCACACCGCCGAGTCCCGCCTGCTCGCGCCCCGCTGGATCCTCACCCCGGAAACCGTCTCCACCGCCCTCTATGGCGGCAAACCCGATCCTCGCGTCCGCACCTATCAAGGGATCAAGGAGGACGTTTACGTGCCGGATTTCCAACCGGATGAGGCGATCCTTGATCAACTCGGGCTGCGCGATGCCAGCATCGTGGTGACCGCACGGCCTCCCGCCACCGAGGCCCACTACCACAATCCCGCCGCAGACCCCCTGTTCGCACGGTTCATCGACCGTGCGTTGCAAGCCCCCGGAGTTAAAATCGTGCTGCTGCCCCGCAACCCGCGCCAGCAGGAAACCTTGCGCGAGTGCTATCCACACTGGTTCGCCGGCACCAACCTGGTGGTGCCGCAGGGCGTCGTCGATGGCCTCAACCTGATCTGGCACTCCGACCTGGTCGTCAGTGGCGGCGGCACCATGAACCGCGAGCCCGCCGCCATCGGCGTCCCCGTCTACAGCGTCTTCCGCGGCCCCACCGGCGCCGTCGACCGCCTGCTCTGCGACCAACATCGCCTCACCATGATCCAAACCCCCGACGACGTCGACCACCAGATCCACCTCACCCCCCGCTCCAAAGCCCACCTCCCCAACCACCACCCCACCACCGCACTCACCGACATCCTCACCCACCTCAACACCATCATCGCTTCCCTCGACAGGCCCAGAGACTGAAGAGGAGAAAGTCGGTAGGGCGTGGCCGCCGTGCCGCGCCGACTTGCCGCAATCGGCGTGAGGGGTGATAGACAGAGGACAGAGGACAGAGGTCAGAGGGGCGCAATCCCGGGCGTGGGTGGCGCGTCTCGCGCCAGGCCGTCTCTCGGGGGGGCTCGCCCCAAGTAAACAGCACCCCTCCAGCCTCCAGCCCCCCCCGAACACACCTTCCATCCTCCACCTTCCATCCTCCACCTTCCATCCTCCACCTTCCGTCATCCACCTTCCGTCATCCGACCCCCGACCTTCGACTTCTTGAAAATTTCCCACTTTTTTCCTTGAACAATTTAAGAAATCCGTAATTCTACCCCTTTGCAGTCCAAAATGCTGCGATTCGCTCTACATCTTCATCCAAATTTTGCAGGTTTTTCGCCCCTTGCGGCGGAATCGACCAAGGGCGGTAGCTTGCCGGAGCGGATGAAGATCAGGGAGCGTGGGCGTCCCGCCCGCCATGCAATGGACAGACAGAGGCACGGAGAGCGGAAGGAGTGTCTAAAAGTCAAAGGTCTAAAGGTCTAAAGGTCTGAAAGTCGATGAAGGTCAGCGCTTCGGAATCCACTTCAGCTTTTCAGCATTTTAGCGTTTGATCCCGCCCTCCGGCGGTCCCCCTCCGGGGCCTTCGCTTCGCTCCGGTCTATTTGCCTCAGGATTGAATAGACTGCTCGGCTATCTCCACTGCGTTCCGGTTCGCTCCGCTCGGTTCAGCTTTTACCCCCCAATGCTTCCGCGCAAAGCACTCCCCATTCTCGACCTTCGACTTTCACCTTCTGCCCCTCTCTCCGCCTGCCATCCATAGGCTTTGGACTGCGGCGAGCGTCGCCGCTTTCGGAGACTGAGGAGGCAATTCAAAAGCAACAAAGCAGCTCCTTCATTCTCACAAAGCGGTGATGCGCCGCCGGCTTTCACCGCACTCCACGCACTCCCGACTCCGCCCTCCCGACTCCCGACTCCCGACCACTGCATACTCTTCCACGGTTCATTCACTTGAAGAGCACCCGGCAGGATGCCAGGTGCAGCCGGCGGGACGCCGGCGCTCCCCCCCGACTCCCGACCACTGATCACCGCCTCCCAACCTCCCGCATTTCAGCATTTCAGCTTTTACCCCTCTGACCTTCGACTCTTCATCTTCCCGACCTTCAGACTTTCAGACTTTCGACTTTTCAACTTCTCTCCCTTTCAGCATTTCAGCATTTCAGCATTTCAGCTTTTACCCCAATGAAACTCCTCCTCGTCGCCGGTGCCCGCCCGAATTTCATGAAAATCGCGCCGGTGATCCACGCGGTCCGCGCCCACAACGCGGCCTGCAACGGCAGCGGCCGGACCATCGAGGCCCGCCTCGTCCACACCGGCCAGCACTACGATGAGAAAATGTCCGGGGTGTTCTTCCAGGAACTCGGGATTCCGGCACCGGACTACGATCTCGAGGTGGGTTCCGGCAGCCATGCCATGCAGACCGCCAACATCATGCTCACCTTCGAACCGGTGTGCCTGGCCGAAAAACCCGACTGGGTCGTCGTCGTCGGTGATGTCAATTCCACCGTCGCCTGCACCCTGGTGGCGGCCAAGCTCGGGATTCCGGTGGCCCACATCGAAGCCGGCCTGCGCAGCTACGACCGCGGCATGCCGGAGGAACTCAACCGCCTCGTCACCGATGCCCTCGCCGACCTCTTGCTCACGCCCTCGACCGACGGCGACGCCAATCTCCGGCGCGAGGGAGTGGCCGAGCACAAGATCCGCTGCGTCGGCAATGTGATGATCGACTCCCTCGTCGCCCACCTCGATCAAGCCAACGTCACCGACACCCTCGCCCGGCTCGGCCTGGAACCGGGGCGTTTTGTGTACGTGACCCTTCACCGGCCCTCCAACGTCGACGTCCGGGATAGCCTCGAGGTCATCGTCAACGCCCTCGCCGAGCTATCGGAAAACATGACTATCGCCTTCCCCATCCATCCGCGGACCCGCGGCCGGATGGCGGAGTTCGGCCTCAGTTTCGACGGCCACCCCGGGGTCCGCCTGCTCGAACCGCTGGGCTATCTCGACTCGCTCAACCTCACCCATCACGCCCGCTTCCTGCTCACCGATTCCGGCGGCCTGCAGGAAGAGAGCACCTACTTCCGCACCCCCTGCCTCACCCTCCGTCCCAACACCGAGCGCCCGATCACCATCGAGGTCGGCAGCAACCGCCTCACCACCATCACCACCCTCCGCGACGACATCGCCACCCTCCTCGCCGGCCCCCACCGCCTCGGCCAGACCCCCCCGCTCTGGGACGGCCACACCGCCACCCGCATCGCCAGCGAATTGCTCGCGAATGCGCGAGCATAAGAGTCGGAGAGTCGGAGAGTCGGAGAGTCGGAGAGTCGGAGATCAGGAGTCAGAGATCAGAGGTCAGAATGGTAGGGCGGCTCGGCCCTGGGCCGCCCACTTGTCGCCAG
>JAIPKB010000268.1 GCA_021733795.1 Akkermansiaceae bacterium | reverse complement strand
CGACGGCGCTTGAAACTTCCCCCGATTTCCCGATTCTCCTTGGCGTCGGGGGCTGGAAGGCTATTTTCGTGGTTGAGGAGATTCGAACGCAATGCCCCGGTGATCGGATTCGGACCTTTTGTGGCGGAGTTGGCCCGGCTGCCGGTGCTGCGGGTGTGGCTCGAGGGATTCACCGCATTTGCCTATCAGGCGGTGGTCTTCGTGGCCTTGGATTTGTCATGGCCCGGGGTGGGTGGCAGCCCATTACCTGTTCGCGCTTCACTGGTCCGCGCTGCAATATGTGGACCATGCCTGGAGTGCCCGCGACGTGCAGGAAGGCCCGTGGAACCTCAAGATCTTCGCCCCGATCCGGTGGCTGGCCTTGAACTATCACCTTCACCTCGCCCACCACCAGCACACCGACGCCCCGTGGACCGAACTGCCGTCACACGTGCCGGCGGGGAGTTACACCCCGTCCTTCTGGTCCATCTATCTGAGCCTGTGGGGCGGTGTGCGCCCGGCACCGCCGATGGGTGCGCCCGGCAACCGCCGATGGGTGCGCCCGGCAACCCCGACATCTTCGAGCACCATGAAGCCTGATCCCGCCAGAATCACCGCCTACGCCCTTTGGTCGACGGTGGCCGGCGGCGTCTTCTTCGCCATTTACCCCACCATCAACCGGTTCACCGCAAGCCGCCTCCATACCCACCGCTGTTATTTCGAGTGGGAACTGGACACGCCTTTCCTGCCGCAGTTCATCTGGGTCTACCTGTCGATGTACCTGCTGTTCCTGGCTCCGCTGCTGTGGCTGGAACCGCCCGCCATCCGGGCCGTCGGCAAACAATTGACCGCAGGCACCCTGGCGTCCGGCGCCCTGTTCCTGCTGTTTCCGGCCAGCTTGGGGTTTCCACGCGTGATCGACGACAACCCGTCGCTGGCGTGGATCTATCAAAAAATGTTCGGCATCGATCCGCCGCACAACCTGGTGCCTTCGCTGCACCTGGTGTGGTCCGGCACCATCACGATGGCGCTGCGGGAAAACACCGGGTCCTGGGGACGCTGGATCTTTCCCGCATGGCTCACCGCCATCGCGGTGTCCACGATGCTCGTCCACCAGCACCATCTCGCCGACGTGGCGGGAGGCCTGGCGATGGTGGCCGTACTCAGAAAAATCATCCCGATCAAACAACCATGAAACCACATCCACTACTGAAAACCCTATTGGCGCTGGCCGTCGTCGTGACCCCTGTCGCGCGGAGGAGGCGGACCACGAGATTCACCAGGAACTGCGCGCTGTCTTGAAAACCACCGAGGAAGCCATCAACAGCGGCCGCTTCGACCAGATGCTGCCGGTCCTGTCTGAAAACCTGCGGATCACCCCGATTCCTCGGCAATCCGCTGATCAACGAGGTCGAGGCCAGCGCAAGGAAATACACCATCTGGGGAACCGCGGCCGGCGGACTCGTCGGCCTGCTGGCCGGCTTTCTGTTTGGCCGGCGCCGCGGAAAGGCCTGATGTGGCAGCGGTTCCCGATCACGTATCGCCTCCCTACCCCATGGAAGCTGAACCAACGGAAGGCGTTGCGCTGGCAATGGGCGGCACCCGAGGGCAGGGCCGCCCGATGAGGATAACGCTCATCCGGCCAAACATGAACAGCGACCGTTCCACCGATGCGATGGAACCGCTGGTGTTTGCCATTCTTGCCGCGCTGACGCCGGATGATGTGGACCTCACACTCATCGACGAGCGCCTGGAGCCCATTCCCTACGATCAACCGGCGGATCTCGTCGCGATCACGGTGGAGACCTACAACGCACGCCACAGTTACCAAATCGCCAAACGGTTCCGCCAGCGCGGGGTGCCGGTGGTGATGGGCGGCTATCACCCCACGTTTCTGCCGCAGGAAGCGCTGCAGTACGCGGACGCCGTGGCGATTGGCGATGCGGAAAACCTGTGGGGGCAAATCGTCCAGGACACGCGGGACTGACACCGCCGGACGTGGAAGTGGTCCTGTATGACGACCGCATGGAGGAAATCCCATTCGACGAACCGACCGACCTGGTGGCGATCACCGTCGAGACCTATACCGCGCGGCGCGCCTACGAGATCAGCGCCGAGTTCCGCCAGCGAGGTGTGCCGGTCATCCTCGGCGGAATGCACCCGACGTTGATTCCCGAGGAAACCCGCCCCCATGCCGACGCAATTTTCATCGGCGACGCCGAGACGGGCTGGGCGGAAGTGCTCAATGACGCCCGGCAGGGCCGGCTCAAACCCGAATATCGCGCTCCCGTGGGCCGACCGCAGACCGGGACACTGACCCGGCGCGATCTCTTCAAAGGCAAGGGCTACCTGCCGGTCACCTTGCTGCAATTCAGCCGCGGATGCCGGTTCGCCTGCAATTTCTGTGCGGTGAGCGCCTACTTTGACCGCACGCAATTCTGACGCGACGTGCGTGAAGTGGTGCAGGAAGTCGAGGCACAGGAACGCAAATTCCTGTTCTTCGTGGATGACAACATCCTTGCCGATCACGAGGCCGCCAAGGAACTCTGCCGGGCACTGGTCCCGCTGAAGGTCCGCTGGGTGTCGCAGGGCAGCATCGACATGACGCACGACCGGGAATTGATGGAACTGTTGGTGCGCAGCGGATGCGTGGGACTGGTGGTCGGGTTCGAGTCGCTGGATCAACAGTGCCTGCGCTCGATGAAGAAAGCGCCGAACATCCGCGGTGGATTCGATGGGTATCAGCAACAGGTTGAAATCATCCGGGACTATGGACTGCAGCTCTGGGCGGCCTTCACCCTTGGGCATGACTACGACACGCCCGCGAGCATCGAGCGCACGCTGGAGTTCGCGGTGGAGAACAAGTTCTGCTTCGCCGCGTTCAACATCCTGGTCGCCTACCCCAACACCCCGTTGTATCGGAAATGGCAGACGGAGGGACGCCTTCTCTACGATGGAAAATGGTGGCTGCACCCGGAGTACCGGTTCAATCACGCCTGCTTCCAGCCGACCCTCATGTCGCCGGACGAACTCACCGAGGCGTGTTTCAAGGCACGCGCGTCGTTCAACAGCATCCCGTCGATCATCCAGCGGGCCTTCGATTTCAAGACGAACATGCGCTCGTTGTACCGCTTGGGCATCTACGCGGCCTACAATCCCATCTTCCGCAAGGAAGTGTTCAAAAAACACGGCATGAAATTCGGCTTGCATTGACCGCCGGCTCGGCTCCCTCACACCCCACGCCCCGCAACATGGAACCAGTCCTCGCATCGTAACATTTTTTGGGGCGAAGGCTATCGCGCTGCCCAATCAAAGCATCAGAAATGTTACCATGCGAGGACCCATTTACCCATCTGAAAGCAACCAGTCCATCACCTCGTAAACCGCCCATGCAGACTGCCGCCGCCCTTCTCGTTTCGCTCAGCCTGGGGGTTGCAATTGCCTCGCCGCCTCCCCCTGCACCCTTTGGACCGGTCCCGACCCAACGCCAGGTCACGTGGCACGAACTCGGTCTCTACGCCTTCGTCCATTTCGGGGTGGACACCTTCACCGACAAGGAGTGGGGGTTCGGCGATGAACAGCCGGCGCTGTTCAACCCCACCTCGTTTGACGCCAACCAGATCGCTGCCGCGGCGAAGGCCGGTGGGATGCGGGGGGTGATCCTCGTGGCCAAGCATCACGACGGACTCTGCCTGTGGCCGACGAAAAGCACTCCGCACAACATCACCGCCACGCCTTTTCGAAACGGCAAGGGCGACGTTGTCAGGGAAATGGCCGACGCCTGCAAAGAGGCCGGCCTCAAATTCGGCGTCTATGTCTCCCCTTGGGACCGCAATCACCCCGAATACGGCCGCCCCGGCTATGTCACCGCCTATCACCAGCAGATCAGCGAACTCACCGCCAACTACGGACCGATCTTTGAAATGTGGTTTGACGGGGCCTCCGGTGGCACCGGCTATTATGGCGGCCAGGGTGGCAGCCGTTCGATCAACTATAACACGTATTACGGCTGGAAGGAGATCCGGGCCATCATCCGCAAGAACCAACCGGATTGCGCGGTCTGGGGTGCCCAATACGACGAGGACGGCCGCACCCACTTCGCCGATTGCCACTGGGGCGGTTCGGAGGGCGGCGAGGTCGGCAACCCCTGTTGGCATACCCTCGCGTCACTCAAATCCCTGAACACCCCTGGCGATCATGCCAGCGGCCAGCGCCAGGGCGACGTGTGGTGCCCGGCCGAGGGCGATGTTTCCATCCGGCCCGGCTGGTTTTGGCACGAAAGCCAGAATGGCAGCGTCAAGTCACCCGAGCAGTTGATGAACATCTATCTCTCGTGTGTCGGGCGCGGTGCCAATCTCATCGTGAACCTCCCGCCGGACCGGCGTGGCCTCATTCACGAGAATGACGTCTCGAGCTTGACGGCATTCGGCAGGCACCTGCGGGCGACCTTTTCCCGAAATCTGGCGGCGGACGCGACCGCTGCCGCATCCAACATTCGCGGCAATGACCCCGGTTATGCTCCGACCAAATTGTTAGACCAGGACCTCTGGAGCGCGTGGCTCACGGACGATGCCGTGCTCACGCCGGAAGTCACCTTCACCCTGGCCGGGGCGAAGACCTTCAACCTGATCCGGTTGCGCGAAGACATTCGCCTGGGCCAGCGCATCGAGGGAGTGGCGGTGGACGCCATCGTGGACGGGGTGTGGAAGGAACTGGCGAGCGCACCCTGCGTCGGCGCCATCCGCCTGTGGCGTGTGCCCCCCACCACCAGCGCCCAGGTGCGGGTGAGAATCACCCAATCGCCAGCGTGTCCGGCGCTTTCCGACTTTGGCTTGTTCCTGGAACCGGAATTCGAGACCTGGCTGCCGCCTGTCGGCACCGATCCCAAGGTGATGGCCGCAGCCCGGACCAAAAGCGGGTGGCGGGTCGTTTCCGCTTCCTTCGGCGATGCCAAACCCGCCATCGATGGCAAGCCGGACACCTTCTGGAACACCCATGCGATTGAAATGGAACACCACCTGCCGCAGGAATTCACGGTGGACATGGGCGGTGAGAAAACCCTCAGGGGCTTCACCTATCTGCCGCGCCAGGACCGGACCACTCACGGCATGGTTGACCAATACACTTTCCAGGTCTCCCGCGATGGAACGACTTGGACCACCGCCGCCGAAGGAGAGTTCGGCAACCTCCGCGCCAATCCGGTCGAACAAACCATTCCGTTCGAGCCGGTCCGGGCCCGCTATTTCAAGTTCATCGCCCGCCACTGCCTCGACAAGAATCACGCGATTGTGGCCGAAATCGGCGTAATCGAATAACCACCGCCCCACCGCCATGAAACGACAGGAATTTCTCAAGACCACCGCCGCCGCCGCCTTCGGACTCCAATTCATGCCGCGCCGTGGGTTCGGGGCCGAGCTGTCGGCGGCCGCGCCGGCGAGCGGCTGGAAGCTGGGCCAGCCGATCGTCACCTACTGGGCCGGACCGGGTTATCCCGGCGGCGCGGCATTGGATGACAAGGCGGCCACGCAGTTGGTCGAGGGCGGCTGGAACCTGGCCTGGTGCCATGAACAGGAATTGGCCGTGGCGCACCGTCACGGCCTGCGCGGGCTGCTGACCGACCCGCTCCTCACGCCGGACTCCCTGGGCGACCCCAAGGCGCTGGATGCATTGCTCGACCGGGTCAAAGATCATCCCGCGCTTCACGCCTATCATCTGACCGACGAGCCGGGTGCCGGGCAATTTCCGGGCTTGGGGAAGCTGGTGGCACACCTGCGGGAACGGGACCCCGCCCACCTGGCCTACATAAACCTGTTTCCCACCTACGCCAACAACCAGCAACTGGGCGTCCCCGGCAAGCGCGTGCCAGCCTATCAGGAGTACCTGCGCCGGTATGTGTCCGAAGTCCGTCCCGCCCTGCTGAGTTACGATCACTACCAGTTCACCAACGGCGGCGACAATCCGGACTATTTCCTCAACCTGGCGCTGATTCGCCAACAGGCCCTGGCCGCCGGGTTGCCGTTTCTCAACATCGTGCAGGCCAGCAATTGGGTTCCGGGTTCCGCGGCCTCCCCGGCGGCGCCGCGCATTCCCACGCCGGACGAAATGCGTTATCTGGTTTACACCACGCTGGCTTATGGGGCGCAAGGGATCTCGTACTATGTCTATTGCTACCCCAAGCACGAAGGCGGCATGGCCATGGAGGACGGGACCCCGACCGCACTCTATCAAGCGCTGAAGCCGTTGAACCGCGAGTTCGTCGCCATTGCAACGGAACTGCAGCCGCTGGTGTCGCTCGGCGTGTTTCACACCGGCATGCAACCACCGGGCACCGTCCCCCTTCCTGCTGACGCACCGTTTCAATTCACCCCTCCCGCGGCCGGCAAGGACTATCACCCCGGGGCACCCGTCGAAGGCCTGCTGCTGGCGACGTTCGGCCGCACCACAAAAAACGTCCCCTCTCATGGGGTCGTGGTGAACCTGAACTACAAAGCGCAAGCCAAACTGACCCTTCGCGGACCAGCCGCGCTGGAAGCATTCGACGCCGGCACGGGCCAGTGGAGACCCATCGGAGGCTCCCAGGCCGAACTGACACTGCCGGAGGGCGGCGGAAAATTGTTGAGGATCGTCCCCTGAGAAACCCTCGCGGAAACCAGCCCAAGCCTACGATGCCCCACACAGTCACCATCGTTCCCGGATGGCTTGACCGGCCTGGCCATGAAACGACGCCGGTCAGGGTCACCCGCCACAGCTATTTGGCCGCGCCGGACTCGCCGCCGCCGACCAGCTTCGCCGCGATGAAGTTCACCAGTTCCTTGCGTTCGGAGTCGCTCAACGCCGACTTGTAGAGAAAGACGTCGCCGATTTCGCCGTTGAAAGTCGACCACGCGTCCGGCTCGTTGCGGCCGAGGTTGATGCAGCGTCCGAAGCCGCCGGCGACGCCGGGCACCAGCTTCGTCATCTGATCGGCGGAATCGCTGGCCATGATTTCCCGGTGGTCCGCGAAGACCTTCCAGGTCCCGTCGGGCCGGACCACCAGGCTGAGGACGGCGATTTGTCCGTCGGCAAGCGCGAAGTCGCTGGTCCGGGCCCGGCCGTTGCGGCGGACGTACACCGTGCCGTTCCAGTTGTAGACGCCGAGTTGAAACCGGTCGTAGAAGATATCGACCACCGAGTCCCAGGCGTCCCGGGCGCTGTGCCGGCGATGGCGCAGGGCGGCCACAATCGTGAACCCATTGCACCCGAGGTCCTCCGAACGCGCGGAGCCAAACCGGAAGCCGTCGCCTTCCGGCGCGTTGATGCAGGCGAACTTCCGGCCGTCGATGCGCGTCACCGTCGAATCGGACATCGGAGCGAGGGCTCCGTCCTTGGGAATCCGCGTCTTCCAGGAGGCGATCTTGCCCGCCTCCGGCAAATCCTCGGCAAGGCACGAGAACAGCAGGTCGCCCGGCCGGGGGACGCTGCCGACCACCTTGTTTTCGCTCCTGAAGCGGGCGAAGATCCGGTGGCTGCCGTCGATCTTCTCTAACGAATACGTGGATACGGCTCCGACGCTCCCGCCGTCCACGATCACGTCCACGATCACGAAGCCGGGATTCGCCTTGACGGCGAAGACCTTCCAGTCCAGCTTGTAGTTCACCCAGTTGACCATGTCCTTGGAGATCCAGACCTGCGTCCAGCCCTCGCACGCGCCGATCCCGTCGGTGGAGGTGTAGAGATAATAGGTGTCCCCGAACTTCTTCAGGGTCGGGTCGGCGAAGTAGCCGGGCACCACGGGGTTGAAGTTG
>JAIPKB010000267.1 GCA_021733795.1 Akkermansiaceae bacterium | reverse complement strand
ATGGTCTCAAACTGCGCATGGACGAGCGCGGTTTTGACCAATGGTGGCGTTCGAAGCGGATCATCATGAATGAATTTTTCCAACAAACCCATGCACTCGAGCACCACGTCCGGCGGAGGTGGAACATATCTGGCGTTGCCCGGCCGACTGCCGCCGATCCAATTCTGGCTGCGTCGGAATGCTCCGGGGCATTGGTCCCTGCCGCGGCCTTTGGCGAGTAGTTTTTCGTGGGCTTCACCGATCAACCGGAGGGAGAGCGGAAAGCCTTCGGCGAGACGTTGTTCGGAGTGGTCGTATGCCGCCACGCAATCCGACACCTCCCGCACGTCCTCAAGCGGAACACCCGGGGCCGAATCCAACTCAAATGCCAGGAGATCAGCCAACGACGACTGGGTCCCCTCAATCTGGGACGAGGCAACCGCTTCCTTTCTCACATAGGCGTAGAGGAACTGCTTTGGATCAGGCAGCAGACTCGCGATCCCGTCCAAACGACCCAGTGCCAGCAGTGCCTCCCCGTGGAGCCGCGCCAGCGTGCCATCGAGCACCACTGGCGGGTCAGGAGGCAGGGGCCTTGGAACGAACGCCTTGAAGGCCTCTCCTGCTGTGGAGACCGTAAGGTAATCGCCTGTAATGCGCCGAACCATGGCCGCATGATAATGCGAACATGGAATTTTGAAAGCAGAAATTCCAAATTGAGGCGGAATTTGGAATTTTAACCTCGCCCTTCTGATGAGGGGCGTGGGTCTTGGCGGCCACGAAGCCGTAGAGGCATTCGATGGTGACGAAGATCTTGTTGGCGCGGGTGTCGGTGAAGCGCAGGTAGCCATTGCGGAAGTCGCTCGATGCGCTGGGCGCGCCGACGAGGGGCACCCGGACGGTGTCGAGCTTCTCGGCGGGTTGCGGGCTGAAATCAAGCGAGAATGCCGTGACGGGCAGGAGCTGTGCCATGAATGGCCTGAGCGCCCGCTGGGCGACCTTGCGCTCCGTTGCCGACCGAGAACACCTCCACCTTGATTCCTTCGCTGGCCAGCGCGGCCGAGTCGTCAATCACCGCCTGCACCACACCGATGGACCCGACCTGGGCGGATGGCGTGGCGTAGATGGCGCGGGCCTGGGAGGCGATCCAGTAGGCTGCCGAGCACATCAGGCCGGACGAGAACGCATAGACTGGCTTGCGTTCGTTGAGGGAGGCCACGGCGGCGGCGAGTTCCGGAGTGCCGGCCACCGTGCCGCCCGGAGAATCGATGTCGAGGAACACCGCCTTGATGTCGTCACGTTCCCCAGCCTCCCGGATGGCATCACCGATTTCCCCGGAACCGGAGGCATCCATCAGGACACGGGCGAACAGGCTGGGCTTGCGGAGGATCGGGCCTTCGATGGCCACGGTGCCGATGCCGTCCTCGACATTGAGAAGTTGGCTAGACTGATCGGGCTTTGGTAGGGCTATGCCACGGTCACGGAACGAACGGGCTGCCAGCGCCATCGAGCGCAGGGCTTCGGGCTGGATCAACCAATCACCGGGGAGTAGGAGCGGATTCACGCCCCGACGGCGGTGTCAACGCGGAGCCCGATGGTTTCCAGAGCATTTCGATTGGCACACCGTATTTCAGGGCGGTCTCCAGGATCAACTTCGCATCGCTGGCCCGCCGTTCGATTTCCTCGCCGAAGTCGGCACCCAGTTCGGCGTAGTGGTCGGACAGCGTCTTGAGACCCATTTGCCGTTGGCCATGCCAGTTTGTGCCTGCGGCATTTGGAATATCGCCGTTAGCACGGCTTGCCGCGTTCCACGTCGGCGCGGTTTTGTTGGGCTTCACGACCCGCGTCCGTTGTAACCCGTTTTGGTGGAACCGTGGCGATCTTCCACCACCCCACCACAGGAGGCAGGAGTCCGCGGCTGATGGCGTCGCCGATCACGTAGGCCCACACCGGCTTGATCAGGCGGCGTTCCAGGATCATCTGACGGAAGGAAAACCGCCGGTCCGCTTTGGCGACGACCAGCCTGACGCCCGCACCGCCAATCTTGCTGGAATCCGCCGCGAACTCGAACGGGATCATGCCGAGCGCCGAGTCGCGCCGCAGGTGTTCGAGCAATCCGGTGATGAATAGTCCTCGGGCCATGCCCGGAGGAGCATGTCAACGAATGACCGGCCGGTAGTGAGCGCCGCGTCCTTTGCCGTGAAGTTCGGCCAACCGCTGCTCACCCAATCCATTTTCCTTATTAGCACCAGAACCCGGCGCGCGCCGAGGGTGTGGAACGTTGAGTAACTTTTCAAGTTAGTCGGGAGGTTGAAAGAGCCGGTGGCCAGTCCGGAGGGCGGGCAAATAAGGGGGTGACATTGATCGTTGTCAAAATCCCAAGAGCGTTCAGGTCATCGGCCTTAAGAAGCCTCTCACTTTCCGGTGCGGTTTCCACGATGATGCCACCGTGGACGGCTGGAAAGCCCGGCGATAGCTATTTCACCAGCGCCACAACCGAGGCGTCGCCGGTGAGCAGGGACACCGAATAACCGGGCAGGCGCAATCCGTCTCCTGCGAGTTCCTGTTGCGCCCGCAGCAAGGATACGCCGTCTGCGGCGATACGCACCAGTGTCGGGGCTTCCGCGTTCAACCCCAACTTGCCCGCGCCCCGCACAATCACCGTGTGGTCGGCGCGGTTAATCAGCAGTACCGAGCGGACTCCGTCGTCGCGCTTAACCGCGATCAGTTCGAGATCTTTTTCCTCCTCCGCCTTCGCCTCGGCCATGGTTCCCACCAGGCAGCGCGACCCCAACTGATACAGCCGTCCGGTCCTGCGGATGGTGTCGTCGTTATCCACCAGGCCATAGGCCCCGCCCTTGGCATGCCAGACCGTTACGCCATCCAGTCCGAGTAGGGCCATACGTTTCAGAACGCACGCCTGAAACACCGCTCCCACGTTGTTGCCGTGCCGCCGCTCCATCGGCTCCCACGCCCACTTGATGTTATACTCATCCAGGAAACACTCGACCTTGCGCCCGGCGGTGGCTTGGTCAACCGCCTCTTTTATGTAGCGGGCCTGATCGGTCAAGGCATCCGCGCGAGCAAAGACACTCTCGTTGGAATCGAAGATGTCACCCGAGGCATAATTGTGCCAAGTAACAAAATCCACATTCTGTCCGCATCCCTTGAGGAAGCCCTCCACCCAGACCGGCTTGGGCCAGGTGAACGCCGGGCCACCGACTTTTGCGCTGGGATCCTGCTTCTTGATCTCTGCGAACAAACGGTTGTGCAGGTTCCATAACCACTGGGCCTTGCCGATTTTCTCGAATTGATCTTCTTTCTCGTTAAGGAGTTCCCAGTAGGCCACGGGGTGTTTGACCTGCTCACGCATCACCACCACAAGCCGACCGACCAGTTTTACAAACTCATCTTCGCCGGCCGGGGTGAGGGTTCCATCGGCCTGTGCGGGCAGCCAATCCGGCCAGGCGGGGATGTTGAGGATAATCCGGGCGCTCCCATACCCCGTCGAAGCATCAAAACCGGCCTTGATCTGCTCCGTGCGCCAGGTGCGTGTCTTGGGGTCGGTCCAGTCATTGGCCAAACCAGCATCGTGGATGCGGACCAATGTCGGCTTGAGCGAGGCCAGAAACGCTTCAAACCCAGGCGTAATCGAGCCGGAGTTCTTCACTTCACAGTCATTGACCCCCCAGATCGCGGCGGTCATCTTCCCAGCGGTTTTGCTCCAGTCAATGGTCACCGTCGTGATCGTCGGGGCAAGCGAGGCATCGGGTGCCTCGGGCGGGAGTTCCTTGCTTCCGTCGGCTTTCATCCCTTTTGGATGCGCAGCCGCATCGGACGAGAGGACCACGCAATCAATGCGCGGCTTATCCTGCCCATCGGCGCGGATGACAACAATTCCGTCGCCCAAGTCGGGGCGATTGAAGCGTCCCATGTTGCACCACTCGTAGCTGCCGGGTTGATCCCAGTTCCACCCTTTTTCTTGCTGGTCGCCGTTGACCAGCGTCTTGAGCTGGATCGGCCCGCTCTTACGGTGAACCCAGACGGTGAACGCCTCACCCTCGACCGGGGGTTTCACGCGCACCAGCGGCTGATAGGCACCGCTGGCTGTCGCGGCCTTTCCGCCTAACGCCTCGGCGTCATCGACGAGTTCGTCCGTGGCGGCGCAGGCGCTGCCGGCCAGCAGCACGCCAGTCGGCGCTCCGGGAAGGGCGTCTGCAGCCCGGGAACCATTCTGAAGCGCCAACATTAACCCCAAAACAAAAGCAAACAACCGCATATTAACCCCTAACAGCAATTGCTCTATCCTGATTACACCTGTGACACGGACTCCCGGATGACGAGAGTCAGCGCGACAACCTGCACGCGGCGCGGTGCTGCTGGGTTGGCCATACGCCAGAGAACCGTTTCCACAACAAGCTGCATCTGCTCGCCGACTGCCAAGGAAGTTGCTTTTGGAGTGAAGGCCGTTGCCAGAGCCGGTGGCCGGACCGGAGGGCGGGGAAAAGGAAGGGTGGAACGGCGTGAAAACCGCACACCGGAGCCGACCGGAGCAGTAGCCCGGCGGGGTCAAGTCAGAAGAATGGGGGGACGTCAGATTCATTGTTGAATACTCCTCACAAGCTGAGGGAATGGCATTTTGGTCCCCCTTTCCAAGAAAATTCCGCAGAATATGTGATCCTTTTTTCGGAGCACTTGGTTCGGCTCTATCGGCAATCCCTGATCAGTCCCTGATCGGTATTGGCGAATGCGGGGGATTGCCCGATACTGCCGGGACTTGCTCGTGGTCGCCACTGGTCAGATCGGGCGGATTCTGGCACCAGGCGGCACGGTAGAACGAAGTAACCAAGTCAGACCAGCAGAACGTCTGTTATTGCTAGGAAATTGGTTTTCATGGTTGGTGCGCATGAGGGGCTAAAGAGCGGTTCGGAGAGCGGGAGAATGGAAGTTGTCCCCGCTTGCCTGGCCATCATTCGGATACCTTCACCCGCAGGAATCCCTTGCCCGTCGGAAACACTGCAGCGGCCGGGGTCACGGTGACCACCCGCAGACCGATGCCGGAATCCGAGATCGTGCTGCCGCCGTTGAGCGGTTGCACCGCGGCACCGCCGGAGGAGCGGGCGATGTCCGTCCATGAACCGGACGCCAGCGTGGAGGACGCCTGCACGGTGTAAGTGATGTCGGTGCAGCCCGCGTCGCAGCGGAACGAGATCGCCCGCCGGCCCCCACCAAGTGGCGGCATGACCGGCTGGATGAACGTGGCGGGCACCCGCGGATCGCCGGTGAACGCGTATTCCAACAGGTTCACCACGCCGTCATGGTCGTAGTCGTTGGTATCCGCCCCAGCTCCCGTGTTTTCCGCGCTGCCGAAGTGGGTGAGCCGCCATGCGAGCAAGGGGCTTCCCGCCACGCCGCCGGCAACCGCGATATCAAAGGTGTTTTCATCGGCATCGTTGCTGGCAACATGGAGGTTGGCGAGGCGGGGGCCGCTAATGCCCGGCGCAAAGGAAACCGCAAACGGAACCGAGGCTCCCGGAACGAGAATCGTGGTGACGGGCGGTGTGATCGTGAAATCAGCCGCGTTGATACCATCCACGGTGACGTGCACTCCCGTCAGCGCCGCGGTGCCGGTATTCCTAACCGTAAGCACCCGGGAAGCCGCCGCTCTGCCGAAATCGAGGAATGCGTTGCCATCCACCAGGGAAGCCCCGGCCTGGTCCTCCACCGCGATTTCCGGTGCCAGCGCACCCACATAGCGCACGACCGCGAAATCGGTATTGGATCCATTGCTGGACTCACCGGCCAGCACAATCCCACCGTCGCCCTGCACCGCCACGGCATAGGCCCGGTCGGGACCGGAACCGAAGATCGTCATCATCCGGCCGGTGGCTCCGAACGAAACGTCAACCGTGCCATTCGCCAACAGCCGGATGACGGCAAAGTGGTCGTTCTGGCCTTGGCTGTTGGCATATCCGGCAACGATGATGTTGCCGTCGCCTTGCACGGCCACGGCTCGGGCGTGGTTGCTGGCATTGCTGATCGCATAAGTGCCGATGCCGCCGGACCCGAACGAGGGGTCCAACGACCCGTTCGCCAGGTAGCGGACCACCTCGAACGTGGAGCCGCCGCCCCAAAGGGAATCACCGGCGGCGATGATCCTGCCGTCGCTTTGCTGGGTGAGACTGAAACAGATGTCCTCAGCATTGCCGCCCCCAACCGTTGTGGAGACCTTCCCACCGGTGCCGAAGGAGGCGTCGAGCGCCCCATCCGCCTGATACCGGACAAGGCCGAAGTCATAGCCATGAGTGGCGGTGCTCACCCGCCCGGCGACAATGATCCTGCCGTCGCTCTGCATCAACGCGGTTTCCGCGTAGTCAGTGGTGCCCGTGCCAAAATCGGTCATCACCGTGCCGGCCGTGCCGAACGAGGTATCGAGCGTGCCATCGGTATTGAGACGGGCCACCCCGAAGTCGGTACTCGCCGCGCCGGCCACGACGATCTTTCCGTCGCTGCGGGCGAAGAGGCCTTTGGGGAAGTCGTTGCCCGCTGCAATCGAGACGCTGGCGATGCCACCCGTGCCAAAGGACGGGTCGAGAGTGCCGTTGGCCAGATAGCGGACGATGCCGAAATCGGACGCGCTGCCATTGCTCACTTCGCCGGCCACCAGAATCCTGCCATCACTCTGCAGGGCCATGCAGCGGGCGAAGTCCTTGAAAGTGCCCACCGCCGTGGTGACCTTGCCACCCGTGCCGAACGTGGGGTCAAGCGTCCCGTCGGAGCGATAGCGGGCCAGCGCGAAGTCCTCGGGGGTCCCAACCTGGGTGTAGCCGGCGACGAGAATCCGGCCATCCGCCTGCACTACGACCGCCCGCCCGGCATCATTCGCCACCCCGACCGCGGTGGTGACCTTGCCATGCGCGCCAAATATCGGATCACCATCCCCGATGGCGACGTGTGGGATCACGGTGATATAGCCGTCTTTGGCGGCCGTAAGACCATCCCCTCCGGTCACCCGAACGGAGAGAAACCGCGTCCCCTCCGCAGTGGGTGTTCCGGCAAGTATCCCCGAAGCGCCCAGGCTCAGGCCATCCGGCAGAACTCCAGCGATCATTTCCCAAGTGTAGGGTGGAGTGCCACCAACCGCAGTGAACGTGAAATCGTAGGGGGTATCGACCATGCCGGGCGGCAGCGGCGACACCATGGTGATGGTGGGCGGCACCCGGCCCGTTCCGGTGAGGGTGATGTCAAAGGGATTCTCGGTGGCATCGTTGCTGGCGATGTGTAGCACGGCGGTCCGCACACCCTCGGCCCCAGGGAGGAACGAAATGATGACGGTGGTCGCCGCCCCGGGTGCGAGCGTTGCGTCAGCCGCCTGGAGAATCATGAAATCACCCTGGTCGGTGCCATCGATCGAGGCGAATAGGCCGGTTAAATCCGCGGAGCCCGTGTTCCGGATGGTGAATGTTCGGTCCATCCGGGGACCGGTCGCCACCGCCGTTGATGAAAAATCCGCCGCCGCAATCCCATCCGTCAGGGACGTCCCCGCCGGCTGCTGCACCTCGATCTCCGGCACCGGGGTCCCGAACACCCGCGCCAGACCGAGGTCGTAATTGCTGCCGTTGTAGCTGGCGCCGACGAGCACGATTCTGCCATCGCCTTGCACCGCCACACCATAACCGGAGTCCGCTCCGCCACCGACCGGCACGACCGCCTTGCCCCCGCCGCACAAGCCTGAGTCCAATGTTCCGTTGGCCAGATAGCGGGCCACCGCGAAGTCGCCGTTGTTGCCGACCGCTTCCC
>JAIPKB010000011.1 GCA_021733795.1 Akkermansiaceae bacterium | reverse complement strand
CGGACCGGGCCCGCCGTAGGCACCGGGAAAACAGCGCAGCAAGAGGATCTTGCTGGCGGGGCATTTTTTCCGGATGGCAGAGACGATGGCACGGATGCCTGAGGCGATCTCGTCGCCGCTGTGGTGGGTGGGATAGTTGGCGGTATCGGCGTTGTTGGTGCCGATCATCAGGGTGATGACTTTGGGCGCTTGGCCGTCCAGTTCGCCGTTTTCAATGTTCCAGAGGATGTTCTCGGTGCGGGCGCCGCTGTAGCCGAGATTGAGGGCGTAGCGCGGGGCGAAGAATTGATTCCACACCGGCTGGAACCCGGGGTTCTCGAAGTTGTGGGTGATGGAATCTCCGAGCAGGATCAAATCGAATTTTTTTGCGGCGACGGCGGCGCACTTTTGCTGGTGGCGGTCGGCGCAGCCCGGTTGGGGGACGGGGACGGCGCTGGGCGGTGGGGGCACCACCGCCGGGAGCGGCGGGAGCATCACGGGATGGAATCCCGCCAGCAGCTCGGGCCATTTTTTCGCCGCACCGGGAAGCTCCGGCTTGATGCCGAAACCATGTCCGCCATCGGCCAGAACCTCGAGCCGGGAGCACCCGCCGGACGCTTGCCATGCTGCGGAGTATTCCCGGCAACCGGCGACCCAACCTGCGTTGTCATCGGCCGCTATGAGCGTAAACAAGCTCCCCATCCGACAGGGTGGCGGACGGACCGCCGGGATGCGGGAGCCGGGGAGGGTTTCTTCAAGATAGGCGGGATAGATCAGGATCGCTGAGCGCGGCTGCTGCGGTTCCGGAAGAATCGCGCAGAGGCGGGCCGCCAGGTGGCCGCCGGCGGAGAATCCCATCACGCTGCGGGGGCTCTCGCTCAAGCCGAGCTTGGCCTGAGTTGGGGCGAGCAAGCGCCAGGCCGCCAAGGCATCGCCCAGCGCACGCTCGCGGGTGGCATCCCCGGCGGCGATGGAGTATTCGAGCATGGCCACGTCGTAGCCGTGGCCATTGAGAAACTCCGCCACCGCCGCACCTTCATGGCCGACGGCCAGAATGTGGTAACCGCCACCCGGCAGGAGCAACACTTTGCCGATGGCCGGGCTGGTGGCGGTGTGGAAGACTTGGAGGATTGGCTGTTTCACCGCGTGTACGAAGCCATCCGCCCCGGTGGGGTTGCCCGCCGCTGCGGCCCGGCCATCAAGCGTGAATACCTCAGGAGCAGCATTCAGCCCCACCACCGAAACAAGCAGCATCGCCGCGATCAACCGTTCATGCATCCGTCAAGTCTCCCACCCCCGCTGCCGACGTCAAGCAGGATCGCGCCATACCACCGGATAACCCAGGGCGTTTGGCTTGAAGCGCTGCAACCCTTTTAGTTGTTAAATCCAAAATAGTGCTAAACAAAAGGACACAAAAATGCTCCGTTAGCCTCGTGAGAACGAAATCCACCGTCATGGACGGAGAGCGGGAGGACGATCATCGCCACCGCCGCATCAACATCGCGCAGAATCTCGCGTTGACTCGCAACGCACTGTTGGCCCTCATCCCCTTTGACAAGGAACTGCCGCTTTCGGCTTGGTTCGAGATCTACCAGCGCCACCCGGCCAAAGCCATCAAACTCATCCTTCACGCCGCGCCCGTCCAATGACACCTCAAGCCAAACGCCCTGGCATCCTGTCTTGGCAATAATCCGTTGGCGCTTTTCGGATGGCCGGAGTTGGTCCGGGTGACACCCGACCTCAGGGCACTCGGAAAATCCATTTTGCCAGGAACATGGAGGGGATGTAGGCGAGCAGGTAAACGATAAGCCAAGGGGCGAGCCAGACGGGGCCACCTATGATGGAGTGCATATGATCCGCAGGTTTCCAGAAGTGGTCGTTGCCGATGGTCTTTTTCCCGGCATAGAGAATCCTGATGTTTTGGATCGGTTGGGTGGGATCGTTGATGATCACCGCCTGCACCGGACCTTTGCCATCCTGGAAGTCCTCATTCGGTTCCGGCCCGTGGCGATTTCCCAATACAATGGCGGAGTCGACCGAAGTGGTGCCTTCCGCACACAGGCTGATCGGAAAACGTCCGGGCAGGTCGTTCGGGGTCTGGACAGTCCAGGCCAAGACTTGGGCCGGGATGGGTTCTTTAAGAAACGCTTCCAAGCTCGCCAGGGTGTGATCGCGGGTGGAGCGGGCGGCTTTGCGCAGTTCCCAAGGCAAGTCGCCCGCAGGTTTCTCCGCCAGCCGCCAGCGGGTGAGTTGCCGTTCCAGTATCGCGCGGATCGGCGGCAGGCTTTGGCTGGCAGGAGTTTGGAGATCAATGATGAGGGGTGCGGCTGCGTTAAGCGTGACCGGCCCGTTGTGATCTCCTGCGACCAGGGCAGTGACATAGACGGTGGCTCCAGGAGCGGGATTCCAACTGGCGGGGTCAATCCGCTCCGGCAGCCAGAGGAAGGACAACACCATGGGGCCGAGAATCAAACCGAGCGGCACCAGGGCGGCTAGAGCGATCCGCACCTGCACCGGCACGGCGGCGGCTAGCAACGCGCGGCGGCGCGGACAATCAAGAGGCAGGGTCCGGGCCTCGCGCCGGAGTGTGGCGGCCCGCGTTTTGGCTAACAGAAGGCGCGGATTGTCAGTGAGCCAACGCTGGCCGAGCATGGTAAAAAACCCGAGAAAAGCCGCCATGAACGCCACGATGGCGGGGCGCCCGATGACGTCCACAGCGGGTAGCAACAGACCATCCAACAGGTGAAAGCATGGCAGTTTCAACCATGCGGGTGGCAACAGCAAAGCGGCCGCGAGAAAACCCGCCCAAACCATCAGCGCGACGTTGCGCAGGCGTGCGGCTCGCCGGTCCTTGGACGAAGGCGGCGGCGGAAGCTGTGCGGGCTCGATCCGGGTGTCCAGCGGGTCCACTTCATTAGATCGGGGTTTGGCGGGTTCGTCTTCACGGCGGACCGTGCCGGCGGTGCCGTCAATCGTTAGAAGCTCACCCTCGCTGTAGCGGCGGGTGGCGCCCTCGACGACGACCGCAGGGATGCCAATTTCGCGTGCGACGACCGCACCGTGCGAGAGCGTGCCGCCGCGTCCCATGACGACGGCGGCGGCCCGCACGAACAGCGGAGTCCAACTCGGATCGGTGCTGGGACAGACGAGGACATAGCCCGGGGCAGTGGCTTGGAATTCCTCGGGTTTGAAGACAAGTCGGACCGGTCCGGAGGCGGTGCCGGGTGAGATGGGAAAGGCGTTGCCGTGGGAATCTGATTCGCTGTCCGGTGTTTCGCCCAGATCGTGAATTGATGCTTCGTCGATGACGGCAGGAAGATTGAGCGAAGCCAGCGCGGCCCGTTGGGCGCGGCACCCGGCAATCAATTGCAACGGAGCATACCCGGTGCCCATCGACATGCGCAGTTCCGGCAGGGAGAGCAGGAACACATCCCCCGTTTCCTCCAGGGCGAGCCGCCGTCCGGCTTCGAGCGCGAGGTCACGGAGCAGTTGGTATCCGAGCATCAGGTGGTGCTTGCCGTTTTCCCGCCACGGAAGATGGCGGTGGACCAGTGTTAATGCGTGGCGGAACGCGGCGGAATCGCCGGGAGAAAGGGTGGCTGAAAGTTCCTGGATGCGCTGCTGTGCCGCTACCGCCCGGCGGTGGTGGAGTTCATGGGGTGATGGTCCCCCACGGAGCGGGGCAATGAGGGCAACCAGCGCGGAGGGGCGCTCATGCCAGCGCGGGGTGGCGAGATCAAACTCCCCGGGCGCGCGGTGGCCGTGGCTCCGCAGCCAGTCCTCCCGCGATCCGATATCCTGGGCGATGGAGTGTAGCCCTGCGGTGGCGGCAAGGGTGAGATCGGGCATGGCGGCACCACTCAACAAATAGATTAGCGGACCAGGGTCCTCGTCATGAAAATGGACCGTCACAAAATCCTTGAGTCGGTCGAGCGCATGGGCGCAGAGCAGACTTGGCAGCAGTGATAGTGGAGCGAATTCGTCCATGATGCGGCGTTCCCGCGCGTCCCATCGCTCCATCAATTCGCACGGATTCATGGCCGTCAAATCACGAGCCTTTTCGGTTTCCACCCAGTGCTTGAAAGCCGGGATAATCTCGGTTTCGAGGCGCGTAACAAATTCCGTGGCAAGTCTTTCCAGCGTGCGATGTGCGGCGGCGAGGCGACGCCCACACCGGATTTTCGCGACCAGACCGCCCGTGGGCAGGGTGGGCGGATTCTGGCCGGCTTCGGGGTGGGCCTTCAATAGCTCCGGGTCGTAAGCAAACGGGAACCCGGCGAAGAACATTTCCGGAGCGAGTGACAGATCCATGTAAATGCGCCCGGCGATGAGATTGAGGAAGCCTGCCTCCCCGACCTTGGCTGAGGGCTGGAAACCGGCCATTCGATACATCTGTCCGAAGCCGCCGGCGCCGGACATGAAGCGTCGCATGACGCTCCAGGTAAGCGGGGTGGGTAACGGCAATGTTTCGGATAGATTGGGGCGTGCCCAAGGGCCCCGCCCGGCCGCGGTGGCAACCAGCAGGTCCTTCTTCTCCTCCTCAAGCAGGACGGGCAACAGGTCGGCATGTGGCAGGGTGGTGATGGACCGGGACTGGAGGAGATGGAGGTGCCCTCCGGCAAAGGCCCATTCGATGTCCTGCGGCGAGGCAAAATAGCGGCGGACACGCCAGCCCAGTTTCCAGAGTTCATGGACCTGGCGGGAGTCCAGGCACGGCTGGCAGCGCTTGGCATCGGGAACCGGAACGGACTCGTGGCCACCGGGGACAAACTGGATGGTTTTGTCGGCGATGATCGCGCGTTTGACGCTGCCGTCGCGTTGGTCGAGTGTTAGGGTGTCCGGTTGGACTAGGCCGCTGACCACCGCCTCACCGAGGCCCCAACTGGCTTCGATCAGCATTTCGTGAAGACAGCCAGGTTGCGGATTGTCGGTGAACAGCACGCCGGCGACGTCCGCGTGAATGAGCTCCTGCACCACGACCGCCATCGAGACATGGGCGGGGTCGATGTGGTGTTCCTGCAAGTAGCTGCGGACGCGCGGGCTATCGAGGCTACTCCAGCAACGGCGCACGGCATCTAGCAGCGCGGCGGTGCCGCGCACGTCGAGGATGGTTTCATATTGGCCGGCCATCGAGGCACCGGCCATGTCTTCGGCGGTGGCGGAGGATCTAACCGCGACGGGAGGCTCGCCCATGGCGCGGTAGGCGTCGGTGATGGCTAGGGCGAGATCCGCGGGGGTGGCATCGCCGGCGTGGGAGGCGCGGGCGTTTTGATAGGCGGCGGTGGTGATGACGAAACCACCCGGCACAGGGAAACCGGCGGTGATCAGACGGGCCAGGTTGAGGGCCTTGCCGCCCACCAGATGCACCTCCTGGCTGGCGGCGAGCGGCAGGATCGCTGGGGTGTTAGATGATTGGACGTTCATTCGCTTGGGTTCTTCCCGGTGAAGGCGCGCAGGCCGCCGGTTTCGGTGCCGATGTATAGTTTGCCGCCGGTGATGAATGGGGCGCTGACACTGAGGCCCATTTCGCCAGGTTTGTTGGCAGCGTTGACATATTGTTTTTCGATCACCTTGCCGGTGGTCGCATCCAGGACAAACAGGTAGCCACGCTGGTTCGTGGCATACACATGAGTGCCGGTGAAGGCCGGAGCGGCGAGCACGGCGGAGTTTTCCCCGAGGGGCGTGCGCCAGAGGATGCTGCCGTTGCGGGCGAGGTCGAGCGCGATGACTTCCCCATTGCGGACGGGCACGATGGCTTTGTTGTCGCGGACGGCGATGGCACCGAGCACGGCGTCGGGGATCACGGTTTTCCAGCGGATGGCACCGGTCGTGCGGTCGAGCGCCAGGACGAGACCTTCGGGATCGGGCGCGGCGAAGACGAAGTCGCCTTTGCCACAACCGATGAGCACCAAGTCCCCGTCGATGCTAACAGCCCCGGTGGCGGGATAGGGGGTGGTGGTTTTCCAAACCAGGCGCTCCAGGCCCTTGGCTTTGAGTTCCTCATCCGGGCCGATGCGCAGGGCGCAGACGGCATTGCCATTGACGCCGCTGCCGATGTAGGCCACGCCAGCGATGATGGCGGGCGAGCTTTCGGGATCAACGACCGGGTATTTCCATAACAGTTTGCCATCGGAGATGCGCGCGCCTAACACGTAACCGGGGTTGCCTTCTTTCTCAGGATCCCCCTTGGGTTTGTGGTCGGGTTCTTTTTCCACGGCCCCGGCCCCGGCCACCACGATGTCGCCCTCGATGGCGGGTGAGCCTTCGACATGGAGCGGGGTGGGAATCATCCAACGCACGGCACCGGTTTCGGTATCGAGGCAGACGAGTTCGGAATCGAAGTCCGGGTGCAGGCCCTGGCCGATGAGCAGGGATTTGCCATCAGCGGAAAGCGCGGGCGAACTGAAGAAACCCTTGAAATCCATTTTGGATTGCGGGTCTTTGAGGGTGGTGCACCAGACGGCTTCGCCAGTCGCGGCATTGAGGCGGAAAACCGCGCCGAAACTGCCTGGAGGATCGAGCACGGTGGATGCGCCATAAACGGCGTTGCCATTCACGATGGGTGAGGAAAGCATCATGGCATTTTCCTCGCCGGAGTATTCCCAGAGGGCTTGCAATCCGCTAGGTGACGGGCCGCCTGCATGTCCGGTGCGGGCGGAACCGGCACGGAAATAATAAGGAAGATCGGATGCGGCGGCACGATTGTTAGATCGTTCCTCCTCAGGCCGGGTGGCGGCACGGGCTTCGGCTTTCCGGAGGTCAAGAGCGAAGCGGACCCAGTTGATTTCGCCGGGCAATGTGGCGGCGGCGTTGCCGCCACGCGATGACGCGGGAGGAGCGGGCGTGAACCAGCCCATGGCAAACCAGAGCAGGATACCGGCGGCAACCAAGCCCAGCGGCACGGCGGGACGGGTGCGGCAAATGCGGATCCACTCACCGGGTTTGAACCGTATGGCGACGAAGCTCACAATTCCGGCAAGCAGAGCGGGCAGAATGGCGGCCCCGGCATTCACAAAGAGGGGAACAACGGCGAGGGTGATCATGGAAGATGGATCAGGGTTTGCCGTCGAGGGGCCGTCTGAGGAGTATGTGCTTCATGGTTGGAGAGGATTGCACGGCGAGTGGGATGAAATGAATTACGGCAGACAGGAAACATCCTCGTTGCGGGGAGAAATGTCGATCCCCTCATTCGAGGGGTGGGATCATCGCGGGCGCAGGCCATGATCCAGCCGGCGACGCTACTTGGGGTGCGTGGCGGGGTCACGACCCGCCTGGCCAGGGGATGCTCTTTGCTGCCATCTGCCTAGTCGTTGCCGCCTGGTGTCACATGGAGAACGGCCGCATCAACGGCAAGAGTTGCGCAGGCAAGGCAGGACACCAGCAGGCATTTCGAGAACAAGAACGGATTCATTGGCAAAGCGAACCTTAGGGGTTAAGCGGCAAACGGTAAAGCGATTGAAGTCGAAGGTCCATGGGAGTTTTGATGTGGCAGGCGGAATCACAGAATAGGGTTCACCTCGAGGCGGTGTGTCAATTTCCCCATTCGAGGGAGAGGCCCCAATCCCCCCCCGAATGAGGGAATAGACACAGTGCCTCGTATGGGTATGCTTGCTTCGGTCCCTCTATGGGTCTTCAATCTTTCGCCGGTTATTCCCTTTGAAACCACACTCCCGATTCCATCCCACCATGCCACCTGCTGCTTGTTGCCCCCACGCCATTATTTCCTCCTCCCCTCATGTCCTCGCTCCCGAGCTTCCTCCGAAGCCTGGTTTGGCTCATGTGCGGTTGTCCGCAATGTCATTGCCAGGATCTCCAGGCATGACGGTGCTGGCGGTGCTTGCGGTGCTGGCCCTTGGACAGGGGACATGGGGTGCCACGGCGGCGGGCACAACTGCAAATTCCGGTTCGCCGGCAGGGGCATCCCCGGCCGAAATCATGCGCGCCCCCTATGAGCATCCGGTGCTGAAGCGCTGGCTGGCCGTGACGGACTCAAAGATTTACGATCAGGCCAGTGCCCATGACCCGTGTTTCAATGATCCGTTGCTGTGGCCGGCATTCCTCAAGGAGGATGGCGACCCGGACTACCCGAAACAAGCATGGCCCAAGGCCCGCCTGCTGGTGTGGGCGCGCCGCGATGCCGACGACAATTATTTCAAAAAGGTCAGTCCCGCCGACCCAGCGAACTGGTTGGAAGACGGCAAGCCCGCCACCACCGCGCCCGACAAGGCCACCGATGTGATCTTCCCCAATGCAGACAAGCCGTATATGGTCAACGGCCACTTCAAGGAATACATCCTGGAATGCCGCCATCTAACTGTCGGACGCAATGCCAGCGTCCCCTTGTGGGGCGCGCGGGTGTTTGGCAACTGGTGGATCAAGAAAGGCGGCTTCATTTATGAGCGCCACAGCGGCGGCTTTTCCGGACCGACCCACAGCTTCGCCCGCAATGACAACGTGCCCGCGTGGCGCCCTGGGCTCGGTTGGCGCCCTAACGGATGGAGCGCAGAGTTCGCGCCGCTCGTTCATGAAAACACCCAGTATTTCTGGATCGCCAAGGCCGGTGGCAGCGTCGAGGCAATCGGAAATTTTTCGACCCAGGATCAATTCCACGTGGACGCTGGCCTCTTCATCGTGGGACCTGATAGTTATGTAGGAAGCGGGGTGCGGGCCTCGTTGATGATCGAAAAGGAAGCGGTCATGCAGTTGCAGTCCGGTGCCGCGCTCGGCAAGCGGGACAACCAGACATTCAATTGGGACATGTATGTGAAGGGTGAACTGCGTGCCGGCTCCGCCACCCGCCCGATCCATCGCGACGCCTTCGTCGGCCTCAGCGCCAAGGATTATATCGGCCTCGCCGATGATTTGGGCAATCATGGCGACCGCGTCGGCATGTTTGTCTATGGCGGCGGAAGGATCACTGTGCATCAGGCATCCGGCAGCGAGGACAGACTGCGTATCGAGTGGTCCGGCGGCCCGAGTTTGCCCTATCAGCTTTCCGACAATGGCGACAAGTCCCGCGTTGCCGCATATGCCTGGCTGCCGAAAGTGATCACCGTTTCCTTGCCCGACGGATTGGAGTTGTCCCATGTACGCTTTGACGATTTGCGGATAGGCGGGCTGCGGGCGGACCCGTCCGCAACGCAACTGTGGAAGGGCAAGGATGTGACATTTGGAACCCGCTGCCAAGGCCCGCCTGCGGCGTTGCTGGCCAATGCCGATTGGTATTCCAATGTGGTGATGCTGCCTGCGGGGCCAAGCGCCGCACTACCTCCTGGCGGCATGGCGGTCCAACTCCTCAGTGATGTGAAGGACGCCACCATCTATTACACCCTGGATGGCAGCACCCCTGCCGACCAAAGCAAACTTTACAGCCAACCCTTGCGGCTCACTGCCACCACCTTGGTGAAAGCCCAGGCGTATTACCAGAACCGCGCCATCGGCAAAATCGCGACAGCGGTCTATTGCGCCGTGGACAAACCGCTGCCGGCACAGAACACCACCGGAAAAAACCCGGGCCTCGCCATGCAGGGCGGCACCTGGACCGAAGGCGCGCAACCGGTGCTGGAGGGCAAGGGAGTCAAAGGCGCCCCGCCCGTCACCGGAGTCTCGCCCACCGTGGTCAGCGTCACTCAGGAGGTCGGGGCTGACGCCAACTGGGGATGCTCGCTCGACGGATTCATCACCGTACCCGAGACCGCGCCCTATACATTTTTCCTCGAATGCGGCGATGGCCCGCGCCGCCGCGCCGTGGTGAGCATCGATGGGTTTCAAATCCTCGCCGACGGGGATCGCGCCAACGACCAGCGGACGCTCGCGCTTGCCGGCGGCCCACACCGCATCCAGGTGAAATACTTCGCAATCTATGGCGACGACAAGACGCTCAAGCTCTCCTGGGAAGCGCCCGGCCTGGCCAAACAGGAAGTCCCCGCCAGCGCCTACTCCCACTAACGAAACCATCCCGGTTCACCATGCCACACCACCATCGCACATCTCATCTCCCGCTTCGCGGAGTCAGGCGGCTCATTGCCCTGGCGTTGCTGGTGGCGCTCGTTCCTTCCGCCCGCGCGCTGGTGAATCCGGCGATGCAACCCAGCCACATGTGGGCGGCCTACCGCAACGTGTTGATCGGACAAATCGGTGCAGTTGCCGCGGATGGCAGTCGCGCGGAATTGCGCATCGACAAGGTCTGCAAGGGGGGATTCCCGCCCAAGGCCATTACCCTCAATGCCACCGACGCGGCCGGCAAGGATGCCGTCGGCCGTTTGTGTGAGGGTGATACCTTTGTCGCCTGGGCTGGCAAATCCTCGCGCAGATCAGGCGAGTTCGCCTTCAGCCTCTACAGCGGGGTTAGATCGCGTTGGCAGGAAGGTGTCACCAGCGCGGATGGCGCGGTGTGGACTTGCAGCGGACTCGTTGGTGGAACGGACGAATCGGACGGCTTTAAAACCTTGCACGGCACCTGGAACGGCCACAGCACCCAACTCGCCCGACTGATGCAGGACATGGGCCGCAAGGTCGATTTCTTCCCGGCCCTGCCATTTGACCGCTGGGGCGGCGAACGCGGCTTGGCGAAGTTCGACGATGCCATCACCGCGGTGGCGTTGGCCGACACCGATGGCGACGGCCGCCTTGACGTGCTGGCGGCCACCGCCTCGTCCGTCAAAGCCTTGCGCCAGCAAGACGACGGCAAGTTCGCCGACGTCACCGAAGCGTGGGGCCTGACCGGCCAGACCGGAGCCAGGAGCCTCTCGGTCGCGGCCTGGGGCGACGACCTCCGTCCCGCCCTGCTGTTAGACGCGCGCCTTCTGCGTTGGAATGGCAAACAATACGCGCAGGCCGAAATGCTGCCCGCCGCGGCCGGTGAAAACCTGGTCAACGCCACCTTTCTCGATGCCAACCACGATGGCCGCGCCGATGTGCTCGTCTCCCAACTCGGCGGCGGTCTGCGGCTTTGGCACAACGACGGGACCGTTCTTACGGATGTGACGTCCGCCGTCGGATTGGATTGCAAGGAAAACGGTGCCGGCGGCAGCGGCAAGGTCTGCTGGGGCGATTGGCGCGGCGACGGCAGCGCCGCCTTGTTCTACGCCACCGGCAAGGGCCTCTTGCTGGTGCCCGACGCCCAGGGTGTTCTTGCCGGCGTGCCGCTGGGCACCGCCTGTGATTTTTCGGTGGATGGCATCGATGACACCGCGCGGACCGGCGGCGGGGTGTTCGCGCCATTGGCCCAGGACAACCGTTGCGATCTGGCGGTGGCCCGCGAGTCCGGCGGCTATTTGTTCAGCAAACGACAAGGCCGGGTGAAAGAGGTGACGGGCGAAGGCAACGAACTTGCCGATGGCGGGTTCCGTCTCACCGCAGCCCTGGCCGAGGATATGAACGCCGACGGACGATGTGACCTGATGATGCTCAGTGGTTCCGATGCCCAGCCGAACTGGATCGCCACCAATCGCGGTTACGGCAGTTGGATGCGGGTCGATAAGGTGGACCGCAAGGCCTACCAAGCCCCGGGGTTCCAGACCGGTGCGGGTGCTGCCGCAGCAGGCGATGTGGATGGTGACGGTGCCAACGATTTATTGTTAGGTGGGGTGGACGGCGTCCTGCGGTTGGAAATGAACGGCACGCTGGAAACCCGCCGCGCGGAGGAGGGCTCCATCCTTCAGCAACAGGCGCTCGCCCGCACCGTGGTGCTCGCCGTGGCAATGCCTGCCACTCCCGGCGCGCTCGGAGCCACGCTCACCCTAACGGATGCCACGGGCATCGTGGTGGCCGTGCGCCGCGCCGGAGCGGGAGCCACCGTCGGCAGCGCCGGGCCGCTGGGAGTGAACATCGCGGTTCGCGAGCCAGGGGCATATATTCTGAAAGTCCGCTGGACCGATCAAGTTGAGAAACAGTTCAATCTCAATCTTGGCGGCCAAATGCCGCATACTCTAACTGTTTTGCGCTGATGCGCATGGGGTTCAAATCTGGAAAACGGGCGCCTCCACCGTAACACCGAGACAGACCACCACCGCCCCACCACACGATCATGAAACCATTGATAAGCTGTGTTCTCGCGGCGTTGTTCGCCACACCATCGTCGGCGCAGGACTCGAAGCCTGCGACCCCCGACGAAGCCGCCATCGCCCGTTGGTCGTCGTTCGGCTACGGCATGTTCATTCACTTTGGTATCAGCACCTTCACCGGGATCGAGTGTGATCCGGGCAACCTCCCCACCACCACATACGCCCCGGCCAATCTGGATGTGGATCAATGGGTTCGCGTCGCCAGGGATGCTGGCATGAAATACGTCGTCCTGACCGCCAAGCATGTTCCCGGCTTCTGTCTCTGGGACAGCAAAGTCCAATGGCGCGGCAAGGAATACGACTACGACATTGCTACCAGCGGCAACACGACCGATGTGGTCGCCGCGTTCACCAAGGCGTGCAAGCAATACGGAATCATGCCCGGCTTGTATTGGTGCCTGCTTGATTTCCGCAACAACTCCGTGCCCAGCGGCCAGCAATGGAACGCCGGAAAATTGCCCGATGACTTCTTTCAACTGGCTCAGGACCAAATCGCCGAGCTGATTCATCACTATCCCGACGTGGGCTACTACTGGCTGGACATTCCGCGCACCGCCGGCGCGCAGCAGCGCAGCGCCATTTACGATCTCATCAAGCGGTTGCGTCCCGGCACGGTCGTTCTGTTCAACCACGGCACCGACGCGCCGGACAGGCAGATGACCATTGAGCAATTCCAAGCGGCCTGGCCGACAGACATATTGAACACCGAACGCAACCCCGCAAAACCCGGCCAGTTCAAGCCGGAACAGACATGGGAGGGCGGATTCCGCCACTTCGGCTACGAGCATTGCGACACCATTCATGGAAATTGGTTCTGGGCTGCCGGCGACGGCCCGCGTCCACTCAAAGAACTTTTCAGCCTTTACCAGAAAGTCCGGGCCGGCGGTGGCAACCTTCTCCTCAATGTTCCGCCGGACAAGACCGGACGCATCGCCGAGGCCGATGTGGAAGTTCTGCTGCAGTTGAAGCAGGCGATTGACGATCCGTCCGCGTTCCCCGATCCGCTCAACCTCAACGCCAAAGCAAGCGCCTCGAATATCTATCGAAATGACCCGGCCTACCGGGCGGAAGTCGCAATGGATGAGAACCCTGCCACCCGCTGGGCCACCGACGTCGGCACCAAGTCCGCCTGGCTGGAGGAGGATCTCGGCAAGCCGGTCACCATTGGCCGCGCGATCATCAAACAGGCGTATCCGGAGTTGCAGCGCGTCCGCAAATTCGCCACCGAATATCAGCAGGGCGATGAATGGAAAGCCTGTTACCTGGGCGAAGACCTGGGCACCACCCTCAACGCAAGGTTCGAACCGGTCACCGCGCGGCGCGTGCGCCTCAACATCACGGAAGCAACGGATGGACCTACGATTTCGGAGTTCAATCTCTTTGGAAAATGAAGCCGAGGAGTATCTATGTTCAGCGAACGCCAGGGCCGGGTGAACGAACGGTTTTGGTTGGGATCGTCAGGTCAATTTCATTGGGCTTCCACCCGCACGAATAGCTTGGGATTGGCGAGCAGGCCGGAGCTGAGTGTGACCGGCACCGTTTCGACGTCGCCAACCGTGCTAACAGTTCCCTCCGTGGCACCGGTGTCCCTGGTCCACACCTGCATATTGGTTGAGGTCCAGATCGCGTAGGCGAGGCCGGTGGTGGCCGGGGTGGCACGGCGGGTATAACTGAATGTGCCGGCGGCCTTGTTCAAGGGCGCGCGGATCGGGTTGCAAGATTCGCCGCTGACCGGATTGAGGCCGAAGGCGTATTCCTGTTGATTGCTCATGCCATCGCCATCCGGGTCCGCGGTTGGGAGTTTTTGCCCGGCCGTGAGCGGCGGTGAGTTGTAGGCGGGGCCATTGATCCAGTTTTCATAGGGAGTTTGAGTGGGTGTCGTGTTTACAATCTGGAAGGCACTGATGCTGTTTACGTTGAATCCACCTTGATCAATGGTCACGGTCTGGCTGGCTCCAGATAGACCGCTGAAAACCACATAATTACCGTTTTCGGTGGGGGCCGCCGATGATGTGCTCGTGACTTGGTTGTAGAGAAAGGGAGTGCTTGCATTGTTATCCACATACCCCGCGCTGTCGCCCTTGACAGACTGGCTGAAATAGTAGGTTGGGCCGCCGGTGAGGGCCATGGACTTGCCGCCGTGGTCCCAGAAAGTGAGCACGTAGAAAATCAGACTGTAGTTGGGGTAAGGGATGTCTGCGACCGTGATGGACGAGCCACCCCAGGTTTTGTAATGTTCACCGCTATTCAACTTCTCGTCCGGGGTGGCTGAGTTGCCAATCGTGCCGGAAACCCCGAAACCAGTAGCCGTGAACCCCGCGGTCGTGGCGGTGCCGGTGTTGTCTTTGAGGGAGGAGCCACCGCCGGCCACATAGCTGCCTGGAGTATTCCATTTGTCTTGAGCGAATCCCGGTGCCCCGGCGGTCTCACTGGCGGACAGCGGGTTCCCGCCACCACCCAGGCCGCCGGCGAACTGCACCCCAATGCGTGCGCCCGCGCCAGTGGGCGGTTGGCGCCCGACGGTGACGGTCACGGTGTAGTCCTTGTAAGAACTGTCCTGCGCGGTAACCCGGTAGGTTTGCGGATTGGTGAAATTCTGAATGGAACCGGAAATCGGCAGGCAGGTGGCCCCTGCCGACACGGTGTAGGTCGGGGAAAGAGAACTTACAACCGTGCCATAGGGCACGCTGATCGTTATGTTGGTTCCTGAAATCGTCGCCGCACCCAGCACGCCGAAGTTAAATGACTGCATGTCCGCGGCCGTGCTCGCAGCGGCCACGGTGACCGTCACGACATATTCATTCACGACCAGCGAATCCGACGAGGTCACGGTGTAGGTGAGCGGACCGGAGAAGTCCTGCGCCGAGCCGGACGCCTTGTCGCAGGTGGCTCCCGATGACATCGTGAAGGTGGGGCTGATAGAGCTTACACTGGTTCCAAAGGGGACAGTGAGGGATATGGAGGTCCCTGAAATCGTGGCCGCACCCAATGCGCCGAAGGCAAATGATGTGATGTCTGCGGCAGGTGGGCCGGCGATGCTGGTATCCACAATTTGGAAGGCGTTGAACGCGTTGTTGACCAGAAATCCGCCGGGGATCGTGACCGTCTGGCTGGGACCGCTGAGATCGCTGAACACCACATAATTTCCATCCACCGTGGGTGCTTCGGCACTGGTGCTGGTGGCCTGCACATAGGTGTAGGGTGTGGATGCGTTGTTATCCACATAACCTGCGGCGGTTGAGGCGTGGGTCTGGCTCAGATAGTAAGTCGGGCCACCGGTTAGGACGGTGGCTTGTGAGTCGTGAGTTCCGCTTGCCGTTTCATAGAAGACCAGTTTGTAACTGGAATAGGGAATGCCGGTGATGGTGAAAACCTGGTCCCCCCAGATTTTGATTTGGGAGTTGCTGTGCAGGATTTCGTCGGGCTGGATGGATGGGGCGCCCATGTCTTGAGAAGCACTGTCGCCCGACGGGCAGGAGAATGCCGCCGTGGTGACCGCGCCGGTGCTGTCTTTGAGGGCGCTGGCGTTGCTGGTGCTGTAGGCGAACGTGTTCCAGTTCGGCTGGGCATAGCCCGGCGCGCCGGCCTTCTGATCTGCGGTCAATTGCGTGCCGGTGCCACCGAGGCCACCCGCCCGTTGCACGCCGATGCGGGGTGGCACATAGGGGGCTACGGTCACGGTCACGGTGTAATCTTGGGTGGTCACGGGCGCCGCGGAACTCACGATGTAATGCACCGGTGAGGAGAAGTCCTGGCTGGAACCGGATGCCGGGATGCAGCTTGCTCCGGCGGAAAGGTTGAAGGTGGGGGCCATCGCCGTCACATCGGTGCCATACGGCACGGTGATGGAGACGTCGGTGCCGGTGATCGTGGCCGGGCCGAAGCCCGGGAAATTGAAGGCGGCGAGGTTGTTGGTCCCGCCGGGCATGACCAGCGTGTAGGGCTCGTTGAGCACGACATCCCAGACCACGTCCCACATGTATGCGGCGAACTCCGGACTCACCGTGATCGGGGAACCGAGGCAGTTGGCCACGTTGGTCCGGGTGGCACCATGCGGCGCTTGCTGGAAAAACGTGCAATAGGCCGCCAACTGGCCGATGTAGCTGCCCATCGGCGAGGTGTGTTGACCGCCTTGTTCAAGCAGGTCATTGACCGACGCCACATCGGGGATCGTCGCCCCTTCCTGAAGCAAGGTGGCGACTTTCGCAATGCAATGGCCCATCGGGACGATGCCGATTTGCTTGCCGGGGAACGCCGTGCGCAGGTGGTCGACGATGAGCTCGTAGTTCCGCTTGCTCTTCCAGAAATTCGAATCGGTGTAATTCTGCTCGTCGGTGCGGTTCCAGGTGGTGAGATACGGGCCTTGGGAGCTCTCCGGGCCGCAGGCGAAGATCAGGATCTTGGCGTTGGGATTGCCCAGGAAGGCGAGATTCAGCATGTTCGTCGCGGCCGTGGTGGCATCCATCCAATTTTCATACCACGGTTGCAGTTCCACGATGTCCCACGGCATGCCCGGGAGCGCGGTCTGCAGTTGCTCGGGGCTGCTGGCACTATGGGCACCGGTCCACAGGTTGGTGAGCGTCTCGTTCCACGCGTAATGATACCCGTTGGCAAACGGTTTGTTCAGTGACGTGGCGATATCCCAGGTCCCCAGGTTGATGCAGGTCCACGAGTTGCCGATCTGATAGACCGAGAGTTGTCCGGCGCGGGCGGTTTCGGCAGGGAAGAGGCTGCCGAGGAACAGGAATAAACCATACAGGACTGAGCGGAAATTCATGATGTTGTCTTTCATTCCGGATGCATACGAGGACTGTCCCCGGGCCTCCGGTACCGTTGAAACCGAATTTTTGCTCCAACAGGTCCTGACGTCAACCCGCCCGTTCGAGGGGGTATTCCTCCTGGTTCCATGCCGGACCTGCATGGGAAACATCCAGCAATGCACGGACATCCGTGCGATTTGAGGCAGATGGATGACCATCTCCGTCTGGAAGCAACTGCCGAACACAACGACGGGCGGTTGATGACGGACTCACTTGCCTTCCCTTCCGGACGCGCCCCGGCACCAATCGGGAACACGGAACTTGACGGTAAAGGCAGAGGTGCCGGCGGAATCCACCTTGATGTGGATCCTCTCATCTGCGGGAAAGCGGGTTTCGCTGGTGAGCACCACGAGGCTGCCATCGCGAAGGGTCAGATCCGCCGTGCCCGCTGCGTAGAGATTGACCACCGGCCCATCGGCATCCGTGGTGACGGCGAAGGTGGGAATCAGCGCGACGCCCCGTGGTCCGCTCGATAGGCAGCAATGGCCGTCCAACTGGCTGCTGTAGGGTTTTTTGCCTTCCATCTCCACATAGTAGCCCCAGGCGGCTCCGTCCGGGCGCTGCGCGCCAAAGAGCTGATTGAGGACCACGCGCTCCAGTTGTGCGGCGAAGCGCGCCTCGCCGGTGAGCCTCAGCAGTTGCGCGTTGAACTGCAGCCACGTGACGGTGACGCAGGTTTCCCCGACGCTACTGACGTTCGGGAGATCGAAGTCGTCGTGAAAATGTTCGTTGTAGCTGGCGGCTCCGGTGAGATAGAGCCAGTGGTCCACGATGTCCTGCCAGGCGTTGAGGCAGGCATCGAGGATCCTCCGGTCGCCGGTCAGACGATGATATTCCAAGGCACCATTCAGGCAGGAGAGCATTTCATAGGCTTTGGCGTCGCCCACCTTGTCCACCCTCTTGAGTTCCAATAGCCCGGAGATGATGTGTGGTCCGTGGTCACGTTCCCACGAGCGGAGGATGTAGCCGCAGAAATCCAGATACCGGTTTTCGCCGGTCATGCGGTAGAGCAGCACCATCGGCTCGAGCACGCTGGTGGAGGCCATTCCGACATGCTGCCCGGAGGTGAGGATGTCGCGTTTTGCGGGGCCGTCGCCGAAGGTTCCAACCAGCAGGTCCGCCATCCGCAGGCAGGCCTTCAGCGGCTCGCGGCTGCCGGTGTATTGCACATAGGTCAACAGTCCCAGCAGATTGAATTTGTGCGCCCAGACATCCCATTCCATCCAGCGGGCGTTCGGTGTCGATCTGTGCCAGCCGGTTGGCTTCGTTGCTGGCAACCCGTGCGCCGATCCAGCCAGCCAGCCGCACGCGGTCCGGAGTCTGGAATTCCTGGACATCCCTGACCGTGGCTGGAACCTGAAATGGAAGCGGTTCGAGGGAGGCGGACAGGAGCGCCGGCATCGTTGAGACAAGCGCGATAACCGCGAAGGAGCGATGTTTCATGGTTGGGAGAAGCTCAGAACATAACTTTTAACGGTGTGTTCGCTGGTTCCGAGATTGATGGCGGTCTCCTTGTTGGTCAGGCCGTGGCTCATGCCGGTGAGGACATCCAGTTCGCAATTTGAGAGGTTCCGGCGCTCGGCGAGGCGCAGTCGGGCTCTCGCGGAGAAGATCCGCCGACCGCGCGCCACCGAACGGATCGCGGCGACGAGCGATTCCTGGCCTTCTGTTTTGGAAACATAACCCAAGGCTCCATCAGCAATGAGCAGGCGGATCGGAGGTGCTTTCATATTTCTTGTGTTAAGGTTAAGCGCTAGCCCGCCGACTTTCCAATCCCCTCATTCGAGCGAATAGACGCTCGCTGTGGCGTGAGACTATTGTGATTTCAACGCGATGCCTGCCCTTTCGTCCAAGAAATCCGTGTCCGCCTTTTCTTTGGCGGCCATCAGCCTCTGCCTGCCGCTCAGTCTGGCCGCCGCCGACGTGGCGTTTCCCGCGGATCCATCCATTGTCAACGTGCGCGAGCTCGGTGCCAAGGGCGACGGCACAACCGACGACACCGAAGCCATCCGCAAGGGGGTGGCATGGGCCGCCGAAAAGCACTACCGCACGGTCTATCTACCCGTCGGCACCTATCGGGTTTCCGGCACCATCGAGTGGAAGAATTTCGCAGTGCTTCAAGGTCAGGACTCCAGACGCACCGTGGTCCGCCTGGATGATCGCTGCGTCGGCTACGGTGATCCGGCCAAACCCAAACCCGTTGTGCGCTGTCTGTACAACAACAACGAGTCCATCGGCAATTATATTGCGGATTTGACCATCGATACCGGACGCGGCAATCCGGGGGCTATCGCCCTGCGCTACAACTGCCACAACACCGGCACCTGCGAGCGCGTGCGCCTGCGCAGCGGTGACGGTGCCGGGGTAGTCGGCCTCGATCTCTCGGAAACCGAGTTTGGTCCCGCCAGGGTGCGTGACCTCTGGGTGGATGGATTCGATGTCGGCGTGCGCACCCCGGGCCAGCCATCCAGCGCGGTGCTCGAACGCATCCGGATCTCGAACCAGCGCGTCGCGGGCATTGAGAACCGCTTTCCGCTCAGCCTGCGCGGCCTTGTTTCTGACAACAAGGTGCCGGCCATTGTGCAGCGCGATGGCTGCCTGAGTCACCTGGTGTTGCTTGATGCCGATCTGCGCGGCGGGGCCAAGGCCAACGCCGCCATCTTGGCCGATTCCCAGGTCTATCTGCGCAATGTGCGCTGCGGCGGATACGGCAGCTTGCTGCGGGGAATGGCGGGGAAGCTACCCGGACCCGTGATCCGCGAGTTTGTCGGCGGTCGCACGGAATTGGTCGATGGGGCCCCGGTCGCATCGCTGTGCCTGCCGGTGGAGGACGCGCCGGCTATCCCGCGCGAACCGCCCGCAACCTGGCGGTTGGTGGACGATAGTGCCGAAGATGACACGGCGGCCATCCAGACGGCGATCGATTCGGGGGCGACCACCGTTTGTTTCCGTTCCCACGGCGCATACCGGATCAGCGATACCATTCGCATCCGTGGCGCGGTGCGGCGGATCATCGGCTTGCGCGAAGTGACGATCAGCGGTGACGCGCAGGTCTTCAAGCCCGGGGGGCGGGTTATGGTGCGTTTTGAAGAGGGTGCCGGCCCCGTGGTCTGGGAGTCGCTGGGCCTCGGTGCCTGGCCGCACGAGGTTTGGGCAATGGAAATGGCGTGCCGACGCCCGGTAGAACTGCTTGGCTTCGGGTCGGTGGCCGGGTGTGTGATCACTACCGCGCCAACCGCCAGGGGTGGCCGGTTATTCATTGACGAGTTTTGCAACAATCTGATCCTGACCGTGCCGATGCGCGTGTTCATCCGCCAGTGCAACACCGAGAACAATCCCTTCGATCTCAAGAATCCGCGACTGCCCCATACCTATATCGTCAACGAAGCTGCGGATTTGTGGGTTTTCGGCATGAAGACCGAGGCTCCGGCCGAGCATGTGTTCACCGGCAGTCATGGTCGAACGGAGATTCTCGGCGGCTTTTTCCGCGACCACTTCGGGGCCGGGGAGTATGGTCAGCAGGTGCCCTATTTCCGAACCGCTCCGGGCGGCAGCCTGAGCGCGATCTACGCTCAATATGCCCATGCTCCGGGCAAGGCCCGCGCGCTTCAGGCCATCGCAGGAGAGCGGCGTTTTGTAGTTGAGCCGGGGAACTTTCTTATGGGCCTCTATCGGACGGGGCGGTAAATCAGCAACCGGAATTTGCCAGAATCGAAGATTGCCAACCGCTCGTGTGCGTCCCACCATCCCAGTTGAAATTCATGAACACCGCTCCCACCCGCCTGTTGATCGCCGATGACCATGTGGTCGTCCGCCTGGGCCTGGTGTCCATGCTCGCCATTGAGGAGGATCTGGAAATCATCGCGGAAGCCTGCAATGGCGAGCAAGCGGTGGTGCTTTACGAACAGCACCGGCCCGACGTGATGCTGCTCGATGTGCGGATGCCCGGATTCGGCGGAATTGAGGCTCTGCGCCGGATTCGTGCCTTGAATCCCGAGGCGATCGCGTTGATGCTAAGCACCTCGGAACTCGAAACGGAGGTGGCCCTGGCCTTCGAGGCGGGTGCCGTGGGCTACATTTTGAAAACAGAAAACCAAGAGACCCTTGTCGCGGCGATCCGTGCCGCCGCGCAGGGGCGGCGGCTGTTCACCTCGGTAGCCCTGGCACGGATCGCGGACCGCCGCAAACTCTCCAGAAGGGAACTCGACGTCCTCCAGGGGATGAGTCGAGGCCTGGCTAATAAGGAAATCGCCGGAGAACTCGGCATCAGCGAACACACCGTGAAATGCTATGTCAAAACCCTGCTAGACAAGCTGGATGCCCCGGATCGCGCCGGCGCGGGTTCATCCGGCTTCGCTCACGGTTGGCTCAAAGTAGGCTGAAAACGGCAACCATGTGGTGAGCGGACAATCCGGCGACATCGATGATTTGCTTTGCCAAGCGCCTCTCCCAGATTCAACGTTGCCCATGCGCTGCTCCCGGAGAATACTCTGTTGCCTGCTCATCGCGTCTTCCTGCCCGGCGGCGGAACCGGCGCTGATCACCTCCGGTCTGGCCCTGCACCGCCTGCCCCGCACGCAGGCGCCAACCGGTATTCCGCTCAGAATCACCGGCGTGGTCACCGATCCGGGAATATCACCTGAATCCGGCTTCATTCTCGATGACGGCACCCGCGGTGTGTTTGTGCTACGGAATTCCGCATCCCGCCCCAGCGGAGACACCGGCCCCCCGGACGACCCCGTTGTGTTGTTGCAGGCCGGCATGAAGGTGGAAGTGATCGGTGTGACCGGAGCCGGCCATTTTGCCCCGGAAATCGAGGCCGACTCGCTACGCATCCTCGGCACCGCTCCCATGCCGCCCGCCAAGCGCGTGCGGATCCCGGCCCTGCTAACAGGAACCTACGACTGCCAGCGGGTAACCCTGCGCGGGGTCCTGCAGGATGCCGGAGGTCGGTATTGGTTCGATAACCGGGCGCGCCTGGTCCTGGCAACCCTGGAAGGCCGCTGCGAAATCATCCTCAGCCAGACCGAGGCACCCAAAATCGGCGCGTTGTTGGATGCCGAAGTCGAAATCTCGGGCGTCTGCTGCACCTTCTGCACCCCGCGTGGCGAACTCGCCGGCATCCGCGTGCATCTCAGCGGTACGGAAGAAATCAAAGTCATCCTGCCCCCTCCACCGGATCCCTTCGGGGTGCCGGAAGCTGACATCACCGCGCTGCGGTCCTTTTCCGTCAGCCCCCCATCGCTGCACCGGCGGCAATTTCGCGGCACGGTGACCTACAGTGCGCCCGGCGAATTCTTCTATGTTCAAAACGGCACGCGCGGCGTCCGGGTCTATTGCCGCCAGACAACGCCGCTGCCGCCGGGGACCCGCGTGTTGGTTTCCGGTTTCATCGAGTTGCAGCAACCGTTTGCCGAAATAAGCCAGGCCGTATTCCGCGTTGAACCCTCCGCCGCCCCCATCGCTCCGCTGGCCATTACCCGCGCTGAAGTGTTAGGTCATTTCTCTGGCTATCAGACCGATGGGGCGGTGGATGTGGACGGGCGGCTGGTCTCGCTAAATGGCCGACTGCTGCAAATGGAACCCATGGAACGCGGCACCCGGCTGTTCGTCGAGTCCGGCGGCGCGGTAACCACTGCGGAAATCACCGCGCCGGCCAGCGCATCGCAGCTGGCCGATCTGCGTCTGGGCAGTGGGGTTAGGCTGACCGGAATCTGCCTAACCGAATTGTCATCCGCGTGGCCCGCCCAGGACATTCCCCGGATCACCGGGTTCCACCTGCTGCTGCGTGGTGCGGAAGATATCGAGGTCACCAGCCTCGCCTCATGGTGGACCACCGAGCGGCTGTGGAAGGCTCTCGCCGGGTTGTTCGCTGTCTTCATGCTGGCCCTTGCCTGGGCGCTCTATCTGCGCCGCAGGGTGGATCAGGAGCGCTACGCCCTGGCGGAGGAGGAACGGGCCGGTGAGGCCGCAAGTGCTGAATTCGCAGCCACCATGCGGGAGCGCGAACGGTTGGCCGCCGATCTACACGACACCCTCGAACAAGCCCTAACCGGCGTGGCCTTCCAACTGGAAACCATGCACCGGCTGCGGGACCATCCGGCTGAACTCAGCCGCCGTCACTTGTTTCTGGCCCGCCAGATTTTGTCCGGCAGCCGCGAGGATGTCCGCCGCTCGGTATGGAATCTCCGGGCCAATGTGCTTGAGGGGCGGCTGTTGCGCGAGGCGCTGGCCTACATCGCGTCCGGCCTGGGGGAAGGCAGCGGCATCACCTTTGCGACCGGAGGAACCGGCGAGGAGCGCGAGTTGCCGGATCTGGTCGCCGGCAATCTGCTGATGCTCGCCAAGGAGTGCGTCACCAACGCGCTCAAACACTCCAGCCCCACGCTCATCAGCCCGGATGTGGACTACGAGCCCGAGCTTGTCACGTTGACGGTCAGCGACGACGGCTGTGGTTTTGATCTGGAACATGCCAAAGGCCCCCTGGAGGGTCACTTCGGCCTCCAGGGGATGCGTGAGCGGTCCGTGCGCCTGAGTGGCGACCTGGAAATCAACAGCAGCCCCGGTGGCGGGACGAAAGTCATCATCCGGGTGAACCCGAAGATATCATAGCACACGAGTGTCCTCAAGACGGTCTGCCAACACTTGGTGGACATTGGAGCTACTTGGTTCAGAGGTTTGGCCTGCCGCAGTTCCTCGTCGATCTCGCCGATCTGGAGGTAGTCGGGATTCATCCGTGGCGGCGGATTTCATCCGCCATGCCCTGCGGCACAAGAAGGCTTGGCGGATGCCATCCGCCGCCATGTTTCACATCACTTTTGGATTTCACGTTGGAGAAATACGGCGTAGAATCGCTAATTTCCTCACGCGCGCCGGGAAAAATGATAAAATCCGGGATTTTGGATTGCCGGGATCGTTCGCGCCCGGTAGGGTCTGCTTCGCGGAGGCGGCTTTTGTCTCCCATTTTTCCTATGCCAGCTCGTCCCAACACATCAAATTCCGGTCGCTCCGGCCCACCTGCTCGTTCGGGTGGCGGCGGGCGCAGACGCAATTCTGGCAGAGGCCGCCGCCGCGGCGGCCCACCGGTACGCAGGCCCGAACCTGGTGCGGGTGACGATGAGGAAAAGGCGGTGGAGGTGGAAGGAATGATTTCCGCAGTGCTCGCCGGCACCATGTTCCGGGTGAAGCTTGCCAGCGGCCACGAAGTTCTCGCCCATATCTCGGGGAAAATGCGCAAGCGTTTCATCCGCTTGGTCGTCGGTGACCGGGTACGGATGGAAATGTCGCCCTATGACCTGACCAAGGCGCGGATCGTCTTCCGGCTGGGTTGACGGCAGGTGACCTGCCGGGAGCGCGGTGGCCGACCGCCGCGTCCGCCGTTCACCGACGGTCCCTTCCTCATTTTCCGGCCAACCAGCCGGCGGCCTGTTTGGCGAAATAGGTGAGGATCATGTCCGCTCCGGCGCGTTTGATGCCGGTGAGGGATTCCAGCACCACCGCGCGTTCGTCCAGCCAGCCGGCGGCGGCGGCGCTCTTGAGCATGAGATACTCGCCGCTGACTTGATAGGCCGCCACCGGCAAGGTGGTGGTTTCGCGGACCCGGGCGATGATGTCAAGGTAGGGACCGGCGGGTTTCACCATCAACATGTCCGCGCCCTCGGCTTCGTCGAGCCGCGTCTCGCGGACCGCCTCGCGGAAGTTGGCGGGATCCATCTGATAGGTTTTCTTGTCACCATCTTTGGGGGCGGAGTCCAGCGCGCCGCGGAACGGGCCGTAATAGGCGGAGGCGTATTTGGCGGTGTAGCTGAGGATCGAGACATCCTGAAACCCGCCGTCGTCCAGTGCCTCGCGGATCGCCGCCACCCGGCCGTCCATCATGTCGGACGGGGAGACGATGTCCGCGCCCGCCTTGGCGTGGCAGAGCGCTTGCTCGCAGAGGATCGCCACGGTTTCGTCGTTGAGGATGATGAGTTCGCCACGTTCGCTGCGCTGGACCACCCCGTCGTGACCGTCCGAGTTGTATGGATCCAGAGCGATGTCGGTGATGACACAAAGCGTGGGATGAGCCGCCTTGAGCGCCCGGATCGCCCGGGGGATCAGCCCGTTTTCATGGTGGCATTCCTCCGCCAGCGGGGATTTCAGCGCCTCCTCGATTTTCGGAAACAGGACCACGGCGGGGATGCCGAGCGCGTGGGCCTCGCCCGCCTCCCGGACCAGGCTGTCCAGCGACCAACGGGTGACCCCGGGCATGGAAGCGATGGGCGTGTCCTCGCCGTCCTCGTGGAGAAACATCGGCAGGATGAAGTCGCTCGCTTGGAGTGAGGTCTCGCGGACCATCGAGCGGATGGCGGGTGTGCGGCGGTTGCGGCGTGGACGAATCATGGTTGAAATGGGGCTGACGCCCGGATCGTAGCGGATTGCCAGTTGAAGGAAAGAGCAAATCACCGCGATCCGTGCCGGAGCGTGGATATTCTATCGACTGAGTCATGCCGACATGCTGTCGGCTGGCGCTTGACATTTTTGTCCTCCGTCATCTCTGAAGTTTCGCTTGGCATGGCGGGTGTTGGCGGACATGCTGGAGCCATGCGTTCGATGACAGGATTTGGCAGGGGGAGTGCGGCCACGGCAGCGTGGGTGGCACGGTTGGAGATAGGCACGGTGAACCGCAAGCAGGCGGAGGTGGTGGTGATGCTGCCAAAGGATCTGGCGGAACTTGATGCCGGGATCCGCAAGCTGGCCCAGGCGGTGGTCTCCCGCGGGCGGGTGCAGGTGAATGTCGCGCTCGAACCGGCAGCGGGCGGCACCGCCAACGTGCGGATGGACGCCGTGCTGGCCCGGGGACTCGAGGAGGCATTCACCCAACTCAGCACTGCCATCGGCCGGCCCGTCCAACCACAGGCCACGGATTTCCTGCGGCAACCCGGGGTATTGACGATCGGTGCCCGTGAAATCGATCCAGCGGAGGCATGGGCGGCTATTGAGCCCGCGCTGCACGACGCCCTGGCGCAACTGACCGCGATGCGGGAGCGCGAGGGCGCGGATCTGGCGGCCGACCTAATAACCAGGTTGAGCACCCTGGACGACCTGACCGGACGGATTGCAGCGGCCGCTCCGGAGCGTCCACTGCGGCAGCGGGAGTTATTGCTGAAACGCCTGCGGGAGGCCGGATTGGAACTGGATTTGGCCGACGAGCGGGTCACCCGGGAACTCGCGTTGTTCGCGGACCGCTGCGATGTGAGCGAGGAGCTGACCCGGCTGGCCAGCCACTTCGGGAAATTCCGCGAATACATGGCGGCGGCCGAACCGCCGGGCCGGGCGCTGGATTTCCTCTGCCAGGAGATTTTCCGCGAGTTCAACACGATCGGTGCCAAAGCCAACGATGCCGGGATTGCCCAGGCGGTGGTGGAGGCCAAAACCGAACTGGAAAAAATCCGCGAGCAGGTTCAGAACGTCGAGTGAATTGACATGGCGGACCTGGCCAGTAGGATTCCCCCGCAAACCATCATGATTGATACTTACGCCAACCGCTTTGTGTGTGACCTGGTAGCCTACGAGCCTGGGAAACCGATCGACGAAACCGCCCGCGAACTGGGGCTCGACCCGGGGGACATCGTCAAGCTCGCCTCCAACGAGAATCCGCTGGGGCCCTCACCCAAGGCGCTGGAGGCGATGCGGACGGCGCTTGCCGAAGCGCACATCTATCCGGATGGCGGCGGCTACCGGCTGCGTTCCGCGATCGCCGCCAAACTGGGGCTGGAGTTGGAGCACGTGGTCATTGGCAACGGCTCCAACGAAATCATCGAGCTGCTGTGCCATACCTTCCTCAACCCCGCCGCCGAACTGATTGCCGCCGAGCACGCATTCGTGGTTTACAAGCTGATGGCCACCCTTTTTGGCGCGCGCTACGTGGAGGTGCCGGACCCCGGATTCGTCCACGATCTGGACGCCATGGCCGCCGCGATCACCCCGCAGACGCGCCTCGTTTTCATCGCCAATCCGAACAACCCGACCGGCACCCTGGTCGGTCAGGAGGCGATTGATCGCTTCATGGCGAAGGTGCCGGAGCAGGTGGTGGTGGTCTTCGACGAGGCGTATTTCGAGTTTCTGGAGGTGCCGTTGGACACCTTGCGGTATGTCCGCGAGGGCCGCAACGTCTGTGTGCTGCGGACGTGTTCCAAGATTCACGGGCTGGCCGGGCTGCGGGTCGGCTACGGGCTGGCGTCCAAGCCGCTCGCCGCCCTGTTGCAAAAGGCGCGGCAGCCGTTCAATGTGAACGCGATCGCCCAGGCCGGAGCGATCGCGGCACTGGAGGATGCCGACCACGTTGCGGCCACCCGCCAGCTCAACCGCGAGGGTTTGGCATTTTACCAAACGGCTTTTGCCGCCCGCGGCCTGCGGTTTGTCCCGAGCCACGCCAACTTCGTGCTGGTCGAGGTGGGTGACGGCGACCGGGTCTTCGCGGCGATGCTCAAGCAAGGGGTCATCGTCCGTGCGATGAGAGGGTACAAACTCCCCGGATGGATCCGGATTTCGGTCGGCACCGCCGCCCAGAACCAGCGCTGTCTGGAGGTGCTGGATCGAGAAGGTTGTCGACAGGGTGGCGGTACCGTGCTGCAATGACTCATGAGCAAACTGATCATGGTTTCAAATCGGCTGCCGTTCCACATTGAACGAGACGGTTCGACGCACAGGACGACGGGTGGACTGGCATCGGCGTTGGAAGGAGCTGCATTGGAAAACGAACAGATCTGGGTCGGTTGGCCCGGAGGAGTGGAGGAAGACTTCGAAGATCTGGAACAAGTGCGCGCCGGGATGCTCACATCCGGGATGGCACCGGTGTTTCTGACCAAGCAGGACCTCGACGGTTTTTACGAGGGGTATGCGAACTCCACACTGTGGCCGCTGCTGCACTACATGGTGGAACGGACGAAATTTTCGAATGATTGGTGGGAGTCCTATCGCCGGGTGAATCAGAAATTTGCGGAGGTGATCATGGAGGTGGCCGATGAGGGGGACCAGGTTTGGATTCACGATTACCATCTGTTTCTGGTGCCCTCGATGTTGCGCGGTCTTGATCAAGGACTGCGTGTGGGGTTTTTCCTGCACACGCCGTTTTGTTCGAGCGAGATCTTCCGGGTGCTGCCGGACCGGGCGAAGATCCTGGAGGGTGTGCTGGGCGCGGATGTGATCGGATTTCATGCCTACAGCTATCTGCGCCACTTCCGCTCCTCGTTGCTGAGGGTCTTAGGCCGGGAAACGGAGATGGAAGGCCTGTGGCACGATGGTAGGGAAGTGCGGATGGGCGTCTATCCGATCGGCCACAATCACGCGGGCTTCGATCAGGCAATGAAAAGCCCGGACTTTCTGGAAATCTTGGAGAGCCACCGCAAGGATCTGGCCGGAAAGCGCATGATTCTCAATGTCGAGCGACTCGACTACACCAAGGGCCTGCCGGAAAAGCTGGCGGCGATGCGGCGTTTCCTGGAACAGAACCCCGACAAGCGCGACGATGTCCTGTTCGTCCTGATCGCGGTGCCCTCGAGGCAGGGAGTACAGGAATATGACACACTCACCGAGGAGGTGCAGCGCGAGGTGGGAGCGATCAATGGCGAGTTCGGAAAAGTGGGCCACACTCCGGTCCAGTTCTTTCACCGAGGCTTCCCGATTGCAAATTTGGCGGCATTTTACGCCACGGCGGAGGTTTGTCTGGTGACGCCGCTTAGGGATGGCATGAATCTGGTGGCGAAAGAGTTTCTCGATTGCCAGAGACCTGAATTTTCAACCCGGCCGGGTGTGTTGATCCTGAGCGAATTCGCGGGTGCCGCAAACGAGCTTCCCCAAGCGATCCAAGTGAATCCACACGATGTGGACGAGGTGGCGACCGCATTGAACCGCGCCCTGGAAATGCCGGATGATGAGCGCCACAAACGCATCGAGGCGATGCAGTCTCGTCTCCGCCTTCAGGACAGCGGCGCATGGGCGAGACGATTTCTCAAGGATCTCGACAACGTTTCGCAGCGTGAGGACCGGATCGTGGTGATGAAGATGAAGCCGCTGGCGGCAGAAGTCGCCGGGCACGTGCGTGCGGGCCGGAAGCTCGGTTTGTTCTTGGATTATGACGGGACCTTGCGCGATTTCGTGGAGGTGCCGGACTTGGCCGTGCCCGACCCGGAACTGCCGGGACTGCTGCGGGAACTCGCCGAGCATCCGAAAATCTCAGTGGCGCTGGTCAGTGGGCGGGCTCCGGAATTTATGGAAAGGTACCTCAGTGGACTCGGCGTGACACTCGTCGCTGAGCATGGATACCGCTGGATGGATCGGGGGCAAGGCGAGTGGGAACTGTTCAACCCGCACGTCAACACCGAATGGAAGGCGGCCATTCGCGAACACCTCGAACAAGCTTCGCTGCTGACACCCGGAACGCATGTGGAGGAAAAGCAATCCGCCCTGGTCTGGCACTACCGCAAGGCGGATCCGGAATTTGGCTTGTGGCGGGCACGCGGCCTGCTGGAGGAACTCACATCCATGGCCGCCAACCTTCCCGTCACCGTCCACCACGGCCAGAAAATCGTCGAGATTTCCAGCCTCCAAGTCAGCAAGGGCGAGGCGGTGGATCACCTGATGCGCTTGTGGGGGACTGAAGTCGCACTGGTCGCTGGAGACGACCAAACGGACGAAACGATGATCACTCTCAGCCCCGAGGGCGTGAAGTTTTTCTCGGTCAAAGTCGGCAAGGGGCCGACCCGGGCGGCTTATCGGACCGACATCACCGGCATGCGCGTGTTCCTGGATGAACTGCGTGCCAACCTGCGCAATTCACCTGCGGTTCAATGATGATAAATCGGAACCGCCTGGCGGACGACTGCCATCAGCAACCCCATGATATCTGCGGCGAGCCACAGAGCGCCTTCACCGTGTGTTCGTTCTGGCTGGTGAAGGAGCTCGACCAGGTGTCAGCCGTCGGATAGATCCAGATCCATATCCGAGTCCCCACCGGCGTCGTCGAAGTCCATTTCGCGGACGCGTTTGGCATCGCGCTGGAGTTCCACCTGCTTGCGGAGACTTTCCCGCAGTTCCATGCCATTGAAGACGGCTGGGATCACCAGATGGGGCAGCGAGCGATCCGAGGTCTGGAGCGTCAGGGTGGCAAGCCGGGTGATTCTCATCCACCAGGTGCGGATCATCAGCGTGTCCTTGACCCGGTAGAGTTCGATTTCATCGATGTTCTGATTGATGACACCGGTGGTGATGCGGAGGCGCTGGGTGGTGAGTTCGAACACCTGGCAGCGGACGGATAGCAAGCGCCACAAGATGTATCCGAACGGCAATACCAGGGCAAACCAAGCCGGGGGAAACCACCAGGCACCCACCGCAATACCCACTGCGAGGATGACACCGGCACTGAAGGGACCCAGGTTAAGCCACTGGGAGGGACTGCATTTCCAGATAGTCGTTTCGTCGGACATGGGCAGAGTGTGCGAAATCCACGGAGCAATGGCAAGTAGAGAATCCAATCTGGATTGGAATGGGTGGGAGGGGGGGGCTGCCAGACAATTTCCGGGTTGCCTGGTTGAAAAAGACCTGAAATTTGGTTTAATCGCCATGGACCTCCGGGGGCAACACCGCTACCATCAGCCCGCATGAGTGGAATGTTCGACACCGTAGGCAAGGAATCCAGTCCGGACCGCAAACCCGGAACGCTGGCCAAATTGGATCGCATGCACAAAGCGCTCAACCATCAGGAGCCTGACCGCGTGCCCATCAGCGACTTCTTCTGGGGTGGCTTCACCAAACGCTGGCAGCAGGAACTCGGCCTGCCGGAAGACGCCAATCCCTACTATCACTACGACCTGGATTGGATCGTGACGGTGCCCAACATGGACCCGCACATCAAGAACTTCGAGACCATCCGCGAGGACGACGCAGAGGTCATCGTCAAAACCGGGTTCGAGACGACCCTGCGGAAACGCCATGACATGCCGATGCCCGAGCAGGAAAGCTGGGATACCGACACCCTGGAAAAGCTTGAAGCCTTCGAGTTCGACGATCCAGCCGATCCCCGCCGGTTTTTCAGCGGCGGCGACAATCAGATCGCCGGTGTGGGCGACGGATTCACCCGGAATTCCCCGCCATGGCTGGAAACCGTGAAGTCGCTGCGCCCGGATTTCCCGGTTTACGGCAGCATGATTGAAGCCTCGGAGTGCCTCACCCGCCTGGTCGGGCAGATCGAAACCCTGATGTGGATGGGCGAGGACCCGGAACGGATGGGCGAACAGATCCTCCGCATCGGCGAGCACTACCATCAATCCGCCGAGGCGGCGATCAAGGCGGCCGACGGCTTGTTGGATGGCTTCGTCATCTGGGGGGATGTGGCCTACCGCAACAACATGTTTTTTTCCCCCGACTACTGGCGCCGCTATTACAAGCCCGCAGTCAAGGCGATGATCGACCTCTGCCACCGCCACAACCTGCCGGTGATTTACCACGGCTGCGGCAACGTGAAGGCGATTCTTCCGGATTTCATCGAAATGGGACTGGAGGCCTACAACCCGTTGGAAGCCAAGGCCGGCCTGGACGTGTGCGACCTGCGCCGCCAATACGGCCACAGCCTCGGTTTCTGCGGCAACAGCAACATGGTGATCTGGGAGGAAGGCGATCCGGCGGCAGTCAGGCGGGAGGTCCTGCGGAAGCTCAACTCCGCCAAAGGAGGCGGCCTTATTTTTCAATCCGACCACTCGGTGAGTAGCGCCGTTTCCGGCAAAACCTACGATTCCATCGTGCGCCTCGTGCGCGAATACGGGGTCTATCCACTCCACCTCGCCGAGTTTGATGAAGAACTCTGAATTACCATCCACCCCCCACCCCCATCGCCCCACCATGACCCGCCACGGCTCCATCATCGGCCTCGACCCCGCCAGGCTTGAGGAATACAAGGATTTTCACCGCGCGGTATGGCCGGAGGTGCTGGGCATGATCCGGCAGTGCAACATCCGCAACTACTCGATCTACCTGCGGGAATTGGACGGCAAACTCTATTTGTTCAGCTATTTTGAATACATCGGCAGTGATATGGCGGCGGACTCGGCCAAAATGGCGGCGGATCCGACCACCCAACGCTGGTGGGCATTGAACAAGCCCTGCCAAATTCCGCTGCCGGACCGCAAGCCGGACGAATGGTGGGCGGAGGCCGAAGAGGTGTTCCACCTCGACTAGCAAGGCAACGAGGCTTGTTTCAGACAGCCTTTTAGACGGGGTGATTGCTGGCAGGGATGCTACCGGGCGATGACGTGGACGGCGGCGGTAGCGGCGGCGGCAAGCAGGACCAGCAGGGCGGCGGTGCCGGCCAGGCGGTCGGTTAGATTGGTGCCGGGGCGGTTGACCGATGAGGATGGCGGGAAGACGAGGAGGGCGTAAACGCCGCCGGCCAGCAGGCCGCCGACATGCGCGGCGTTGTCGATGAAGCGGTAGCCAAGCAGTCCGATGAGGCCGGTGAGCAGGACTCCGGCGACGAGCCGGCGGCGGGCGGAGCGGGGGGCGAGGTTGGCATGCAGGGTTTCAAAGACGATGAGGAAGCCCAGCCAGCCCATCAGGCCGCCGGAGGCACCGACCGAGGTGGCTTGGACAAACCGGGCCGAGGTTTCTCCGCCCGCACAGGCGGCGAACAGGAAGACCAAGGTCAGGTGGGGCCAGCGGGCGAGCACCTCGAGCCGCTTGCCCAGATAGAGCATGGCGGCCATGTTCATCAGGAAGTGGACGACTCCGCCATGGAGTAGGGGAGCGGTAAGCAGTCGCCACCATTCTCCGCCGAAGTAGGCGGTTTTGACCAAGCCGGCGGTGGCGGTGGAGGCGTGTGCGTTGAGCAATGAGCCATCGCGCCACCATTGGGTGAGGAACACCACCGTGAACACGCCGAGCAACACCCGGGTGAGTGGTGCGGACTGGAGGTGCAGCCAGGTTTCGAAGCGCAGGGCCGGGATCAAGCGGGTGGTTTCATCCGGTGTCCGGGGGCGGAGCAGGGTGCGCTGTTTGCTCGCCTGATACCACGGAATGAAGCCGAAGATGACGAATCCCAACAATGCGAGTCCCAGCGTGGTGGAGCCCAACACCGTCTGCAATCCGAACCACGCGCGCGCACCCAAGGAGTGGTGGCCGAAGCGGCCTGCAGCGAACACCGCGACCATCCACTGCCAGGCCGTCGCGCCACCAAGGATGGCGGCAAACCAGCGGATGCGCCAACCGGTGTTGGCCAAATCCTGATGGACCGTGCGGGCGTGGGCGATTTCCAGGGATTCTTCGAGTCCAGTGATTTCCTCCGGCAGGCAGAGGTGCGGGGTGTCGGGGGTCCAGACCAGGAAAACCTCGCCGCCGGGCTCGTCGCGCACCTGCTGGGAAAGGGCGTCCATCGACTCACAAGTCCGTCGGCGGCCTTTGGCATCGGTCCACCCAAAGCCGCCGAGGGCGCTCGGAAATGCGTCCTGAAGTGCCCAGACGGGCATCGATGGAATGTTTTCTTGGGGGTCCGTCACGTCAATCAAGCGTCACGGAGTGGGAAAATACTCTCCCAAAACTAGGGAGTGGGGGCGGAGCTGTCGGCTGGAGCCGGTTCCGGGTCCGCAGCCGGTTCCGGGTCCGCCGCGGGTTCCGGGGCGGGAGTCGCCGGATCAACCGGAGCGGGAGTCGCCGGATCAACCGGGGCGGGAGTCGCCGGATCAACCGGAGCGGGAGTCGCCGGATCAACCGGAGCAGGAGTCGCCGGATCGACCGGAGCGGGAGTCGCCGGATCAACCGGGTCGGGAGTCGCCGGATCAACCGGAGCGGGAGTCGCCGGATCGACCGGAGCGGGAGTCGCCGGATCGACCGGGGCGGGAGTCGCCGGATCGACCGGAGCGGGAGTCGCCGGATCAACCGGAGCGGGAGTCGCCGGATCAACCGGAGCGGGAGTCGCCGGATCAACCGGAGCGGGAGTCGCCGGATCGACCGGAGCAGGAGCGGTTGGGGTGGGGACCACGACCGGGGCCGGAGGAGCGGGAGCTTCCGGGGTTGCGGGAGCTTCGGCGGTGGTGGGCTTGGTGACCTTGGTGAGGCCGCGTTGTTTGTTTTGGAGTCCGATCAGAACGGCCAGGGTCAGGCTGATGAGGAAGAACAGGGAAGCCAGATAGACGGTGCCGCGCTGGAGGACGTTGGTAGTGCGGGCACCGAAGACCTGGTCGGTGACGCCGGCTCCGAAGGCCGCGCCGAGACCTTCCTGTTTGGGTCGTTGCATCAGGATCAGCAACGACATCAGGAGGCAGACGATTACGAACACCACCAACAGCAGTTTGATGATAATAGGGAGCCAGTCAATAGCAGCAAGAGTCATGGGGCGGCGACCCTAGCGGCGGAATTACGGCTTGTAAAGCGGAGAATTTCGGTATTTTCGGGATCGTGGTATTTTGATTTCGGGCCGGATTGGCGCTTGATCCGGGCGGGGCGTGCGGGCATCTTGGGGCCGGACAATGAAGGAACTGTTTGTGGAACTTGAACGCTGGGGGTCCGACGTGATTTTCGGGCGTGCCCGGGGGTTTCGGGCGGCGTTGATGCGCGGGTTCATGTGGACTTTGTCCGGGGTTTTCCGGGGGGTGGTGCAGGCGCGGCTGGCGCTTTTCCGGAGCGGTTGGAAGGAGCAGCACTACCTCGGCACGCTGGTGGTTTCCGTGGGCAATATCACGGTGGGTGGCACCGGCAAGACCCCGGTGGTGGAGCTCCTGGCCCGCTCGCTGCACCAGCGCGGCCGCCGGGTGGCAATCCTCTCGCGGGGCTATAAAAGCCGCCGTCTCGACAAACCCCAGACCTGGCTCGGCGCCAACGGACGGCCGTTTCCGGCAGAAGCGATGCCGAAGATCGTCTCCACCGGCAGCGAGCTTTTGCTGGAGTCGAAATTCGCCGGTGACGAACCCTACATGCTGGCCCGCAACCTCGACGGGGTGGCGGTGATTGTCGATCCCGACCGGGTGAAAGGCGGGCGCTTCGCCATCAGCCAGTTCGGGGCGGATACCCTGATTCTGGACGATGGGATGCAGTATCTGCGGCTGGCCCATGCGCTGGACATCGTGCTGGTGGACGCCCGCGAGCCGTTTGGTACCGGGGCGCTGCTGCCGCGCGGGACCCTGCGCGAGCCGCCGCCGAATCTGCACCGCGCCAGCTACATTCTCATCACCAAGTGCGACGGCCGGTCCAATGAAACCCTGGTTTCCCGGCTGCGGCAATACAACCAAACCGCCGGGATCATCGAGTGTACCCACGAGCCGATCCGCCTGGAGAACCCCTTCACCGGCGAGATCCAGCCGCTCGGGTTTCTCCAGGACAAATGGGTGGCGGCCGTCAGTGGCATCGCCGTGCCGGAGAATTTCGAACGACTGGTCGAAAAACTCGGGGCCCGGGTGGAAATCCGCCGCCGGTTCCCCGATCACTACCGTTTCGGCCGCAAGGAGATCGACAAGTTCATGCAGCGTTGCGTGGAGCGCGACATGGAGTTGATCATCACCACCGAGAAGGATGCAGTGCGCTTTCCGCGGCCCCGCCAAATGGACGTGCCGATTTATTACCTGCGGATCGAGGTGACCGTACTCAAGGGGCAGGAAATCTGGGACGATATGGTGAACCGCCTGAGCCACCCGCCGGAAACCCGCGAGCACATCCTCCGCCACCGCGAGGCCTACCGGGCGTGATTATTCACCAGGGCAACTCCACCGTCCGGCCGCCGTGGCGGGCGCTTTCGTAGATTGCTTCGATCAGGGCGATGGCCTTGCGGGCTTCGCGGGCGGCGGTTTCGGGTTCTCGCCCATCGCGGATGGCGGCGATGATTTCCTCGAAGTTCCGTTGGTGCTGGAGGTGGCCGATGGCGGACGGGTGGTTGGCACCGAGCCCGGTCGCGGCTCCCTGCAAGAGACTGGCGCGGATCCCGGCGTCTTCCGGAATCCCGGTTTTGAAATCCCAGACCTCGAAGGATTCATCCGCCATGAACACGGAGCCTTCCGTACCGGCAAGCTGGACCCGGGCGGGATGACCGGTTGCCGACCAAGCGCAGGTGGAGCCCTCAATCACCCCACAGGCCCCGTTGGCGAAACCTACCAGCGCCATGCCGTGATCTTCCACCTCGATGTCCCGGTGCGCCAGACAGGCGGTCAGCGCCTGCACCGAGACCGCCGGTCCGGCGAGCAGGAGCAGCGCGTCGATGGCGTGAATGGCCTGGTTCATCAGCACGCCGCCGCCATCCAGCGCCCAGGTGCCGCGCCACGGGGCGGAATCGTAGTAGGCTTGGTCGCGGAACCATTTGACATAACAAGAGGCCGAGGTGAGCCGACCGAAACGGCACGCGTCCACAGCCTGCTTGAAGGCGGCCATGGCCGGGGTGAAGCGCCGGTTCAGCACCGAGGCGAGGGTCTTGCCGGAGGCCTCGGCGGCGGCGATCATCCGGTCCACGCGGGCAGTGGTGACTTCGAGCGGTTTCTCGCAGATCACGTGTTTCCCGGCGGCCAGGGCAGCCAGCGCGGGCTCGAAGTGGGCACCCGACGGGGTGCAGATGGTGACGATGTCCAACGAGGGATCGGAGAGAAACCGCTGGAGGTCGTCGAAGGCCGGGATTTGATAGTCCGCGGCGAGATTGGCGGCTCCCGCCAGCCGGTGGTTGCAGACCGAGTGCAACCGGCTGCCGGCGATGGCGGAGATCGCGCTGGCGTGGATGCGGGCGATCATGCCCGTGCCGATGATGCCGAAGTTCATGGACTAGAAGAATGGGTCGGGCCAACCTACAACGGCATGGCGATGCTTGGCAAGGGGATTAAAACAGTCAACAGGCCTCGGAAACCGGGCCGTTGCCCGCTCGGATGCAGACAATGACGGAAATATTGTAAATCAAGGTAACCTAATGGTTTATATTGTGAAAGCGAGGGATTTCCCTTGACCTAAGCCGCCAGATGGGGTATAGGCGCGCTTCGCGGCGGTGTTCCATCAGGCTCTCAGTTCCGCTGCCGGTTGCGGCAGGTTTCAGGGCTGATCGAACGCTGTCGGTGTGCTTTCATTTCCCCTTCCGGCCTTATTTTTAGAATTTTCCATGTTTATCAAAAAGTTATTCAGCAGTTTTTTCCCCAATGACATCGGGATTGATCTCGGGACCGCCAACACCCTCATCAACGTCAAGGATCACGGGATCGTGCTCCGTGAGCCATCGGTGGTGGCGGTCAAGGCCGGCACCAACGAGGTGCTGGCGGTGGGCGACGATGCCAAGCGGATGCTGGGGCGCACGCCCGGCAACATCATCGCCATCCGGCCGCTCAAGGACGGGGTGATCGCAGACTTTGAGGTGACCGAGGCAATGCTCCGGCATTTCATCCGCAAGGTCAACAAGAGCCGCCGTTCCAATCCCCGGGTGCTGATCGCCATTCCCTCCGGCATCACCGAGGTGGAGCGCCGGGCGGTGCGCGAGTCGGCCGAAAACGCCGGGGCCAAGGAGGTGCATCTGATTGAGGAGCCAATGGCGGCGGCGATCGGCGTGGGCCTGCCGGTGCAGGATGCTTCCGGCAACATGATCGTGGACATCGGCGGCGGCACCACCGAGGTGGCCCTCATTTCGTTGTCCGGGATCGTTTACTCCCGCAGTGTGCGCACCGCCGGTGACAAGCTCGATGAGGCGATCGTGTCCTACATGAGGCGCGCCTACAACCTGATGATCGGCGAGCGGACCTCGGAGGAAATCAAGATCCGCCTCGGCTCGGCCGCGCCACTGCCGAAGGAACTGACCATGGAAGTCAAGGGCCGCGACCTGGTGGCTGGCCTGCCGAAAACCATTACCATCACCTCCCAGGAGATTCGCGAGGCGATGGCCGATCCGCTCAACACCATTGTGGATGCCGTGCGTACCACGCTGGAACGCTGCCCTCCGGAACTTGCCGCAGACCTCGTGGACCGCGGTATCGTGCTGGCGGGCGGCGGAGCCCTGCTCAAGGGGCTCGACCGGCTGCTGCGCGAGGAAACCGGCCTGCCGGTCCATATCGCCGAGGATCCGCTCAGTGCGGTGGCGGAAGGGACTGGCAAGGCCCTCCAGGAAATCTCCCTGCTGCGGCGGGTGGCCAACACCGACCGCAAGGGCGACCGTTAGTCCGGTTCCACGATGAAACCGTTCAATCTCATTGCGTTGCTCCTGTTTGTGGGGGGTGCCACCTGGGCGCTGACCCGCAGCGAGCGGACCGTGCGCGAGATCCAGCGCGGCTACTATTCCGCGATCTCACCGTTTCTCAAATCTGGCTCGACCATTGAATCCAGCACCCGCGATTTCCTCACCGAAGTCCGGCATTCCAAGGATCTGGAAATCGAGCTGGCCACGATCAAGGGCGAGATCGGGCGCCTGCCGATCATCGAGTCCCGTTGCCGGGAACTGGAACGCGAAAACGCCCAACTCCGCCACGCGCTCGATTTCAAACAGGGCACCAGCTTCGAGGTGGTGGCGGCCCAGGTGATCCGCCGCCAGCCCGCCACCTGGTGGCAGACCGTCGAGATCGACATCGGGGAAAACCGCTTGATCGGGCCGCAGCTCGCCGTGCTTTCCAACGAGGGTCTGGTGGGCATCATCGATCGGGTCACGGAGACCCGTTCCTCGGTGGTGTTGCTCACCGACGAGGCCTGCCAGGTCTCCGCCAAGGTCGAGGAAAGTCCGGAGGTGGGGATTCTCAGCGGCCAGCGTGGGTTGGGCGACGGGTCGCCCATGCTGCGGCTCAGATTTCTATCCAGGGACGCCATGCTGCAACCAGGGCAGCGGGTGTTCACCACTGGCCGGGGGAGCGTATTCCAGGCCAATATCCTTTTGGGAACCATTGTGTCGATCGAAAAAGGCGCCGATGATTCCGAAGCTCTCGTCCGTCCATCGGTGAACTTCGCGGATCTCGGCACGGTTTTCGTCGTGCTGAAACAATCCGAACCACCGAAGTGACACGCTACACCATTATCACGGTCCTGCTGGTGCTGGCTTCCTTTGTGGTGCAGCAGTTCGTGCCGGCGTTTACCGGTTGGCACCATTCCCGCTTGTTGATCGTGCAGTTGGTGTTCCTGTGCGCCGCGGTGACGGTGAACCAGCCCACCATGCTGCTGCTGGCGTTCCTGTGCGGGTCCCTCTGGGATGCCCAATACACACTGGGTCCCCATGGCGGAGATCCTGAAATCTACTCCCAGCCGGTCGAGGCGCTGCGGTTCGGCTATTCGATCCTGTTGTTCGGCGGGATGGGTTTCCTGATGCAGGGGATCCAACCGCTGTTCCGGCAGGGCAAGTGGTATTTTTCCGCGCTGCTGTCCGGGATCGCCGTGTTTCTCTATCTGGCCGGGGAATATGGGATCATCACCATCGTCCGCGGCAACCTCGTGCTCACCCATGCCACGCTCCGGCAGATGGTCTGGACTTCGGTACTCACGATGCTGCTCTCGCCGCTGGTGTTTTGGCTGCTTTCCGCCATTGCCCGCCGTTGTCACCACTCGATCTTCCCCGAGGCCAATCTCAAACGCCGCCGTCCCTCCTTCTAACCATGGCTCCCAGCTACCGCATGAGACTGTATCTGCTCACCGCCCTGGTGCTCACCGGGTTCGGGGTGCTGGTCACGCGGCTCTACGAGTTCCAGATCGAGCGCCAGGAGGAGTTCAGCCGGATGGTCCCGCGCAACACCACCGTCACCGTCCGCGAGCCCGGCGTGCGCGGCGAGATCACTGATCGCAACGGCATTCTGCTGGCCCGCAATCAGCGGAACTACGAACTCTCCTTCAATCTCGATGAAATCCAGAAGGCCTACATGACCCAGCACCGGGAGGAGCCCGAACTCAGACGGCTGGTCGTGGAGGACGGACAGCACCACGTGAAACCGGAGCAGGACATCGTCCGGATTGTCAAGGATTGGACGATCGAACCACTCGATCAACTCGGCCTGGCCAGGAGCTTCAACTCATCCGCCCTCCGCACCCATTTCAAGACCCACAAGGGTCTGGTGCCATTCAGCTACCGGAACGACGTCAGCTATGAGGAGTTCGCCCGTTGTGCCGAGCACAACCTGTCACTACCCGGAGTCTATCTGAGCACCAGCCCCCTGCGCGAATATCCCTATGGCGCCCTGGCCAGTCATGTGATAGGATATATCAAACCGTGGGAGCCGGATGATATCCCGGATACCGCAAAGCGGCGCTTCAAACACTACGTGGGCGATGCCAAGGGCATTGACGGTATCGAAAAAAGCATGGACCACGTGCTGCGGGGGCCGGAAGGCACCAAGACGATGCTCAAGGATGACAAGGGCAGGGTCGTTCATCTGCTCGACCGCACCAAGCCGGGGGTCGGTGCCAGGGTGACTCTCACCCTGGATGCCCGCATCCAGATGCACGTCGAGAATGTGATCCGCCGCGCCGGCCGTGCGGCCGCCGTGGTGATGGATGTGAATACCGGCGAGGTGATCGCGATGGCGTCGATTCCGGATTACAACCCGAACGATTTTATCCCGTCGATTTCCGCGGCCAACTGGAAGGCCTATCTGGACAACCAGAAGATGGACCCGTTTTCCAACCGCTGCATCAAGCCGTTCACGCCGGGTTCCACCTTCAAGCCACCCACTGCCATCGCCGGGGCCCTGGAGGGCATGGCCAGGCGCTCGTTCTCGTGCGATGGCTACATCGCCTACGGCAAGACCAAGATCCGCTGCTGGATCGGACAACATGGAGGCAGCCACGGAACACTCGCCCTGTCCGAGGCCATCCAACGGTCGTGCAATCCGTATTTCATGAAACTCGCCAACACCATCCGCTGGGAGGCCATGGTGACTGGCATGCAAATGGTCGGCCTCGGCAAAACCACCGGCATCGAGCTGCCGGACGAATCTCCGGGCATCCTCCCCGGCAGCCGCGCCTGGCGGCTGGCCTACCCGTCCAAGGTCATGACCCCGGCCTCCACCGCCATGCTCGCCATCGGCCAGGACATGGCCATGGCCACCCCGCTCCAACTCTGCGCCATGACCGCCTGCATCGCCAATGGCGGGAAATACTATCAACCTCGGATCGTCAAGTCCGCCACCGCAGCGGATGGCCGCAAGGTAATCCCGGATCAACCCAAACTCGTCGTCGATCTGATCAAGGCGGGTATTCCCGAAGAGGATTTCCAACTCATCCGCAAGGGCATGTGGATGTCGGTCAATAAACCTGGCGGCACCGGCGGCCGCATCCGGATCTCCGATATCGAGGTGGGTGGCAAGACCGGCACCGCCCAAACCATTGACAATGGAAAGAAGTCCCACAATTCGTGGGTCGTCGCCTTTGGTCCCTACGAGCAGCCGAAGTATGCGGTCTGTGTGCTGGTCCAGAACGGTGGCTCCGGCGGCAAGGTCTGTGGCCCGCTGGCCCATCTCATCCTGCGCGGCATCTTTGCCCAGGACGAGGGGATCAAGCTCCCGCTCAGACGCCAAACCCCGGTCCGCGGGCATGCCGACCGCATCGAGGAGATCGTCCTTTCAAAGGACGATCCGCTCGCCGCCGCCATCGCCGAAGGGGACGATGTGGTGGGCGAGACCGGTGATGAGTTCGACAATGCAGACACCCCGCCGCCACCCGTGGCCGCCGAGCCCGTGATCCCTTCTCCCGTGATCACTCCGGAGATCGATGCCGATGGCACCGTCATCCCCAGAGCACAACCCGTACCTGAACCCTAACATTCTCACCACAATCAAACAATCTAACATTATTACCAATATGATTCAACGCATCAAACGACTGCTGGGCATCGGCAGGCCGGACCCTTCCCGTGGCAACAGCATTATCGTCAACGTCGAAAAACTCGAACGCCGGGTGGCGTTGCTGGAGGATGGCGTCCTGGAGGAATACACCGTCGAGCGCGAGGGTGACCAGAACATCGTCGGCGGCATCTTCAAGGGCCGTGTCCGCAACATCGAACCCGGACTCAAGGCGATGTTCGTGGACATCGGGCTCGACAAGAACGCCTTCCTCCACTTCTGGGACGCGATTCCCGCCGCGCTCGATGCCGGCCTGGAGGAAATCCAGCGCGAGGGCAGGGCCAAAAAGCAGAAAAAGATCAGCTCCAAGGATATCCCGGACATCTATCCGGCGGGTTCCGAAATCGTGATCCAGGTTTCCAAGGGGCCCATCGGTACCAAGGGCCCGCGGGTGACCACCAATATCTCGCTGGCCGGCCGCTATCTGGTGCTCATGCCCTACACCGAGCAATTCGGGATTTCCCGCAAGATCGAGGATCCGGCCGAACGCCAGCGGCTCCGCAAGATCGTCCAGAAACTCACCGTCCCGGAAGGGATGGGTATCATCATGCGCACCGTGGCCCAAGGCACCCGCGCCCGCCATTTCGTGAGAGACCTGGCCATGCTCCTCGAACAATGGGACCAGATCGAGGACAACCGCGTCAATTCCCAGACTCCAGCCTGCATCTTCCAGGAACCCGGCCTCATCGGGCGCACCGCCCGCGATTTTCTAACCGACGAAATCGACCAGGTGCTCTGCGACGACGCGGAAACCACCGAAAAAATCCGCGAGATTGCCGGCAAGGTATCCCGCCGCGCCAAGCGCCGCGTCCATCACGTGCCCTCCGCCACCCAGCCGCTGTTTGAGCGGGTGGGCATCCAGAAACAGATCGACGAGGCGTTTTCCCGCCAGGTCTGGCTGCCCTGCGGCGGCTACATTGTCATCGACGAAACCGAGGCACTCATCGCGATCGACGTCAACACCGGCCGCAACCGCGGCTCCAAGGATGTGGACAAGATGATCCTCGAAACCAACCTCGAAGCGGCTCAGGAAGTCGCCCGTCAGCTCCGGCTGCGCAATATCGGCGGGCTGGTCGTCGTCGACCTCATCGACATGCGCCACCGCAGGGACCAGCAGGCGGTTTACAAAATCATGCGGGACCGCCTCAAGAAGGACAAGGCCAAGACCCAGGTCCTCCAGATCTCGCCCATCGGTCTGATGGAAATGACCCGCCAGCGGCTCAACGAGTCGCTTCGCGATTCGATGTATGAGCCCTGCCCCTATTGCCAGGGCCGCGCCCGGGTCAAGACGCCCATGACCATGTCCGTCGAAATCCAGCGTCGTCTGAATCTGGTCATCCAGAAACACCACGACGAGGTCGGCGACATCGTCATTGTCGTCAACAGCGACGTGCTCAACCGCTTCAAGAGCGAGGACTCCAAACTGCTTGTCGAACTCGAACGCTCGCATTCCGGTCGCCTCACATTCCGCTCGGACCCCAGCCTCAACCGCGAACGCTTCGCGATCATCGACGCCGCCACGGAAAAGACGATCGATCAGGGATAAACGCTGAAATGCTGAAATGAGGTCGGTTACGGAGTTCTGCCCACAAGTGGTGCGTTTCCGTCCGTCCGCCCGAATTTTCAGCTTTTCAGCTTTTCAGCTTTTCAGCTTTTGCCAATCCGCCCATGCTCCGCCCGCATGTGGACATCGAATCATCAGTTTGAAGACATCCGTTACGAAACCACGGATGAGGGGGCGATCGCCAAGATCACCATCAACCGGCCGGAAGTGCGCAACGCCTTCCGGCCCAAGACCGTCATGGAACTCCTCCGGGCCTTTGATCTGGCCCACGAGGATCCGGTGGTCGGGGCCATCATCCTCACCGGCGCGGGCGACCTGGCGTTCTGCTCCGGTGGCGACCAAAAAGTCCGCGGCCACGCCGGCTATGTGGGCGAGGACGGCGTGCCCCGCCTCAACGTGCTCGACCTCCAAAAAAAAATCCGGTCCCTGCCCAAGCCGGTGGTGGCCATGGTCGCCGGCTACGCGATCGGCGGCGGGCATGTGTTGCACATTGTCTGCGACCTGACCATCGCGGCGGACAACGCCCGCTTCGGCCAGACCGGGCCCAAGGTCGGGTCCTTCGATGGCGGGCTGGGTTCGAGTTATCTCGCCCGCATCGTGGGCCAGAAGAAAGCCCGTGAAATCTGGTATCTGTGCCGCCAATACGATGCCCGACAAGCCCTCGATATGGGCCTGGTCAACACCGTGGTGCCGCTGGCGGAACTCGAAACGGAAACCCTCAAGTGGTGCCGCGAGATGCTCGCTCATTCACCGCTGGCCCTGCGCTGCCTCAAGGCCGCGCTCAACGCTGACTGCGACGGCCAGATGGGGCTGCTGGACCTGGCTGGCAACGCCACCCTGCTCTACTACATGAGCGAGGAAGGCCGGGAGGGAAAACAAGCCTTCCTCGAAAAACGCCCGCCGGATTTCTCCAAATTCCCGCGGGTGCCGTAGAGACGGGAGACAGAAGATGGAAGACAGAAGATGGAAGACAGAAGACAGAAGACGGAGGATGGAAGACAGAAGATGGAAGACAGAAGACAGAAGACAGAAGACAGAAGACGGAGGACGGAGGATGGAGGATGGAGGATGGAGGATGGAGGATGGAGGATGGAGGATGGAGGATGGAGGATGGAGGATGGAGGATGGAGGATGGAGGACGGGAAAAATGGAGTCTGGACCGGCGGTCCAAATGTCTCATTGTCTTGTGCGATCCGGAGCGCGTGCATTCTGCACGCTGAGTCAGGCGGACATGTTGTCCGGCTACTGGAGACTGGCGACAGAATGTCGCCTCGCCGACAGCCGACAACATGTCGGCGCTCCCCATCTCGCGCTCCGATGACGCCGACCGGAAGCTCATCCCCCGTGACCGGTGCTTGCCCTTTTCTTTTGTCTTCTGTCTTTGAGCGAAGCGGTCTTCTGTCTTATTTCTTCTTCCGTCCCTTCCGCGGGCTGAAGTCCACCTTCGCTGGATCGAAGGCGTCCGGGTCGAATCCCTCGCGCACCCACTCGGAGTCGCCGTGGAGGGCGCGCATGTAGGCGAACGCTCCGCCCTCGTCTTCCGGCGGGCAGGCCCGTTTGCCGTCCAGCATCACGGGGGTGGGGCCGCCGACCACCCGTTTTTCGAACACGATCTCGTGGATCCACTCATCGGCGAAGTCGTAGCGGTAGAGGATCCGGACCGGCAGTTTCCGGCGACCGAGGAACTCGGCCACGGTCAGCACCGCCTCGTCCTGGAACTCGCCGATCGTCTGGTCCTGCAAGCCGATCGGGCCGATCACATCGACCAGTCGTTTGGTCTTGCCGTGGCGGAACTCGTGCGGGTGCTTGTTGTCCCAGCCCATCGCCGCCTGGATGGCATCGCTGAGCGCGATGAAGGTGAATTCCATCGGCACTGTCAGTTGCCGCCAGATCTTCGGTTGAATTCCGTAAAGGAACACCTTGATTTGGACCTGTGTTTCGTCGTTCGCCTTGGCCATGCCCGGGACTGTGCCACAACGGACAGGGGCTGGCAATGGGGAAATTCGGGCGTCAATCGCCGGTGACGAGGTAGTGATGGAGGAAGTAGAGTTCTCGAATCAGAAAGCCAAGCCTCGTCCGGAGGGAACGGTATCGGGTCGTGGGGGTTGGAGATGAAACAGCAGCGATTTCGAGTCCGCCGGCCATCATCATGGCCCTCTTCATGTGAAGTGGGTCGCTGACAACAATCGCGGACTTCAGGCCGTGCTTTTGCATCACGGCCGCCGCCTCCGTCAGATTCTGGAGGGTTGTGCGAGACCGCTCTTCGATCAAGATGTCCCTTGCTGGAATGCCGTGTTGGATGGCGACCGAACGCCCGACGCTGCTCTCGGAATGCTTCTGTCCCTCACCAATCCCTCCGGTAAAGAGCAGTTTGGGAGCATAACCCGCATGATAGAGGTCGATGCCATGGCGGATGCGCTCTTCAAAGACGGGCGACGGATTCGTGTCTTGCACCGCAGCTCCCAGAACAATGATGCAGTCGGATCGAGTGGCGTGGTCATGGGTGCCATATCGCCAGATGAGAGTTGCCAGAATGATGCACCAGATAATGCCCGTGACGAGCAGCCAAAGCGCTACTTTTTTGATACGGTCGAGCATTGTTATTCGCTGTGGCGAACAGGTTTTCTGACAATGTCTGATCGGAATGGGGGAGTGTTGATTGCGGCTTTGACGTCCATATCGACATTTTACAGCAGTGATTCGATGACTGCGCCTTGTGAGGTGACGAAATCGGGGTCGCACGGTTGGAGCTTGCGCCAGCGGGGGATTTCGCCGAGGGCTGCGACTTTGGTCTCGTCCAGAAATGCCTCGGCCAGCGCCTTGGCGTAGCGATAGCTTTCCGGTTTCAGCTTGTCCTTGGCTTGGGCCAGCATGGCGTCGAAGTTCCAGTGAGGACGTTTGAAGCCCGCTGCGATGAGATATTTGAAGGCCCGCTCCCATGCGGACTCCTCACAGTCTGCTAGGGCGGATCCAAGCCATAGCGAATACGCGACCTCCGCCGTATTGCCGTCATTCTTGTTGGTCAACCTTCGCCAGCTTTCCCGCAGTTGGGATATGGCTTCGGGAAGGCGTCCTCGGCCAATCAGGAATTGGCCGTAATTGCCGAGGATGTTGGCGTGCTTGGGGTCGGCTTCCAGGGCACGCTTGTAGAACGCCTCCGCTGCATCGTGGTCCTTGCGGATGTCGGCGAGAAAGCGCGCGTAGTTGTTGAGAATGTTGGCGTGCTTGGGGTTGGCTTCCAGGGCCCGTTTGAAGAACGCCTCTGCTGCGTCGTGATCCTTGCGCATGCCGGCGAGAAAAAGCGCGTAGCTGCCGAGGCAATGGGCGTTCTTGGGGTCGGCTTCCAAGGCGCGCTTGTAGAACGCCTCCGCCGCATCGTGATTCTTGCGGATCGTGGTGAGGAAAATCGCATAGTTGCGGAGGATAGCGGCGTTTTTCGAGTCGGCTTCCAGGGCACGCTTGAAGAACATCTCCGCTGCGTCGTGATCCTTGCCGATAGTGATGAGAAAAAGCGCATAGTTGCCGAGATTGTTGGCGTGCTTGGGGTTGGCTTCCAGGGCACGCTTGTAGAACGCCTCCGCCGTATCGTGGTCCTTGCGGATGCCGGTGAGGAAATTCGCGTAGTTACCGAGGGCGTCAGGCGATGTCCGTTGTTTTTGAAGAATCATGCGATCGAAAACCTCTCTCAGGGTGGCTTCGCGCTCGTGAAGTTTCCTACCGAGTTGAAAAAGGTCGGAGGCGGAGGATTTCGTCTCAGCGTAGATTCGGAGGATGGATTCGGCTTCTGGCAGGCCCAGCACCTTGTCCAGCAGCGGATCATCGTCTTCAAGATCAAAGTCCAACTGCCAACCGAAGGGGAAGCGCCGGAAGAAGGAGGGACTCTGGGATGAAGATGCCTGGAGTTTGGCATAACGCTCCAGGCTCGCGAGCGCCTGGGCTCCGTTGCCGTTGTTGATGGCGGACTTGGCTTTGGCCAACAGCGGTCCCGGAAGATGATCGATCGCCATCAGCAGGCGGACTTCAATTTCCTGATAGGAATCCCGCAGGTAGCTGGCGGTGCGGGTGGTGACGTAGGCGTCCTCCGTGAGGGCGAGCCGGGGATGATAGGGAATGAAGAGATCGAGCGGGAGCAGCCTGCCCCAGGCGGCCGAAAATAGTTCTTTAGCCTCCTTTTCCCGATCCGCAAGCAGATGTTCCTCGCCGATGGGCACCGGGGAGAGGATGATGGTGGGGTCGTTGGGTTTGACGCCTGCGGAGGCTACGGCCGCGCGGAGGTTGGTGAGGAAGGAAGCGGTGCCGGCGATATTCTGGCGGTTGAAACCGGAGACGATCATGAGGTGATCGGCCAGATCTCGGGTGCAGATGCCGGCCTCGTCCGAGTGGCCGGTGCGGCTATCGACGATGATGAAGTCGTAGAGGCCGGAAGAGGCGAGCGCCTTCTTGAAATGGAGCATGAGCCCCCGGCCCACGCCCTGCTGGTAGAGGCCCGCGAGGTCGAGGTCGTTGAGTCGCGCGGAATAGGTGTCATCGGTTTCCCCGGCCGGCATGATGTAGAGGCGGGAGTCTTCATGGGCGTGGAGTTCCGGCGGAATCGGATAGTCAAAAGTATAACGCCGGGCGACCTTCGGGAATGGCTTGGCGAACAAATCCGAGGTTTTTCCACGGGCTTTGGCATCGGCCAACAACTCGACCACTCCGGCGCACGGTGTGGTATTCTTTTTCCTGCGGCGGCGTTTGGCGGCCTGTTTCTCGTGAGCCTCTACCAACAGGTGCGAGAGGCCGGGTGCCTCAAGGTCGAAGTCGATGACCAGCACCCGGAAGCCCCGGGCGGCCAGCAGCGCGGAGACGTTGAGCACGGCCATACTGCGCCCCACCCCGCCCTTGTAGGAGTAAAAGGTGACGAACGGAGCAGGATCGGAAATCAGGTCGGACATGGCTTGGCAGGTCAGGCAGCAGCACAGAGCCGGGCGGTGGCGGGTTTTCCCACACCCAAGGCGAGAGCCAACGGGGAGTTGGGAACGGGACACACTCCCACGGCTGGTGAGGGCGGGCCGGATTCCTGCAACCACTCCCGAATGCCTTCGCGGATGCGCGATTTGCAGTTCGCCGCGATGGCGGCTGCTTGGCTGCGGAATTCATCGCGTTTGGCGGCTGGCATTTGGTCGGCGTGATAGTCCAAATGAAGGGCGACTGCATCGGCCAAGTTTTGATCATTGCCCAGCTCTGGCAAGAAACCGAGGGCGTGGCAGGGGTCGAGGTCCAGCAATGCGGAAAACGCGGGCGAGGAAAAATCACGCGGATGCGCCTCCCAGAGTTTCAGCCAGAACGTTGCGGACTGAGGAACGCGGAGATCGACGATGGCGAATGCCACGGCAGTTCTTCCGGCGTGGGATAGTTTGGTGTCATCCCGCAGAAATGAGCCAGTCAGGGCGAGGAGGGTGGGCAGGGCATTGGACAACTCCAACCCGACCACCATGCCCATCAGATCATCAACATAAGCAGGCGTTCGTCGCGGGCCGTTTTTCAACTCGGCGGTGAGGGTGATCACAGCATGGGCGAGATCTCGACGGGCTTGGGATGTGAGGAGAGGTTCTGCAGCAAGGATCGCACTGCGGACACTTTCATCGGGGGTTTCCAGCGGGACCGGGGTCTTTCCCGTCAGAGCGTGGCGGAGCCAATCCGTGATTTGGACACGGGAAAAATCGTCGAGGAATGATAGTGGGCCGGGCATGGAGCGATCAGGTGCTGGTCAATAGATAAGGGAAAACCAGGAATTTGCCAGTGATTTGTGGGTGGACCAGCTCGGGGCGACCTTTGAGTTTCCGGGGATTGGGTGACAGTGGATGGGTGAAGCCCCATGAGGCGGTGGGGTTCGGATTGGGCCGGAAATGATGGTACGTGCCGGCGTCGGCGACTGTGGGACGGTGAAGCGTCAGGCTGGATGCCGAATCCGGATGATACTGGAAAAGAATGAACGGGGTGGTTTCGTCCGCACACCCGAGCCCCAGTGAGGTGCGGACGGCGGCAGTGTCCTGCGGCAGTCCGGTGAAGGGATTGGAATCCGGTGGCGGGGAGAAGGTGGCCCAGACGATCTTTCCAGCACAGAAGGTGGCCGATGCCATTTGGCGGCTGAGCGACGCGGAAGGAGTGGCTTTGCCGGCGTTTTTCACCAGCGCATGGTCGATTGCGCGCATGGAGCAATGCCGTTGAAGGTGTGAGGCGTAAGCCCCAAGTTTGGCAGCCCTGCCCAGCATGATCGGTTGTGCGGGAGGAGGCACGGGCGGTCCTGACAGCGAATGGCTGCTGCAGGCGGATTTCCAAGCGATAACCCCATCTTCACCTTTCGCCAAAAGTTCCGCAAAGCCTTTGAGCAAGCTGGTGAAAACGGTAACGGTAAGGGCTTGCTCCGCCTCGATATTGCGGGCGAGTTGAGGGCGGTCAATGCCGGCCATCCAGCTTCCGCGTTTCCAAGCCGCCAGCTCGGCCTTCACCCGGTTGCGGCGTGCAACCGAGAGTTTTCTCAATGCGTCGAGGAAGCGGGAGCTTGCCATGCACGTTGGGGTAGCACTCCGGACATCCTCTATCCAGCAAATTGTGGGGAATTGACCGAATTAATCCATTGGGGCATCCGCATCGGGCCATGGCCGAATCCGTGCGACGAAGGCTGTCGTGGCGCCACTTCCCAAATTCCTCACTTCAACTTCTCCGCCGTTTCCTCCAGCCAGGTGGCGTCCGGCAGGGCGTAGGGGCGGAAGGTTTCCAGGGTGCCGTAGTGCTCGTTGTGGAAGAGCGCGCGGTGCATGCCGAGGGTGGAGGCCGCCGGGGAGTCGATCAGGTTGGCGGAATCGTTGGCGCTCATCTGGAAGAGGATCCGCATTTCGAATTCGCCGAGGGTCTTGCGCGGAATCCAGCGGCTGACGTTGTTCCAAGTGTCGATCGCGGCGATGACGTGCATCCCGGCCGAGCCTCCCTCGCCTAACAGGCTGGTGAGCGCCTGGGCGGGGCTGACGGCGGCGGGTTCGTCATCGAGCGAGAACCGGAAGTCGTCGTCGGGGCGCAGGGCCTTGATCCGCTGGAGGTCGTGGATGATCAGGAACACCTCCGGGGCGTCGGCGGCTCCAGCCGCGCGGGACTCGAGTTGTGCGGCGAGTTCCGCCATCACCGCTGGCAGTTCGGCCGGGTTGATCAGGCGGAGCCGCTGCGGGACAATCTCCGCCAGTTGTTGGAACCAGGCCTGCGACGGGCTGTCCGGGGCGTGGGGGTCCACCAGCACAAACTCCGCAGCATTGGTCGGGTGCTGGGCGGCGAGCGAGAGCAGCGCCATGCCGAGCACCGAGTGGGTGCGCTCGGCGGACTGGCTGACCAGCAGCAGGTGGCTGCCGCTCTGGCGTTGGAAGATGGCGGCGGTGGGGCCTTTGATTGAGTTGGGCGCACCCAGCCAGACCTTGGAGGTGGACGGCCGGGTGGCGGGGCGGGTGCGAAGGGCGGCGGCGAGTTCCGGGTTGTCGCGCACCTCGGCCGGGACGTTGCCTTCGAACACGATCGGCGCGGGCACGGGGTCGCCAGTGGCGGCGGCGAGTTGATAGACGCGGTCGAGCATCGCGTCGCGCTCGGCTTCCGGCAGCCAGACGATCTGGAACGGACTGTTGGCGGCCAGCGCGCCGGCTTGGTCGTTGTAAATGCCTTCGCCGGGACGGGTGAGCAGCCGCGGCGCGGGATTATCGTCGTCCATGATCAGGTGGGCATCGGCCTCGTTGCACTGGAGTGCCACGCGGATCACCATTTGGCCGAGGGTGGCGCGGGCCAGGGTGTAGGCCCCGCCGAGGGTCTGCGAGCCGAGGATCACATGAATCCCGAAGGCGCGGCCCTGGCGGACGATCCGGTCTAACAATAGCGATGCCTCCTGCGCCACGGAGTCGTCCTCGGTGAAAAACTCCTGGAACTCATCGATGAGGAGCAGGCTGCGCGGCATCGGCTCCGCGTTGGGCGTGCCCTTGTAGCCGGACAGATCCTGGCTGCCGGCCATCCGGAACAGTTCGCCGCGGCGTTTCAACTCCGCATCCACCCGTTGGAGCACGCTGAGGGCGAACTCGCGGTCGCTCTCGATCGCCACCACGCGGGCGTGGGGCAGGCGTTTGCTGGCATAACATTTGAACTCGACACCTTTCTTGAAATCGACCAGATAGAACTCGACCTGATCGGGGCGGCACCACAGCGCGAGGTTGGTGATGATGACGTGAAACAAGGTGGATTTGCCGGAGCCGGTCTTGCCGGCCACCAGCATGTGCTGGCGGGTGCCCTTGCCGATCGCGAGCATCTGGAGCTTGCGGGCACCGGTACGGCCCACCGGCACGCGCAGTTCGGCGGTGGTGTCCAGCGACCAGATTTCGTCGTCTCCCGGCGCGATCTGCGAGAACGGTACCTCGACCCGGTTGGAATCGACGCTGGCTCGGCCGATCCGGTGGACCAGCGTGGTCGCGTCGTCGTCGCCGGGAGGCGGCTCGAAGGCGACATTCTGCGCGCCGGCCGGCCAGTCGGTTAGGTGAAACCCTTCGGGTTTGCAGGCGACCCTCATGCAGGTCCGGTTGAGTTGGTCTTCGAGTGCGGGATCGGGTGCGGGCAGGCGGAGGTCGCGGTGGATCAACAGGTGGACGCCGCAGCGCGCACCGCTGGAGGCGATGGCGAGCAGCCGTTTGGCGGCGGTTTCACTGAATGCGGCGGGAAAGCCGGCGATCACCAAGAACCGGTATTTTTCCGCGATGACGCCGGCTTGTTCGTTGTATTCCTCAATGGTGGCGTACTCGTTGCGCAGATACATCTGGATGACCTTTTCGATGTGCTCGTTGAGTTCGGCGAGGCGTTCCTCGATCTGTGTGGCCTGGGTCCAGATGCGGTGGGTGATCAGAGTTTCCTCGTAGTCGGCGAGATGCATCAGCCCGGCGAAATCGCGGCCCAGCCCGACGGGGTCGATGAAGACGAACGAGGCGCGTCCCGGCGGCAGGCTGGCGAGGATCCGCAGGGCGGCGGTGCCCAGCGTCACCGTGGCGTCGGTGGCGGTCTCGCCGTCGGTTTCCAACATCAGCGAACCGTGGTCCGGGAAGCCCAGGGCGAAGGGTACGGTTGGCGCGGGCGGCTCCGGCAGCGGAAGCTGGGGGTCGGCGGGTGCGCGGCCGGCGAGTTCGGTTAGGTCGAGCCGCAGTGAGCCAAGGCGGATGGCGTCCGGTGCCTCGGCGGGCGGTTCCCAGTCCCGGCAGGAGGCTGGAGTGAATGGCGGAAAGACGGACGGAGCCTGTTGTTCGAGTGCGGCGAGCTGGCGGGCGGGTTCCAACACCTGCCGCTGCCATGGCGCGGCCAGGGTTGCGGCGACGGCGGTGGCTTGGGCGGCTTCGAGGCCGCTGGTGATTTCAGCTAGGTTGAGTTTGCGCTGGTGGGCGGCGGCATCGAGTTCTGCCTGGGCGGTTTGGTGGAGTTGCTGGTGGTGTTGTTCGAGCTTGGCGAGCTTCCGTTGGTGGAGGCGGGCGAGTTTGGCCGGGAGGCGGGCGAACTTGCGGTCGAGTTCCTGCTGGCCCTTGCGCAGGGCTGCCTGTGACTCGCTGGACGACTCCTGGAAGGTGGTGCTGAGGTCATGACCCTGGAGCTGCTTTTCCTCCTCGAACGCGGCCGCAAGCTTGGCCAGCCGGGCGGCCGAGGTCTCGTCGGCGGCGTGGATGAGGGTGCGGGCGGTGACCATTTCGCGGGCCGCATCACGCGAGCCCAGCCAGGCCAGTCCGAGTCCTAACAACCAGAGTCCGATCACCGCCAGTTCGGCGAACATCAGGGACACGCGGATCCCGTCCCAGCCGACTCCGGAGCGCCACGCCAGCAGCGCGTGGCCTGCCGCCACCAGTGCCAGCAACAAGCTCAGCGGCAGCAGCCGGAAGAACCGGGTGAGTGGCTGGTGGCGGATGGCGGCCACCTGGGTGCGGAGCGCCTCCACGTGCTCGGTGGCTTCGGCGTGTAACTCGGCGGGAGTCATCAAGGCCGCTTCATCGGCCAGTTGCACCCGGTTGCCGTGAAACATCGGCTGGAGGATCAGCCGGAAGGAGCGTAGCGCTTGATAGGCCTCGGTGCGCAGTTGGATGGAGGCATTCAGATCCACCGCGAGTTTTGCTTTGAATTGTTTGTGTTCCTCGGTGGCGCGGGCCAGTTGTTTTTTGCGGGCCTGGCGGTTGGCGAAAATCCCGCCCTGAACGCTGCCGATCTTGTGATCGCGTTGCTCCTGGACCTGTTCGGCCAGTGCATTGCGGCTCGCTTGGTGGGCGCTTTCGAGCCAGGCACGGCGGGCTTGGAGCGCGGCCTCGGCGCGGTCGAGCGCGTGGCGGCGGGCGGCGGCAAGTTCTGCCAGGCGGGCAGCGGTGCGGGTGGTCTCAGCCTCTTCCCGGCGGGTGTGTTCGCGGCGGGCTTCGAGCGATTTGGCAGCGCGTTCGCGGTGGAGTTCCTCCTCTTTGGTCAGGATCGCCACCATCCCGGCCCGCATCGCCTGGATCGAGCTGAGGAGGTTGGCCAGGGTTGGGGAATTATTCACAGTCGGCATGGATTTGCTGGAGGAGTTTATCGAGTTCATCGATGACGCGCAGGGCGTTGTGGACGTCGGTGGAAAGCCCGGCGAGGTATTGATTTTCAAAATCCGCGGCCTTGTGATCGCGCCAGGTGGCACGGGTCTCCGTCCAGCGGGCTTGGAGCTGGCGGGTGGCGTCGAGAAGAATGGCCTTGCTGGGGGAAGCGCTGATTGGGGTGAGGGGGGGAGAGAAGTGAGGGGAGGGCAGGGGGCAGGGGTCAGGGGGCGGTGGGCGCATCCATGGTTCTAGCGGTCCTAACGTTGCTATGGCCCCGATTCTTTACCCGTGGCGGGTGGCGGGACTTTTTCGGCGTAGGCTTGGAGGAGTTTGATGAACTCGGTGAGGGTGTGAACCGCTTTAGGGAGGTGTTGGCCGACTTGGGCGAACATCGGTTCGAGTTGGTGGATCAGCGGGCCGGTGCGGTTGTCATAGACCTGCCGCCAGCGTTTGATGGCGTGGAGTTTGGCCTCGATCTCGTCGAGTTTGCGGCGGATCCGGGCGACCGCCATTTTTTGGATGGCATTGCTGGCCTGCGGGTTGGTGAGGTTGGCGCTATAGAGTTCCTCTTCCGCCTGGTGGAGTTGTTTGGTGGTTTTCTTGTGTTGGAAGGTCCAGTATTGGGTGCGGTCGACGTCGAGCCAGGTGCGGGTGCGGCGGGCTTCGCCGGTCATGTCCTCCAGCGCCACCCGGGCGGTGTCGAGGTAGCGGATCAGGTCCGCCCGGAATCCTTCCAGGGCATCGATGGACGAGATTCGGGCTTGATTGGACATCGGCGGGGCGTGGTTGGGAACTCAGCGCTGGTCGAGGTATTGTTGGATGCGTTCGGCCTTGCGCAGCAGGTAGGGGGTGTGGCGCTCGGAGAGTTCCAGGAAGGTCTTGAGGGTTTTCATGAGTTGGACAAACTCGGCGGAGAATTTCTCCTGCTCCTGGTCCTGCCAGGTATCGCCCAGCGCGGTAAAGCGGGCCATGAGCGAGGCGGTGCGCTCGCGCAGGTCACCGTTGAAGCGTTTCAACTCGGCGGCAAAACGACGGACTTGTTCAGGGTCGATGATGGCTTGGGACATAATGCGTTGACGGCGGGGTTGGCGACCGCTTCCTTCTCGCGGATAGTTAAGCGGTCTCCGGAGGCTCTGCCAACCGGTATTTACGGGAATCTCGCGTCCCGACTTTCAGGAGAGGCTGCGGCCATGAGGGAAAACTCCGTGG
>JAIPKB010000266.1 GCA_021733795.1 Akkermansiaceae bacterium | reverse complement strand
CGGTGCCGTAGAGGGTGGTGGTGGAAGCCTGGATCGCGGTGGTGCCGTCGAAGGTGAGGACGCCGCCGCCCGTGGCCGGGCCACCGCCGAACGAGGTGGTGAATGCGACGGGCACCGAGTTGTCGGCGAAGTCGTAGTCGGCGCTGACGGCGAGTTGGGCGTGCCCCGTGCCCGCGACGATGGTCAGGACGGGCAGGATCTTGAAGATGGGGTTCATGGTTTCGGGTATCCGTATTTTCAGTCCAGCGGCGGGGAAACGGCTGGCATAGCGTAAAATCCTCAAGCGCGAGGATACGAATTTTCCATGCCCTGTCAACAAAGATCTCGATCGCTAGAAAATTGCTTTGCGGATTTGGTGCGCATGAGGGTTTAGAGAGCGGTTCGGAGGGCGGGAGTAATGGAACTGCCGTCTCCTCCTCCCACACACAACCATTCTTCCCGCCGCGAAGCCATCCGCAGCCGTCCCATGCTCATGGCCGGTGTCGGCCGCCAGGTCCAAAGCGGCGGCAGGCGCACCGTGAAAGTGAGCGTCCTGCACGAGAAAGGCAACCTCATCGCACGCGCTGTCGCGTTGATCAGCAACGAGCTGCATCACATCCGCACCATCACGGAGCGATGGACCGTGGCGCAACGCTGGACCCTCTTGCTAACCCGTCTGCTGCGCCGTTGGCCGGGAGGAAAATGGCTGCCCGGCCTGCCCGGGGACGCCGCACTGCTGCTCAGCGGATGAAAACCCACCGCCCCACCCTCACCCGCGCCAATCCCCCGCCGCACCCCAAAAGCGGCGCTCAATGACCATGCCCATTTTCCTTTTTAGGTTTATCAAATCCCGCCCATTCTAGCGATGAATCGCGGGTTTTGGCGCATTTTCCTTGCACTCTCCGCAGAACCAGCGATCTTGGTCCCCCATGAAACGCAGATCATTCCTTAAGTCCACATCGGCGGCCGTCCTGGCCGGGCCAACCCTCATTTCCGCAAGCGCCCTCGGTGCCGGTGGTGCAACCTCCGCGAACAACCGCATCGGCCTCGGCCTGATTGGCTGCGGCGGACAAGGCAGCGGCGACCTGTTTGGCTTGATGAACAGCTCGGAGATCCAGGCCCTCGCGGTCTGCGATCCAGACAAAAGCCACCAGGACAATGCCAAGGCCGAAGTCGAGAAACGCTACGCCAAGGACAAGGCGAGCGGCGTCTACAAGGGATGTCAGGCCTATGGCGACTTCCGCGAACTCTGCGCCCGCAAGGATATCGACGCGGTCATCATCGGCACTCCCGACCACTGGCACGCCCTGGCGGCCCTCGAAGCCCTGCGCAACGGCAAGGACGTCTACTGCGAGAAACCCATCACCCACCTCTTTGCCGAAGGCCAGATCCTCTACCGCGAGGTCGCCAAGCGCAAAGCCATCTTCCAAACCGGCTCCCAACAACGCTCGAACACGCGCTTCCGCGTCGCCGCCGAAGCCGTCCTCAATGGCCTCCTCGGCAAAATCCAGCACGTCGAAGTCGGCCTGCCCACCGGCAACGGAACCAAGGAGGAAGGCAAAATCGCCCAGGAAATCCCCGCCGGCCTCGACTACAACACCTGGTGCGGACCGAGCCGCCTGCTCCCCTACCACAAGGACCGCCTCCACTGGAATTGGCGCTGGTGCCTGGATTTCGGCGGCGGCCAACTCATGGACTGGATCGGCCACCACAACGACATCGCCCACTGGGGCCTGGGCCTCGACCAGAGCGGTCCGATCAAAGTGGAGGCCAAAGGGTTCCTCTTCCCCGAATCGGGCATGTACGACAATCCCATCAACTACGAGGTCCTGTCCCATTACGCCGCAGGATATACCGTCTCGATTTCCAACAAGCACCAGATGGGTGCCAAGTGGATTGGCGAAAACGGATGGATCTTCGTCGACCGCGGCAAGCTCGAGGCCTCCAACAAGGAATGGATCACCGAGTCCACCGACCGCGGCCCGATCAAGGCCTACAAGTCCAACGACCACCGGCAGAACTTTATCGAAGGCATCCGGACCCGCAAGGAGTGCATTTGCCCGGCCGAAACCGCCCACCGCTCGATCACCCCCGGTCACCTCGGCTACGTCTCCCAAGCCCTCGGCCGCGCCCTCAAGTGGGATCCGGCCAAGGAGGAGGTCATCGGCGATGCCGAAGCCGACGCCCTGCTCAAGAAAGTCAACTACCGCGGCGACTGGAAACTGGGATAGGCTTCGCCAGACACCGCCCGGACCAACGGTTCTCCGCCTCGCTGGCGGAGGAGGCTCTGGGGCGCATGATCCGACCCTGACTGGTTGATCGCTCCTCGGGTCGGTCGGAGCACGGCACCGGCGACGTCCAACATCTCTGGCGCTACCTCAGCTTCACATCTCCGTAGTGCGAAAGATCCCCCCGATTGAGGCCATACCAACTCCAGTAGGTCTGCTGGGCGTTGGCGGTGCCGGAGAGTTCCACGTGCATGGTCGAGTATTCGATGCGGTAGGCTGCCAACTCATGAGAGGAACGTATCGGACACTGGTTTCCGCGTCCATTTCAGTTAGGGCTTGATTTGCGTCCTGTTCGGCGAGCGGGAGGCAGGTGGATATCAAGCCCTTAGCGCGCGGCGGCTATCTTCAGCGTCTCATCCTCCCGGCTCCGTCGTCACGACCTTTTCCTCGCCGTTGAGCCGGTGGTGGACGGGTTTCGGGGTCGGGGAGCTGAGCTTATAGTGGGTGACCTTGCCGCTTTCCCACGTGATATCCACGGCAATGTTGCCGCGGACCTTGAGGCCGCGGACGGAGCCGTTGGCCCACTGGGCGTTTTGAGATCGGCCTTGAATGTGTCGCCGTAGGACCAGTTGGTGCATTGGCCGAGATCGCCCCTGGGCGGGAGGTCAGGAGAATAATGGGCACGGCGCGGTTCATGGATTCAAGATATGGCTCCCGGAAGGGAGACGGTTAGACCGGATTGGGTGGCGGTGGCGGCAACGAGCAGGACAAGCGAGGTGGTGAAGATGAATTTGCGCATGTCTTGCGATCCGGAGTGTGTTGGAAGTGGGCTTTGGGTTGATTGAGAGACTGGAGGACAGGCTGGAAGTACGTCCTCCATGTCAGGCGGGACTCCTGGCCTCCTTTCAGAAGGGGAATGCGGCGGTAGACACGAATTCATTCAGCGGATTGGCGTAGCGCTGCCATGCTGTCGACCGAGTCAGGCCGACCTCCAACCGGCTACCCGCTGCGAGTCGAAATGGCCCTCTTGACTTCAACCCTTAACCCTGTTTCGAAGCAGCGCTCCCGGTAGCCGTTGCCACTCCTCGGACGCACACCCTGCCCAAGCACCCGAATGACCGATCAGCAGAATACCCGCCTGGCCGGCCTCTTGCAGGCCTTCGGAGCCGACATCCTCGGCGAGGGCGACCTTGCCGCCGGAACCAACCTGCTCGCCGTCCTGCCCGCCAAGCGGGAGCAGGAGGGGAACAAGGAATGTGAGGGAGGTACTGAGGCTCCGACCAGGGTGGCCTGGCCCGCGTTGATCAGGTCGGTGGCACTGGTGCCCCCCGCGAAGACGAGTGCCGTGGTGGTGGGTGCGTGCCTCATTTTCCACCCGATTTGTCAACCCGCCGCAGTCCGAACGGGTTGCACAATTCCGGAGCGGTTGGCAATGGTTTAACGACGGGGGCCGGTTGTTCGCCGGTGAACAGCAACGCCTCGTCGTCCTTGCCCAGCGGCAGGTCGTAAACACCGTTGACGGCTGGCTTGAGCGCGACGGTTTCCCCGTTGACCCGCAGCTTGGGCTCGGACGCGAACGCAGCCTGCAGGCGACAGGGTTCGCCGGCCAAGCTCTTGATGCGGATCCATTCGGTTGCGCCATCCTTGCGGTTGGCGCTGACGAGGAAGGCGCCTTGGGCGCGGAGGTCGTGGAAAACAGCATCCTTCCAGGCGGCGGGGATCGCGGGGAAGATATTGATTTTGTCGCCCCAACTTTGCAGCAGCATGTCCTGGAGCGAGCGATTGAGCACGATCGAGCATTCGATCACCGGAGACCCTTCGATATACATGGTGTTGGGACGCACGAACCGGCTGTCAGCCAGGTGCCCGTGGATTTGCTTGAGGGCGTTTTCGCCATTACCCAGCGTGGCATAGAGCGAGGCGGCGGCGGCGCGCGACCAGCCGTTGATGCCGCGGGATCCATCGGTGGTCAGCCAGTGGAGGACCGACTTGTTGAGCAACTCGCGGTCGGCGGGATTGTCGGCGGTCATGATGTGAAGTGGATGCACCATCAGGATATGCGACCAGTGGCGGTGGGATTGGGTGAACGGGATGGTGGCGCCGATGCGCAAGCCGTTGGCATCAACCGGATAGGGAACCAGGTCCTTGAGCGTCTGCTCCCAGGTCGCCACCAACGGATCATTGAGGTGATAGCGCTGGTTGAGGTCGAGCAGGGTCCGGCAACCCCAACGGAGGAGTCCGAGGTTGTAGTTGTTGTCGGCGTCATCGCCATATTCGGGCGAATGGAAGACGGGGAGGTGCAGTTTGCCGTCGTCCCCGATTTTCAGCAGTTTGAGGTAGAGGTTGATGCTGCCGCGCAGGAGTGGATAGAAGGCGTGGCGCTTTTGATCGGTGACCAGAGAATGGTCCATGGTGAAACGGTAGTGCAGGTAGTAGTTATGCAGCGCCCAGGTGAAGTCGCCGGGATTGATGTAGCTGGCCGGGGCGCAATCACCATCGCCACGCAGGCCTTCGTAGTCGGTGGTGTGCGGGACGGTGGCGCAGTCGTCGAATTTCCAGATCTCCTTGCCATTGCGGAAAAAGTTGTCCCGCTTGCGGTCGATGAAGTTGATGAACGATTCGCCGAGGTCGAGACGGTTGCCGGTATAGACTGGCAGATAGAGGGTTTCGATATTGAGGTTCCACCAGATCCGCGGCCAGCCGGTGCTGCGGAACCAGGGGCCCAGCAGGTCAACGGGCACCGAGTCCGGACGCGAGGCGGAAGCGAGTTTGTACCACTGGATCCAGTAGAAACTCTCCAGCTTCGGGTCCGGGATGGAAACGAAGTTTTTCGGATAGAAGGCGTGCCACCAGTCGCGATGGGACTTTTGGAAGGCGTGGAAACCTCCGGGACTGAGCAACTCCGCCGCCTTTCTAACTGTTTTAACGGCGGTCTGCTTGGCGGAATCCCCGGGAAATGAATCGGCGATGCTGAGCGCGAGAATATGAAATCGAGGGTTGGGATTGGGCACCTCGGTCCATGCGGTGGCGAACTCACCCCCGGCGGCGCGGGCTTGCACACACACGGCAACCCCGCCGTCGGTTTCGAGCCGGTGCGGGGGATTGGGCGGATCCCCGGCGAATCGCCCGGGAGTGCGGTCCACACAGGGCCGCGCCTCCCATGACCACGCGGCGGCCTCGCTGCCGGCGGTTTCCATGGCGGCCACCATCACCATTTTGGTGGCATGAATGAAGCAGTGGAAGCTGACGCTGCCTTGGTCGGTGGTGAGGTCTCCCCGCACTTCGGCATTCCAGAGGTCGAGCCGCATGGTGCCGCTGAGGATTTTCCCGCTGGTGGTCAGCACCAGCCCGCCAATTGGCAGGCGGGCGTTGTCGCGACGGTGCTCGGTGACGTCGGCGCGCCCCATCTCGACGCGCAGGCGGCTGGGACCATCCTGATAGATGGTCGCGCCGAGCATGCCATTGCCCAGGAACGCGCCGTAGTCGAAGTCATCCGGCAGAGCGTCCCAGATCATGTCATGACGGGCGATGAACGCGGGCCACTCCACCTGGCACTGAACGGCGCTCTCGATTGGCTTTGGCACGGCGACTCCGGCGCTCACAACCGCAACTGAGACGACGGCCAGCAGGGACTTCAGGTGGATGGACTTGGACACGGTCGGGCTTGATTTCAGGTGATTCATGGGTGGGACAGGTGATGGACCGGAATGATCCAAGCCATACGCGGCCGAGTGGCCGGTGTTTTCACCGACAGGCGTTGCGACTCCGATTTGGAACGACAGCTGCGGGTGTCGCACGGGTTCTCTTTGACCACCGGTGAATGAATCAAGGATGAATCAAGGGTTGCCCACAAGGGGGCGGAGACCCCATTCTGGGGACCCGCCATGTCCGTTCCCGAAACCCTGCCACCGCAAGATGATCCAATCACCTCCCTGATCCAACGGGCGGCCGCCACCGGGTATTGCCGTTCGTCGCTGCGTGAATTCGCCACCACCCTGCCCGGGGATGACGCGGTGCTTGCCACCGCGCTGCGACGGTCGGCGGAAGAACGGAATGCCAAAGCGTTCAGCCACCTGTATGTGGCCGCGCTTTATGCCGGGCGTGGCATCAGCGCGGACCTGCTGGTGCCGGGCGCTGCCCTGCTGCTGGACATCATGCTCCTGCTCCATACCGCGCTGCATTTGGAGGGCGAAGTGGCGGAGGCGTTGGAGGAGGCCATCCGCGCCGGACGCATGGGGACGGAACGAGAAGGCACGGCCATCGTGCTCGGTTGGCTCGATTACGAACGGCGTGGAATGCCACCACCGCCGGACTTCCAGGCGCTGGCGCGGAAAGCCTGCCGCGAGGTCTCGCGGATGCGGCAGCCGATCGTTCGAATCTTACTGGAACCGGCGTCGGCGCTGGCGGGGGATCCACTCATCGCGGGGATTCTGGGCACGGAAGCGGTTGATGAGGCGGACCGCAAGATGGTTCTCAAAAGACTGCGCGCCACCACTACGGGGCCGGATTGGGATCGGTCCATTCCCGCCACGATCGATGCGGATCTGGTCCTCGGCGCGGGAGCCACGGTGGCCCGCGCCGTGCCCAAGGCCGGCCGCAACGACCCCTGCCCATGCGGCAGCGGCAGAAAGTTCAAGCAATGCTGCGCCGGCAAACTCACCACAGCCGAGCAATACGCCGTCGATGGAGTCGCCATCGCCACCGCCAAGGCCCACCCCGAACTGATCCTCAACGAACAGCGGATCGACCAACTGCGGAGCTACGAGCTTTTCACCCTCGACCCAAAGCAAATTCCAAAACCACTGGCCGGTTACGTGGCGTTGCGGCTGGCGATGTTCCGCGAGATTCCCCGCGCCATCGAAGTGCTGGAAACCGCGGGCCTGGAGGCCATGATCCCGTTCGATCTGGAGGAAATCGCCTATGAGCTTTACGCCGCCCGGGATGCCGCTGCGCTGCGCCGTCTGTTCAGTTGGGCGCCCGGCCAAGTGGAATCATGCTTGGAATTTGACCTGTTGTTGGCCACCCCCGCCGAACGATGGCAAATGCTCTGCGCCAAGGCACATGCGGCCGCCACGGCTCCAGCCGACAGCCCCGGCTTGAGATTGGCCCTCGCGGATCTGGCAACCGGTGCGTTGCTGGCCGACCCCGCGCTCGGAATCCAGATCGCCCGGGGCGTGCTGCCCGGATGCGTCGGGCTGAACCAGGACATGATTGTCGAGGATATCGAGGATGCGTGTGATTTGTTAGGCATCGCGGACGACAACCCCGGATTCGGGGTGATCGACGACATGGAGCGGAGCGAACGCGACCATGCCCGCCATCAGCACGATCTGAAGAAGATCGTCGAGGAATCCTCCGCGCAGGTGGCCCGCCGCGACACCGAACTCAAACAACTCAAACACCGGATCGAAACGCTGCGCCAGGATCTGGTCAAGCGGGAGGCAGCCCTCGCCCGCAAAGCCGCGGCGGCTCCCCCACCGTCGGCCGCGCCCGCCGTCACCCCTGCCGCACCTGCGGCCGAGCCCGCCGAAGTGCGGGAATTGCGCGACGAACTGCGCCGCCTCAAGGACAACC
>JAIPKB010000265.1 GCA_021733795.1 Akkermansiaceae bacterium | reverse complement strand
TCACATAGCCGACAGGATGTCGGCGCTCCGGAGCGCGGACATGCTGTCCGCTGAGTCAAGCGGACATGCTGTCCGCGGCGTCACCCTCTTCCGCCTGAGTTTCCCCAGCGCTCCGTCAAGCGCAAGCCGACAGGATGTCGGCCTCACATAGCCGACAGGATGTCGGCGCTCCGGAGCGCGGACATGCTGTCCGCTGAGTCAAGCGGACATGCTGTCCGCGTGCAGGACGCGGACGCTGGTCTCGAAGACGAGGGTGCCGGCCGGGTAGTTCGTCGATGAAGAAGTGGCTGGCGGGGGCGGGTCTGGCTGTCGTTTTTGGGTTGCCTCCGCCACCTTCGGCTGCTACGGATAGGACGTGACCACTGAGCAACCGATTCTCGTTCGCAATGATCCCTGGCTGGAGCCGTATCAGGATGTGGTTCTGCGGCGCATGGCGCGCTATCAGGAGAAACTGCGGGAGATTGAGCAGACCGCCGGGTCGCTGGCGGCCTACGCCAACGGGCACAAGATCATCGGCATCCATTACCATGCCGCCACGGCGTGTTGGACCGTGCGGGAATGGGCACCCGAGGCTCAGGCGGTGTCGCTGACCGGGGATTTCAACGGTTGGCACCGGGAGAGTCACCCGCTGGCGCCGGTGGGCCAGGGAGTTTGGCAGATTCAATTGCCTGCGGCTGAACTGGCTCACGGACAACTGGTGAAACTGCACGTGGTGGGGGCGGACGGTTCGCGCCGCGACCGGATTCCCGCGTTTATCCGGCGGGCAGTGCAGAACCCGCAGAGTCACGATTTTTCCGGGCAGATCTGGCAACCGGCGGAGCCGTATGGATGGCGGCATGCCTTTGACCCGCAGGGGCTCGGGGCACCGCTGGTTTATGAAGGCCATGTGGGGATGTGCGGCGAGGAACCGCGGGTGCACGGCTACCGGGAGTTCGCCGAACAGGTGCTGCCGCGGATCGCCGCCGGCGGCTACAACGCGCTGCAACTGATGGCCGTGCAGGAGCATCCGTATTATGGTTCGTTCGGCTACCACGTCTCCTCGTTTTTCGCCCCCTGCTCGCGGTTTGGCACGCCGGACGATCTGAAATACCTGATCGATACCGCCCACGGCCTGGGACTGGCGGTGCTGCTCGATGTGGTACATTCCCACGCCGTCAAAAACACGGCGGAGGGACTCAACGACTTCGATGGCAGTGGGCACCAGTATTTTCACGCAGGGCCGCGCGGCGACCACCCGGGCTGGGACTCGAAATGCTTCGACTACGGCCGCTCCGAGGTGCGGCGGTTCCTGCTCTCCAACCTCCGCTACTGGCTGGAGGAATTCCACTTCGACGGCTTCCGTTTCGACGGCGTGACCTCGATGCTCTATCATTCCCGCGGGGTGAAGGCCTTCGGCAGCTACGAGGACTACTTCGGGGGGGATGCCGACGAGGATGCGGTGCTCTACCTGCAGCTCGCCACCCGGCTGGTGCGCAGCCTGAAACCCGGTGCCTTGATCATCGCCGAGGATATGTCCGGCATGCCGGGACTGTGCCGCCCGCAGGAGGAGGGCGGGGTTGGCTTCACCCACCGGCTGGGCATGGGGATCCCGGATCACTGGATCAAGCTGCTCAAGCACACCCGCGACGAGGATTGGAATCTGGGCGACCTCTGGAGCGTATTGTCCAACCGTCGCCACGGCGAGGCCACCATCGCCTATGCCGAAAGCCACGACCAAGCACTGGTGGGCGACAAAACCCTGGCGTTCTGGCTGATGGACCAGGAAATGTACTGGCACATGGCCAAGGCCGACCCCCATCCGGTGGTCGAGCGGGGGATCGCGCTGCACAAGCTGATCCGCTTGGTGACCTTGGCGTTCGGCGGCGAAGGTTGGCTCAATTTCATGGGCAACGAGTTCGGCCATCCCGAATGGCTGGATTTCCCGCGCGAGGGCAACGATTGGTCCTATCAACACTGCCGCCGCCAGTGGTCGCTGGTGGACGACCCGGCCCTCAAATACGAGTGGCTGACCACCTTCGACCGTGCGTTGATGGCGCTGGCCCGCGAGCATCGCTTGCTCGAGTCCCCGCCGGCCCGCCTGCTTTATCTCGACATGGACCAGCGGATCCTCTGCGCCGAGCGGGCGAATCTGGTGTTCGTGATCAACTTCTCGGTGGGCAACTCCCTGTTTGGTTACCCGGTGCAGGTCGGTGGTGCCGGGGGCAATCGCAGGGTGGTGCTGGACAGCGATGCCAGGGCGTTCGGCGGCCACGGGCGCGTCGATCCGGCCTGCGACTACCCGCTCGATGCCGAGGGTTTCCTCAAGCTCTACACCCCGTCCCGCAGCGGCCTGGTGCTCGCGGTGAACCACGGCGGATCAGGCCAAGGCTGAGTTCGGTGGTTAGACGGTCAGTTCTTCGATTTCGAGGTCTTTGTACCAAGCCTCGGACGCGGGGCCGGCGTGGATTTGGAGGCCGAGGTTGCCGGTGCGGGGGATGGCGGAGTCGGGTTCGGTGAACTCGGTGGTGAGTCGGCCGTTGAGCCACAACCGCACCCGCGGGCCCTCGCAGCGGATCACGTAGTCATTCCAAGCGGCCGGCTTGAGCACTTTGGCAATGGCGGCCGGATCGGAACGCGTGCCAAGAAACGTGCGGCGGCGGCTTTCGTCATAAAGCCCGCCCCAGTAATCGGTCGCCACGTCCGCCTGATAGCCGGCCATCTCACGGCTGTTGGGCACGCGGCGGCTGCGGAATTGGATCCCGCCGTTGCCCTTGCCTGCCACCAAACGGACTTTCAGCCGCAATTCGAAATCGCCGAACTCGCGCCGCGAACAGAGGAATTCGTTTTGAGGGATTTCTTTCGTTAGGCTGCCCGCCACGACCGCGCCATCGGCGACGCGGAACCAGGTGAGGTCGCCTTCCCAACCATCAAAAGTCCGGCCGTCAAAGAGCCGCACCCGGCGGGACTTGGCGAGCAAGGCATTTGCTGCGGCCCGCAGAGGCTCGGGTAGTCGGGCGGCGGCCACCGAGTCTAACAAGCCTGCGGCGGCGGTGCGCAGGCCCTCCTGCAGCATCCTATCAGCGGCGGCGAGCGTGGCGTGGGCCGCCGCGATCCGGTGGCTGGTGGCGGGTGCATTCAACGTGGATCGCAGGGTGTCGAGCGCCGCAGGGGTGGCGATTTTTCCCAGCGCGGCGAGGGCCTCGTCCACCGAACCCCGCACGAGATCCGCCGCGAGCGTTTGGAGGTCTGGCACTGCTGCGATTTCCCGCCGCACGCCTAACGAATCGACCACACCGGCCAAACGGCGGCCGCTGAGTTCGGCCAGCGAGTCGCGCAGCGCGGCCCCGGCCACCGGGGCGGGGATCGACTCCAGCGCGGAGCGGGCGTAGTCGGAGAGTTTCTCATCGGCTAACAATCCGGCGAGTGTTGGGATGGCGTCGGGGCCACCGACAATGGCAAGTTGTTGGCAGGCGAGCGCCTTGGCATGCGGGTCGGACCCGGCGGTGAGCACGGCGATGAGTTCGGCAGGGGAGGGGAGCGGGAATTTCATTTTGTGAGCGGGTGGGGATTCACGCATGCCACGGCGCGCGGCGGGCGCGGCGACGCAACCGGTTCGCGGGTTCGTCGGTGCCGAAGGATTCGGTGATCGGATCGAAGGTCACTTTGCGGCCGAGTTGCCAGGAAATGGCGGCGGCATGACAGGCGAGGTGGCTGCTGCGGGTGGCGGCGGAATTCGAGGCGGTCGTCCCGCGCGATTTGACGCAATCGAGAAAATCGCGGACATGGGCGGTGGGATCGGTGCCCGCCATGCCGCCGAGCTCGCTGCCGGCCAGCAAGGAGGCGGGCTCGGCGACGATTTTGGCGAAATCCCCGACCTCGACCCACCCTTGATCGCCCTCGAACCGGACCGGGCAGGTGCCGAGGCCGAGCCATTTGCCCTCGCCACTGAAGCCACCGAGGCGCAGCACCAGTTTCACGCCGTTGGCATAGCGGGCGTAAATGGTCTCGCCGTCCGGCTCGAACTCAACCGGCGTGGTACCATCCACCCCGAGCGCACACTGACAAAGATCGACCGTATGCGCGCCCCAATCCAACAGCCGGGCGCCGGCCTCAAAATCATAATGGCCGCGCCATCCACCGCGGACATAAGCGACGTTGTAGGGCCGCCACGGCGCCGGGCCGAGCCAGCGGTCCCAATCGACTTCCGCCGGGGTGGGCTCGGATTCGGCGGGCAGCCAGGCGTGGGATTCCTCGAGGTGGTAAATCGACGCGTGCACGGTGTGGATGCGCCCGAGGCGGCCGCTGCGGGCCAACTCGATGGCGTAGCGGAAATTCGCGACATTGCGCCGCTGGGTGCCGGCTTGAAAGACCCGCCCATAGCGCTGCACCGTGTCATCCAGCTCGGCGCACTCGGCCATCGTGATGGCACAGGGTTTTTCCGAGTAAACGTCCTTGCCCGCCTTGGCGGCGAGCATCGAGCCCACCGCATGCCAGCGGTCGCCGGTGGCGATGAGCACCGCGTCGATATCGGCGCGTCCGAGGACCTCCAGCATCTCCGCAGTGGTGCCGCAGTCCTCGTTGCGGGAGCTGCGGTCCACCATGAGTTTCGCCGTGCGGCGGTTGGCCTGCTGTACGTCACAAACCGTGACGAACTGGGCGTCGGGCTGTTTGAGGAAGGCTTCCAGCACCACCCGTCCGCGCGGGCCGATGCCGATCGCGCCGAGGGCGATGCGGTTGCTGGGGGCCACGGTGCCGTCGCGGCCGAGCGCGCTGGCGGGAATGATCATGGGCATGCCAAGGGTCGCTGCCGCCGTTTTGAGGAAGCTCCTGCGGGTGGTGGTCGGGGTCATGGTGATGGTTCTTGGTTCATCGGGTACGGCCGCTGAGACGGCGGGCTATCACCCGACCCCATCCAATTCATTGCTTGAATTGCGGGCGCTTTGCTTGCCACCAGCTACCATGCGGGTTGCCGGTTCTGGCGGGTGCCCCTGCTCCGCACCTGTTTTTGCAACGGATCGAAAATCGTGAGAAAGAACGTCTTGGCTGCCAACGTAGCCACGGGTTGGGTCGCCATGCCGGTGATCCATTACCCCGAATCCAGCCATGAAACCATCCATCTGTTTACTGTTGTCCGCCTCGTTGTTGGCCATTTCCGCCGCCCCGGCCCAGGAGCGGGACGCCGTGCCTCCCAGCGCCCGCCCCGGACGTGATCAACCCGGACGCCCGCAAGCGGACCGCCCGCAGGTGGACCGCCCGAACCGCGAGCGCCCGCAGGTGGACCGCCCGAACCGCGAGCGCCCGGCTCAGTCATCTGCCGGACGCAATGCGACCCCGCAGCCGCCGCGTGAAATCGTCCGACCGGAACGGATGCTCCAAAACATCGAACGCGAGCGCAAGGCCGTGATGGAACGGGTGGAGCGCTTGGAACAAGCCCTCAAGGAACGTTCCGGCCAGTTGGAACGCGCCCTCAAGGAACGCGATGAGAAAATTATGGACGGTGCGCGGGAGTTTCACGCCCGCCTCGAAAGGCTGGAGGCGGCAATGAAAGTCCAGCAGCCTCAACCGGAGTCCCGCGAAATCTCGTCGGATCAACGACGGATGATCGAACAGGCCGAACAGCAAATGCAACGGGCCAAAACGATGCAGGCCGAAGTGGAAAACCACGGCCGCGAACTTAGGCAACAGGCGCAAAATCTTGAACGCCGCGCCGACGAAATGGACAAATCCAAACGGGAAATCGGCCAAAAGGCGGAGTACTTCAAACAACTGAACCAGAAGCTCGAGGCCCGCGCCCGTGACTTGGAAGCCCGCGAGAACCGCCTCCGCCAGGCTGAAAAAGCCGCCCGGCAGGAAGCTCGTCCCGAGGGCGGACGGAAGGACGAAGCCCCCCCCCCGGAAAGAAGGTAGAAGGTAGGCGGGACTGGGCAGGGAGGATATTCGGGTGCATCCCGTCTTGCACCCGCTCCCGCCACCCGCTATGACTCCGCCCGTGGCGGCGAAACCGAAATCCAGCAGCAGCACCTTCTTCGCAATCATCGGCAGCGATGAGGGCGCGGTGCGCGAGCGTGCACTGCACCTCCACAACGAGTTGACCGGTGGCACCGACGACGGCTTCACCCACGAAACCATCAGCGGCAGCGCCGATAACTCCGACGGGGCCTTCGAAATCTGTTCCTCCACCGTCCAGGCCCTGCTCACCGTGCCGATGTTCGGCGGCGACAAGGTGGTCTGGCTGCGCAACGTGAATTTCCTCGCGGACACCGTCACCGGCCGCTCGCAACGCACCGAAAGCGGCCTCGCCAGCCTCCGCGCCACTCTCGAGCAGGGCTTGCCCCAGGGGGTGAAGTTCCTGCTCTCCGCGCTGGGCGTGGACAAACGCCTGGCGTTCTGGAAATTTGTCGAAAAATCCGCCGCGGTCGAGGTGTTTGATCTCATCGATACCAGCCGCGAAGGTTGGACCGATCAGGTGGCCGGACTGGTGAGCCAGCGGGCGCGCGAACTGGGCCTCGTTTTCGAACCCGCCGCCCTCGAGCTGTTTGTCCTGCTGGCCGGGGAAGCCACCCAGCAAATCGGCAGCGAACTGGAGAAAATCGACCTCTATCTGGGCCTGGAGCGGCGCGAGGTCACCGAAGAGGATGTCCGCCGGGTGGTGCCGCTCAGCCGTGCCGCCGTCGTCTTTGAAACCGGCCAGGCCATCCAAAAAGGCGATGTCGCCCGCGCGATCCAGCTTATCGACCAGCAACTGGCCGCCGACGACAAGGCGATTTCGATCATGCGGGCCTCGATCATCCCCACCGTGCGCAATCTGTTCATGGCGCGGCTGATCATCGACAAATTCAAGGCCCCCACCGGCAGCTACAGCGCCTTCAGCGGTGCGCTCAACCGCCTCCCGGAAAGTGATCGGGCGTGGTTGCCGCAGAAAAAAGACGGCTCCGGGGTGAACGTCTATCCGCTGTACCTCTGCGCACCGATGGCGGCCAACTTCGAACTCGACGGCCTGCTGCGGGTGATGGAGTCCACCCAGCGGGCGGATCAGGCGCTGGTGTCCACCGGCCTCGACCACCGCCTGGTGCTCCACCGCCTGCTGGCGGAAATCGCCGCCGCCCGCAAACCAAAAAACAAAAAACCCGCCACCCGCCGCCGATGAAACTTCTGATTGTCATTCTGATCGGCATCGTCGCCGGCTTGATCGGGGCCCTCTGCGGGGTCGGTGGCGGCATCGTGATCGTGCCGGCCCTGGTCAAGGGGCTCGGGTTCGAGCAGAAGCAGGCGGTCGCCACCTCGTTGGCGATCATCATCATCATCTCCATTTCCGCCACCCTCAACAACCAGCGGGCGGGCAATCTGATCGATTGGAAAGTCGTGGTGCTGGTCGGCCTGGGAGCCGCGCTCGCCTCGTGGTTCGGCAGCATGTGGATGCGGGACATGTCCAACCAGACCCTGACCCGGATGTTTGGGGTGGTGCTGTTGATCTTCGGCACCCGGATGCTGTGGAAAGGTTGAGGCCTGCCCAGAGGGCGACGGAAACTCCACGCCTACGCACGGTGTAATGCCCAAGTTGTCAGAGAAAAATCTCATTCTGGAGATCATCCAATGGCTCCAAGAAGTCATCTCAGCGCCGGCGGCGCAGCAGGGCGAGCATGCCGAGCCCCCCGAGCAAGGCCGCAGTGGGTTCCGGGATCACACTGAGCTGGCCGTTCACATAGAGGCTGTCTCGATCCCATTCCAGGCCCGGATCGAGGTCCGGCAGGGTGACGCTGGCGAAGGCACCGCTGGAGCTGCCCCAATCGAACAGGTTGAAGGTATTGCCGTTTGCCAGGGGGCCGCCGATGTTGGTGAC
>JAIPKB010000264.1 GCA_021733795.1 Akkermansiaceae bacterium | reverse complement strand
GTTCACTTTGGGACTGGGGGCTTACTATGATATCAACGACAGTACGCGCGTGGGCTTGACCTACAACGGTGAATTCCGCACGGATTCCAATTCGTCCCATACGATTGGGGTGGGTGTTTCCTACGGGTTCTGATTTCTCCGTCAGCCCGCCGGCAAGCGCCCCGACGCAGGCGGTTGAGCGCCGGTTGCAGCGGATGTTCCGTGATCAATCCGGCACCCGTCCTTTGTCGGCGAAGTCCTTGAGGAATCCCACGTCCTGTGGCTGGAGCGCGCACTGGAAACATCAATAAGGAGCAGGGGCCTTACTGTCCCTTCTTTCTGCCTCTGAAGCGCGAAGAAGAAGGCGCGACAATAAGGTCGCGGCTCCTTATCCGCACCGAATCCTCTGCGGCATGGTGATTTCTCACCCTGGAAAGCGCGGATTGGTAGCGTGCGTCGGCGTGCTGCAGCAGGTTTTCGCTGGGAACGCAGGTCATGGCCGCCTGGCAGGGCCGGGACGAGTTGATTTTGGGGCCGCCGGGGTCTCAGGGGCAGCCGGGGCCGCCGGGGTCTCAGGGGCCGCCGGGGTCTCCGGGGCAGCCGGGGCAGCCGGGGCAGTCGGGGTTGTGGGTGTTGTGGCCGGAGCTGGCTCAGTGCGAGGGCGGGTGAGGAAGGTCCAGTCGAGGTTGCCGTGATCGAGTTTGTCCACTTCGCTGGCATAGACGGCATCTTCGTTCTTCGGGTCGATATCGGCTGCGACCTGGCAGAACATTCTGGCCAGCAGGCGGTCTTCCTGGCTGTTGGAGCTGGCGAGGATCTGGCCGCGGGCGAGGAGCAGGCGGGCCATGGTGGGGGGGCTGAAATCGCCCTTGGCTGCGGCCGGCAGGATGCTTTTGGTCAGTTGGTAATTGACGATGATGGCGCGGCGGTTGCGCGGGGAGAGGTTGAGCGCGAGCGACAGCAGGCGGCGGGCTTGGTCGAGGGATTCCTGAGTGGCTTTGGTGTTGGAGATGGCCAGCGCGGCACAATCGGCCAGATTGGTGGCGTATTCGTCCCGCTCGGCATCGAGCAACCCGAGATTACGGGAAAAGGAGCTGGCTTTGACGGTCACCGGGGTCCATTGGAAGCCACGTTCCGGTTTTTCCTCGGCCCAGAGCAGCGGGGTCAGGGTCGATAGTGCGATCACGGCTTGCCAAATGCGTCTCATCACCGATAAGTATCGGCAGCAACCCGCGAATGGCAAGTGAGAAATCCCCGACTCGACGCAAAGCAGCAGCTCCGGATGGATGTCCGGCGCTTGCTGCGCGAGACGCCCCCTGGCGATGGCCTGGCGGCGTGTGAGGCGGTGGCCCGCTGGTTGGGCGGACGTCCCGGGTTGCTGACGGTGGCCAGCTACGCGGCGATGGCGGATGAGGTGGATCTGCGCCCGCTGTTGGAGTGGCTGCCCGAGCACCGGTGGGTGCTGCCACGGGTGGTGGGGGACGAGCTGGTGTTTCACGAGGTGAGGGACGCGGAGCGGGACCTGGTGGTGGGGGCCTTTGGCATTCGGGAACCAACGGTGGGGTTGGCGGTGGTGGCGATCCCTGAAGTGGATGTTTTTTTGTGCCCGGGCCTGGCCTTTGACCCGACCGGCGGGCGGCTGGGGCGCGGCCGCGGGTTTTACGACCGGATTCTGGCCGGCGCCCGCCCGGATGCCATTCGCGTGGGAGTGTGCCATCCGCTACAGCGGGTGGCGGACGCCCATCCTGAAGCCCACGATGTGCCGATGAATTGGGTGATCGATGGCACGTAGCTGCCGAATATTCTTGTCGATGAATGCGACTGGTTGATAGCAACGGGCGGCGACCCGCGTATGGGGAGGCACCCGATAGAGAAATCCGATGAAAATAATTCCTATGAAACCTGCAAGCTGGAGTGTGATGGTGAGCGTGCTGACGCTCGGTAGTGGAGCCCTTACCGCCAAGGACTGGCCGCAGTGGCGGGGTCCGGCGCGGGATGGAAAATCGACAGAGACGGGAATCATCAAAAGTTGGGAGTCCAGTCCACCGAAGTTGCTGTGGACGGGGGAGGGCATGGGCAATGGCTATGCCGGAGTGGCGGTTGCCGAGGGGCGGATTTACACGACCGGTGACCTGGAGGATGGACAGGGCGTGGTGGCGGTCGATGCCAAGGACGGCAAGCTGCTGTGGACCACAGTGATCACCGAGGGAGTTCCGAAACACGGCTTCGAAGGTGCCCGCTGCACCCCGACGGTGGACGGCGGCCACTTGTGGGTGACCACCTCCAATGGCATGATCGCCTGCCTCACCACGGCAGGGAAGATCGTCTGGAGGAAAAGTTTCAGCGAGGAGTGGGGTGGCAAAATGATGTCGGGTTGGGGGTTTGCGGAATCAGTCCTGATCGACGGCAACGTGGCGGTATGCACGCCGGGTGGGCCGGAGGCGGCGATGGTCGCGCTGGACAAGCTGACCGGCGGGGAACGGTGGCGGTGCAAGGTGCCCGAGTTCGGTGAAACGGGCAAACCTGGCGCCGGTTACGGCTCGGCGGTGATCTCCAATGGGGCGGGGGTGAAACAATACGTCCAGATGACCGGGCAAGGGGTGATCGGCGTGAGGGCGGCCGATGGCGTGTTCCTCTGGGGCTACGCCCACGTGGCCAACTCCACCGCGAACATTTCCACGCCGCTGGTGGTCGGTGACCATGTGTTCGCCTCCACCGCGTATGGCGCGGGCACCGGGTTGGTGAAGCTGGTTAGGGATGGCGATGGGGTGAGGGCCGACGAGGTCTATTTCATCGAGCCCGACAAACTCCAGAACCACCATGGCGGAATGGTGCTGGTGGACGGGTATGTGTATTGCGGCCACAAGCAGAACGGCGGTGTCCCGGTGTGCGTGGACATCAAGACGGGCGAGCTGAAATGGGGAGCGGTGAAGCCACCGGGCAAGGGGTCCGCCGCAGTGACCTATGTGGACGGCCACCTGATCTTCCGCTATCAGAATGGACTGATGGTGCTGGTGGAGGCGAATCCCAAGGAGTTCAGGATGAAGGGATCCTTCACCCCGGAGTTCCAACAGCGCGAGTCATGGGCGCATCCGGTGGTTTCGGGCGGGCGGATGTATCTGCGCGAGCAGGACAAACTGATGTGCTACCAACTGTGACGCGGTGCGTTTCTGGAATAAATATTAAGAAATTTGAATGGAATGATGACTGGAACGAAAACGGGCGGAAGCCGGAGCTGGTGGATAGGGTTGATTGCGGGATGCGCGTGGTCCGCGGGTGTTCCGGGACTAAGGGCGGAGGCGCCGCCGCCCGCGTCCCTGGAACCGATCCTGGTGGTGGGCGAGCGGGCGACCGCGAGCACTTTGTTAGGTGGTGATCTCCGGCTGCTCCAGGCGGATTCGCTGGCGGACCTTTCCGGTGCCCTGCCCGGGTTCAATGTGGTGACCAGCGACACCCGCGGCTATGGCGACATCATCTCAATGCGGGGCTCGGGCAACGCGTTGTTTTTCTCGGCTCCGGCGGTGGGGATGGTGGTGGATGACGTGCCGATGGGAGAGGTTTTCAGTTATCCGGCCGGATTGCTGGATCTGGCGCAGGTCCGCCTGTTGCGGGGACCGCAGGGGGCGGCGTTCGGGCGCAACGGAGCCGCCGGGATGATTGAGATGATCACCCCGGGTCCGAGTGAACGGTTCACTGGCAGCCTGAGGATGGAGGCGGGATCCTACGATGCGTGGGGGGCTCATCTGGATAGCAGCGGACCACTGGGAGACACCGGCTTGTCCCATACCTTCCAGTTCTACCATCAGGAGCGGGATGGTTATATCAATGATCCAACCCTGGGCCGGGCGATCGATGATCGCTCCGTGACGGGTGGCCTGGCCAATTTGTATTGGAAACCCACGGCGGATAGCGAATTGCGCCTGCGGGTGTTCGCGGAAAAGGCGGACGATGGAGCCCAGCGGTTGAGCCGGCTCGCGAGCCCCGATCCGTTCGTGGTGCAGTCCAATCTGCCGGGTGGCAACAAAATCGACCGCATGCAATTCTCGCTGCATTGGACCAAGGAAGCGTCGTGGGGGCGGCTGAAATCGATCACGGCATGGCAGGAGTGGAAACTGGACCCAAGTGTCACGGATCTGGATTTCATGGCGCTAGGACCGGTTTTTGACATGTCCTCGACGATCTATCAGGATCAGCGGATCTGGAGCCAGGAGTTGCGTTGGGAGTCGCCGGAGGATGCGGGACCGTGGTCCTGGCGGACCGGGTTGTTCTGGATGGATCAGGCGGTTGGCGGCGACGCCACCCGGGTGTTCCCGGTGGAGAATCCCTGGGGGTCGGGGAACTACCTGTCGATGAGTGAAAGGACCTTGTTCGACATCGATCAATCGAATCTGGCCGCCTACGGCCGGGTTACCTATGCGGTCAATGCGGATACCGAACTGCAGGCGGGTGCCCGGTTGGAATATGTAAACTCCCGGATCGACCGCAGCAAGACGGACTCGTTTTACCGCACCAGCGTGGTGCGGGATGATCTGTCCGCCTGGTACTGCTCGCCGGAAATCGGGCTGAGCCAGTCACTCAACGAACAGGTGAAGTGGTTTGCCCGCAGCGCGATCGGGATCAAACCGGCGGGTTTCTCGGCGTTTGCCAGCACTCCGGCGACGGCGCGCTACGACGAGGAAATCGGGTGGAACAACGAACTGGGGCTGGAAGTCGCGATTCCCGACGAGCATCTGGAGTTTGGTCTAACCGGATTCTGCAACTGGATCGACGACTATCAATTGAACCGTCCGGATGTGTGGTCCACTGATTATTTCACGGTCAATGCGGACCGGGTGATCACGCTGGGGTTTGAGGCGCAGGCCCGGTGGCGGCCGCTGGAGACGCTCACGGTGCAGGCGGCGGCCGGTTGGGTGAGGGCGGAGTTCGACGATTACTTCGACCCTGGTCTCGGGCTGGCCCGGGATGGCAACACGGTGCCCTATGTGCCCGAGTTTTCCGGCAGTCTGGCCTTGCGCTATGATCTGCCCAAGGGGTTCTACGCCCAGACCTCGCTGCGGGTGAATGGACCTACCTACTATGATGATGCGAACGCCGATGCCTTCCGGCAGGATGCGTATGTGGTATGGGACGCCGAAATCGGCTATGCCAATGACCGGTTTTCGATCGCCTTGTTCGGGCGCAATCTGACGGATGAGAGGTACTACACCTTCATCAATCCCCAGATCAAGGCCGGCGCTCCGGGTGATCCCCAGGTCTTCGGGGTGAGGGCGTCCCTGACGTTTTAAAAGGCGGCCTGGATAACAAGGAGCGTCGATATCCTATCGACTGTGCCTTGCCGACATTCTGTCGGCTTGGGTCGCAGGCTAAGGAATGTAGGATTTCAGCAGGTCGCCGGCTTTGTCGGGTGCCACTCCTTGGTGGAAATCATCGTTGACCATGCAGACCGGGGCGGTGCCACAGGACGCAAGGCATTCGGCGAACTCGACGGAGAAATTGCCGCAGGGCGACACGGTGATCGGATGATGATGCGGATCACACTGGGAGCGATCGATGCCGGTCAATTCGCAGAGCCGGTCCATCAGTTCCTGGCTGCCGCCCATGGCGCAGGACAGGGTCCGGCAGACGCGGATGTGGTACTTGCCGGGAGCCGACTGGCGGAATCCGGGGTAGAAGGTGACCACTTCGAGCACCTTGACGGGTTCCAGCGAGAGTTGGGCGGCGACCCACTCGATCGCCTCGGCGCAAATGAAGCCGAAGCGATGTTGCACGAGGTGAAGCAAGGGCAGGGTGGCGGAACGTTTGACCGGATAGTGGGAGATGCGTTCCGCAGCCTCGGTTTCCAAGTCCGGAGTGACGGTGAAGGGCGGATGATGCGGCGTGCCCGGCGTAGGGTGCGAGGCAACGGCTTCTTCGAGAATGGAGTGGGACATGATTCCGGAATTTCAGCGTTTCAGCGTTTCAGATTTTCAGATTTTCAGCCTTTCAGCAGTTACCGGTCACACTCGCCCATGACGAAGTCCAGCGAGCCGAGAATGGCGGGAACGTCCGAGACCATGTGGCCGGGCAGCAAACGCGGGAGGATGGATAGATTGCAAAACGAAGGGCTGCGGATTTTCAGCCGGTGGGGCACCCCGCCACCCTTGGAATGGATGAAGAAACCGAGTTCGCCCTTGGGGTTTTCCGCCGCAAAATACACCTCGCCGGCCGGAGCATCGATCCCCTGGGTGGCGACAATGAAATGGTGGATCAACTCCTCCATCGACATCAGCACGCGCTCCTTCTCCGGCAGCGTGCTCTTGGCATCGACCACATTGACCGGGCCGGAGGGCATCTTGTCGAGCACCTGCCGGCAGATGGCCACGGCCTGCTTGACTTCCTCGATGCGGACGAGGTAGCGGGCGTAGCAATCGCCCTCGTCGGTGATCGGCACATCGAACTCGTAGTTTTCGTAGCCCAGATAGGGGCTGTCCTTGCGGAGGTCGCGGGCGACGCCCGAGCCGCGCAGGTTGGGGCCGGTGAGGCCCCAGGAAATGGCGGACTCGCGGGTGATGATGCCCAGATCGATCATCCGGCCGCGGAAGATCTTGTTCTTGTCGAGCAGGCGGGAGATTTCGTCGAGAGCGATGAGGCACTCCTTGAGCAGGCTCCGAACAGCGGGTTCCAGTCCGGGCGGCAGGTCGCGGATCTGGCCGCCAATGCGGGTGTAGGAGGTGGTGAAGCGGGCGCCGGTGAGTTGTTCGCAGAAGTTGTGGATCTTCTCGCGTTCGGTCATGGTGTAGAGGAAGGCGGTCATCGCGCCGGTGTCCATGGCGCAGACTCCGATTCCCAACATGTGGGAGGAAATGCGGGCGAGTTCGCAGCACAACACGCGAAGTGCCTGGCCCCGCGGCGGCAGTTCCCATCCCATGAGTTTTTCCACGGCGCAGGCGTAGGCCACGTTGTTGGCGAGTGGAGCCAGATAGTCCAAACGGTCGGTGTAGGGGACGAACTGGTTGTAGTGCATGTTCTCGGCGATTTTTTCATCGCCGCGATGGAGGAATCCGATATCCGGGCTCGCGGTCAGGATCGTCTCGCCGTCAAGCTCCAGAATCAACCGGAGCACCCCGTGGGTGGCTGGATGGGACGGCCCCATGTTGATGACCATTTTGTCGGCCATCAGGTCGTCGATCTCGGCCAGGTAGTTCCCTGCAGCCGCTGCGCGGGCGAGGGAGTCCGGGGATTGGAAATGGGTGGTGGAAGTGCTCATGCTTTGCGCCGCGCCAAGTAAGGCCCAGGTCCGGGCGGTGCGGCAAGGCGATTATTCGATTTCTTTAGGAATTGGGTCGGCTGTAGCGTTCCCGGAACTGTCTGAGCAGGTCCTCCACCCGATCCTGATCGATCGGTGGTTGGGTCTCGGCACGTGCGGCGGGAGCCGGGAGTGGGGGAGGCGGGGCTGGTGGCGCCGGGTCCACGGTTTCCGTAGGTGGCACACTGAATGGCGCGGTGGGCGCCGTCGCGTCGTGCCAAGCCGCCGAAGTCCCAGAAGGATGGAGGATGGAGGGTTCTGGAGTGGGTGCAACCCGTGGGGCGGGTGCGGGTTCGGACTTGGCCGTGAACGGGCTCGCAGGGGGAGTCTCCGTGATGGCGGGTTCAGGTTCGGACTTGGCCATGAACGGGCTGGCAGGGGGAGTATCCGTGATGGCGGGTTCAGGTTCGGACTTGGCCATGAACGGGCTGGCAGGGGGAGTATCCGTGATGGCGGGTTCAGGTTCGGACTTGGCCGTGAACGGGCTCGCAGGGGGAGTATCCGTGATGGCGGGTTCGGGTTCGGACTTGGCCGTGAACGGGCTCGCAAGGGGAGTATCCGTGATGGCGGGTTCGGGTTCGGACTTGGCCATGAACGGGCTCGCAGGGGGAGTATCCGTGATGGCGGGTT
>JAIPKB010000263.1 GCA_021733795.1 Akkermansiaceae bacterium | reverse complement strand
GGGCCTCCCATTCCGGGTGATCACGCAGCGTCAGGCCGCCGGCATTGCCCGACGGGTACCCGCGCTCGTCATAAAGCCACATCGCCATGCCAGCGTGCTTCGCGGTCCGGACCGCACGGGTGAAGGCCTCCCACTTCGGCTCGCTTTCGAGGTATTGGTCGAACGACAGGTTGCACACCACCCCTCCGAACCCCTGCCGCTCCAGACTGGCGATCAGGGCGTCCTGCGCTGTGGGATCGTCGGGCCAGCCGTGGATGATCTTCTGGATGCGCGTCGCCGCTGGCGGATCGGCAAAGCGGGAGGCGAGCGAGGCGGGATCGGCGGGTGCCCCATCCGCCCACACTCCGGTGGCGGCGGCCAGCCAGAGCAATCCCAGCGGAATCGGCGCGAGGTCGGTGGTACGTTTCATGTTTCGATTGATACGTGGCACTTCAGCGTGAACTAACTTAGAAACCCGGAACCAGCGCCCATCCCGATGATCAGAGTCCGATCCCGGATGGTTCGACCAAAGCCCGGCATCAAGGTAATGTGACAGAGAAATAATCGGCACTCGAGCGTTTCACCTACCGGATGCACGATCTGGGCGAGTTCATGAAGACGCTGCTGGCGCGTTTCACGCGGTGGTTCAATGCCGCGCACCTGCGCACCGGCGCGCTGTGGGAAAGCCGGTTCAAGAGTGCGCTGGCGGAAGGCATCGAGAACCTGCGGGAGGAGGTGGACGCGGACGGCAAATTGCAGGTGAAAGTGGTGAGGAAGGGCATGAAGAAGGCGGTTTCGGCGGAAGAGATGGCGAAGCTGGAGCGTCGGCGCGATTTGCGGATGCGGCAGATGCTGCGGTATCGGGTGCGGTATTTTACGGATGGCGTGGTGATCGGGAGCCGTGGCTTTGTGGACGGGGTATTCAAGGCGTGCCGGGAGCGGTTCAGCGCGCGGCGGACGAGCGGGGCGCGGAAGATGCGGGGAGCGGGCGCAGCGGCGGCGGGGGTGATCTGGAGTGCTCGGGATTTGAAGGTGGGGGTTGGGTGACTTCGTGGGTGGGGTCGTATGGTCATATTGCACGGTCATATTAGACGTTGTTAGATTGTGAGGTTCGCGTCATAGAGCATCTCCAATTCCCTCTTTGCGTTTCGCTCCACGCCAACCATTCACCCACCAAGCTGATACGACACTCCGTGCCCGCGACAATGCGGGTGACGATCAGTGTTACGATTGTCGCGTTCCGGGTAGCGGCGGTCCAGCCAAACCGGTCGGACCAGAAAACTTTCCAGTGGATTCTTGTTGCGGATGCTGCGGCGAGGTGCTAGCTGTCCCGCCAGCCATGCAGGAGACCCCTTGCCGCCCCAGTCCGCTGCCCCGGACGGTCCCGAGCCCACCCGGCGAGGGTGAATATCCCCCGGTTTCGGACCCTGAAAATCGATCGAACCCGGCCGTCCAGCCCGCCGGGTGTTGTGACGCCAGTGGGGCTGCATGAGCACGGCGTTGACCTGTTTGAGATCGACGGTTTGGGTGCGGTCGCGCACGGCTTCGATGAGCGCGCCGACACAGAGGGTGCTCGAATTCACGTCCGCTTCACGTCCACCCATTGCTTGGTGCGGGCGGATTCGAGCACGGCATCGCAGACGTACTGGGTGCCGAGGGCGTTGCGGAAGTCCGGATAGCGTTTTTCGGCGGCCGGATCATCGAGCGATTTGAGGAACTCCGCCAGGCCGTGGATAAAGGAATGCTCGTAACCGATGCCGAGACCCGGAACCCACCAGTTGCCGACGTAGGGGTGGTCGCCATCGGTGCAGTGGATGCTGCTCCAGCCGCGGCGGTCGCCGGGGACGGCGTGGTCGAAATACGACAACCGGTTGAGATCGTGGAGGTCCCAGCTCAGGGATTTCTGCTCGCCGTTGATTTCAAACGTGTAGAGCGCCTTGTGGCCGCGGGCGTAGCGGGTGGATTCGAAGATGGCGAGCGAGCCGTTTTCAAAGCGGGCGAGGAAGGCGCAGGCGTCGTCGATGGTGACCGCCTGTTTTTCGCCGGTGGCGGTGTGAACGCGCTCCTTGATGAAGGTTTCGGTCATGGCGCTGACGGCCACGATGTCGCCGTTGATCCAGCGGGCGGTATCGATACAGTGGGCTAGCAAATCGCCGGTGACCCCGGAGCCGGCGGCGGCCGCATCGAGGCGCCAGAGGCCCGCGCCGCCTTGCGGGAGGTCGGCGGAGATCGTCCAATCCTGGAGGAAGTTCGCGCGGTAGTGGAAGACGCGGCCGAGTTCGCCGGCGGCGACGATGTTTTTGGCGAGGGTGACGGCGGGCAGGAAGCGGTAGTTGTACCAAACGAGGTTTGGCAGGCCGGATTTCTCGACGGCGGCGACCATCGTCTCGCCCTGCGCGCCGTTGAGGGCGAGCGGTTTTTCACAGAGGATCATCTTGCCGTTGGCGATGCAGGCGAGAGCAATCTCGGCGTGGGAATCATTGGGTGTGCAGATGTCGATCACGTCGATGTCATCGCGTTTGACGAGTTCGCGCCAGTCGGTTTCATAGGACGCGTAGCCCCATTGTTCGGCGAAGGCCTTGACCTTGGCCTCGTCCCGGCCGCAGACGGCCTGGCGGACCGGGAGGTGGCCGGTATCGAAGAAATGGGAGACTTGGGAATAGGCGTTCGAGTGGGTGCGGCCCATGAAGCCGTAACCGATCAGGCCGATGCGGAGTTCTTTTTTCATAAATATATATAGGAGTAGGAATGGGCGGAAAGTCAGTCAGCGACGGTCGGAGACCGCCGCTATAGGTCAGAGAACTGCGTCCACGTTGATCATGGCCTGGAGGACTTCCTGCCAAGTGTCCGGGGATTCGAGCACGTCATTGGGGAACATGCAACCATCCCAACAGATGTGGTGCATCCCGCGGGCCGCATGGTCCCGCAGCCAGTAGCTGGCGCATTTGGCGATGTCGAGTTTGCCGTTGGGGTCGTTCGCCCGGCAATGGCGGCCGGTCTTGTCGTGCGAGCCGGTGCCATGGACGGAACCGTCATTTTGGGCGACGTGGAAGTCGATCATCCAGGGCCGGAGGGCGTCGGTCATGGTTTGATAGGCGGCCCAGAACTCGTCGTCGCCATAGCCCTCCTTGAGCAAGGCGGACTCCGGCGCGTTGTAGCCGAGGAGATAGAGATAGGTGTGCGCGAGGTCGGCCTGGAAGCCGACGGTTTCGGGCAGGGCGGTGGCTTCCAGGGTGTCGAGCATGGCCTGCCACGAATGCATGCCGCCCCAACAGATTTCGCCTTCGGCAGCGAGGGATTCGCCATGTTGCTCGGCAATCTTGCCGGCTTCGCGGAAGGTGGCACCGAGCTTGCGGGTGTTGCCGGCCGGGTCCGCGGCCCAGTCGGCCGGGCTGCCGGCGGAATCGATGCGGATGACGCCGTAGTCGCGGACGCCGTGGGCATTGAGGAGGCAGGCGATGCGGCAGGCCTTCTTGATGGCGAGCAGGAAATTGCGGCGGTCCTCCTCCGAGCCGAAGGCGCAGCCGCCCACCGTGCCGGGCCAGACCGGGGCGACCAGCGAACCCACCTTGAGGCCGGCTGCGGCGATTTGGTCGGCGATCGCCTTGATCGCGTCATCGGAGCCGTCCGGGTCGGTGTGGGGGTGGAACAGGAACAGGTCCACGCCATCGAACCGGCGGCCGTCGATTTCGGCGGAGGTGGTTAGATCGAGCATGCGTTCGAGGGAGATGGGCGGATGGTCGGAGCCGGGTTCCTTGCCGACGAGACCGGGCCACATGGCGTTGTGCAGTTTCATGTTTTTCTTAGGTTGGTGGATGGGGTTGGCTATTTCAAATTTCAAATTTGAGATTTAATATGTTATATTTGAGATTGGCTGTGAGGTTCCCGGACGGTGGGGATTACTGGTTCTTGTAAGCCCCCATGGCGGGGGCGTGGGGGTTGGTTTCGGGGCCGAAGTAGCGGAGGGTGACGAGGGGTTCGGTGAGTGAGGTGTTGCGGAACGTGACACCCTCGCGGGCGGCGGCCTCGGTGCAGAAGAACTCGTCGTTGGAGAGTTCGTTGAAGCGGAGGAGTTTCGGGCAGTTGAGGCGGAGTTTGTTGGCGAAACCTTCGCCTTGGACGACGATCACCGAGTTGGCGCCGCGATCCTTGATGGTGACGGTGGCACCGGGTTCGATGGTGAGTTCCTTAGCGGTGAAGTATTGGAAGCCGTCGACCTTGCCGTAAACGATCCACTTGTCGTGATAGCCCTCGCCCTGCTCGGCGGTGACCGGTTCGAGGTAGTGGTTGTCCTTGAAATTCGGGTCGGTGTTTTTCTCCCAATCGAGTTGGTCGACGATGAAGTCGAGGTTCTGGTGTTGGTCGCTGGGCATGTCCTTGACGAGCAGTGACCATGGGACTTCGCGGCCCTCGACGAGGTTCTGATACATGCCGAAGACGTCGGACCCCCACTGTGGTTCGTAGGTGCACAGCGAGCCGGGCGCGTGGAGGATGCAGGGATCGATGAGCCAGCCGCTGCCGGCCTTCAGCCGGTAGGCTTTGGATAGATCGAGGATGCCGTTATCGCCCTTGTTCCAATTTTCGAGGCATTTGCGGACCTGGTCGCGGGTGGTGCCGGGTTCGAAGCCCATGAAGGTGAAGGGGAAATTGTTGCCGACGTTGTTGTGCTGCGGTGGGAAATAATACGACTCCGGCTTGCCTTCCTGGCCGACGAGTGCGGCCTGGGCGGCGTTTTGGTGCATGTGGTGGGGGATGGGCCCCATGTTGTCAAAGAACTTCGAGTAAACCGGCCACTTGCCGTATTGGCCCCAGAGGGGTTGGCCGATGATTCCGGCGCCGGATGCGGCGATGGCGTCGCGCAGGGTGAAGCGTTCGTTGCCGACGACGACATACGAGAGGCCTTCGTCTGGGGCGCGGCCTTCGTTGGCGGTTTCGGTGGTGGAGCCGAACCAGCGTTCGTCGATGCCGCCACGGTTGAGGCCGTAGGCATAGGTATCCGCCGGGTGCAGCTTGATCCGAAGCCCGGGTTGGAGAAAGGATCTGGGTACCCAGTTAGGGGCCAACCGGAGGAGGCCGCCGGTGTCCTCCAGGTGGCCGTCGATGAGGGCGGTGAGGTTTTGTGAGGTTGTGGATAGCTCGCTGGTGGTGCGGGGGGGGCTCATGTTCGATGACGGTTGGTGGCTGGTAGGGAGGTGGAAATGGGTTGGGGTTGCCGGGTGCCGGCTCAGAGGACGTCGTTCCAGTTGAGTGGAACGGTGAGCAGTCTGCCCGAATCGCCAAGAATGGCAACAGAATTCCCATCGCTGGGAGTGATTTGGGTGACGGCGCCGAAGTCGTCCGGGACCAAGGCGACCGCGTGGATGACCCGCAGGGTGACGGTTTTGTCGTGGGTGAACCGCCGGGTGGTGGGGATTCCGCAGGCAGCGAGCGGGTTGCTTCGCGAGAGTTCGAGGCCGTTGCAGAAATACGAGCACACCTCCTCGATGCCGATCCGGCCGCAGTGCCTCCCGTGCCATGGCGGTTCCGGGCGTCCGCCATTGGACATCCAGAACAGGGTGGCGGGAAAATCCGCAGGGTTTTTCAGGGAGAGCCAGACCCAGCCATCCAACACCACCGCCGACCAGGCGAAGGGTTGGGCCGGAGTGGCGGGGGCGTTGACCATCATCACGAGGTCTTCATGGCCCGGGCGCGCCGGGTAACGGGTGAGGTCCGTGGTGCCGCCGGCGGCGAGGGGGACCTCCCGCAGATCGGTGAACTCCGCTCCCTCGAGCAGGGATTGGGTTTCGCCCAGCGCTGGATCCGCGAAGGGCCCGGGGAAGACGGAAGCCCAGTGGAAGGGGCTGATGGTGACCCTGCCGGCACCGTCGGCGAGCCCTGATAGATCGATAATCGGATGCGTGCCGTAGTTGTAGTCGCCGTCGAGGTTGGCAACCCGGTGTTCGGCGTAAATCGCATGATGTCCGGGCCGGACGGCGAGGGTTTTCTCGATAAACGCGCCGGAGTCAGTGGCCTGGATCGCCAGGGTGAGGGAACGGGCGTCCGCAGTGACCGGCGACCAGGTGGCGTTGGCAGGGTCACCGTGGGGTGGTCCATCCGCCTTGCCAGCGAAGGGCAGGCAAAAGAAGTCGCCGCGAAGTACCGCGAGCAGGGGAGGGATGTCCGAAAACTCCGCAGGCTGCCAAGGTGCGAGTGAGTAGGGGGCGACGTCCCGTCCCGGAAGATGAAACACCACCGGTGCCAGTTGTCCGCCGCGGGCGGTGACCGCAAGGTCGAGTTCAGGAGTTGCCAGTTGGAACGAAGGTTCGCCGTGGATGGATTGCATGGCGGGTTTCAGCATGGTGGTTGCAGACATGGCAGAATGTGGGGATGCGGCTTGGGGGCCACAGCCGAAAGCAAGGAGTCCGGGCCGAGCGGGAACAGGAACAACGGCTTGATCATGGGTAGTGAGATTGGGTTGAATGGGATGTGGGGACGGATTATCCCTGCGGTTACGTTCGCACCATGGCCTGTATTTCAAAAATCGCCGGATTGCAATCGCGGGTTTGGGCACGGCGTTGCGGCGGATGACCCGCTTGGGATGGGGGCAGACCGGTGAATATGACAAGCTTGACAGATCATCCGGCACGGGGTGGTATTCCTGCCATGTCCTTTCATCCATTCGTTGCCATGATCGCAGGTCTGTTGTTTGCCGGGAGCCTATCCGCCCGTGAGGGCGCGAACTATGACGAAGCCAAGGTGGGTACGTTCGAACTGCCGGATCCGCTGCAGCCGGCAGGGGGAGCGCCAGTCCGGTCACAGGCGGACTGGCTCAGCCACGGGCGTCCGGCCACCCTGGCCTTGTTTGAGCAGCATGTCTTTGGCAAAACTCCTGGTGGGCCGATGAAGCTTGATTTTGAAACCCTCAGCGTGAGGAAGGATGCGCTCGCCGGCCTCGCCACGCGCCGGGTGATTAGGATCCGCCTTGCCGACGTTCCCGCCTGGACCGGGATCGAGATGTTGGTTTATACCCCCAATGCGGCGACCGCTCCGGTGCCGGCATTCGTCGGGCTCAACTTCGGAGGCAATCACACCGTGAGCCCGGAAACGGATATCCCGCTGACCACCAAGTCAGGTAGTGCCGCCAACCCAGCCCGTGGCCTCGCGGCCAGCCGCTGGCCGCTGGAGCTGATCCTGAAGCGAGGTTACGGTCTGGCCACCGCGTATTGCGGGGATGTCGAGCCCGATCATCCGGCTGGTTGGCGCGACGGTCTCCGCGGGGCTCTCACCGGTCCGGGGAAAACCACTTGGGGCGAGGGTGAGTGGGGTGCGCTCGGCGCGTGGGCGTGGGGTCTCAGCCGGATGCTCGACGGTCTCGAAACCCTGCCTGAGGTCGATGCCAGGCACTGTGCGGTGATCGGTCACTCACGCCTCGGCAAGACCGCCCTGTGGGCCGGAGCGCAGGACCAGCGGTTCGCGCTGGTGGTTTCCAATAACTCAGGAGAAGGTGGTGCCGCCCTGAAATACCGCGACTTCGGTGAGACGCCGGCGATTATCACTTCGAGTTTCCCCTACTGGTTCACTGCCACCTATCTGCGCTACGGTCCAGCCCCCCGCAGTTGTCCGGTCGATCAACACCAGCTCCTCGCGTTGGTCGCCCCGCGCCTGCTTTACGTCGCCAGTGCCACCGATGACCGTTGGGCCGATCCCCAAGGGGAATTTCTTGCGGCCAAGAGTGCCGGGGCCGTTTATGCGTTGTTTGGGAAGACCGGTGTGGCTGTCGATACCCAGCCACCGCCCGAACACCCGGTGGGCGACTCGATCGGCTACCACCTCCGGACCGGCAAGCACGACATCACCGCCTACGACTGGAAACAATATCTCGACTTCGCCGACCGTGACTGGGGGGGTGGGGGAGGCGGGGTGGAATTGCATGTGGCCACCAGC
>JAIPKB010000262.1 GCA_021733795.1 Akkermansiaceae bacterium | reverse complement strand
CGTTGAGCGAGGGGCCGTGTTTGGCCGGCGGCATGTGGTCGTCCGGGTCGTTGGTTTGAATGCGGCGGAGCATTTCCGAGGCTGCGGGGTTTCCCGGCGAGATGGCAGCCAGTCCGGACTTGCCGGTGCCGAGCGCCTTTTCCCGATCGATGAACGAGATGCCGCCGGCAGCCTTGACACCGCCGTGGCAGGCGGTGCAGTTCTTGGCGAGGATGGGGCGGATATCGTGATTGTAACTCACCGGTTCCGCGGCGAAGGCCGGGTGGGTGAGGACAAGGATTGGTAGCAACAGCAGGCGGGACATCCCATCCGGCTACGTAAACCGTGCGGAAGGTCTTTCAGGGCGATTCGTCCCGCCCGGCCTTCTTGCGCTCGCGGGCGTCGCGGAAAAATCCCTGGAGCAGGGCCAGGCTGGCCTCGGCGAGGACCCCGGAGACGATCTCGCAACGGTGGTTGAGCGGGGGATTGCTGTCTAACAGATTGATCCACCCGCCGGCCGCTCCGGACTTGGGGTCGGGGCAGCCGAAGACGACCCGTTCCGGCCGGCAATGGATGATCGCGCCGGCGCACATCGGGCAGGGTTCCTTGGTCACGTAGAGGGTGCATTGTTCCAGGCGCCAACTGCCGAGCGATTGTTGGGCGGCGGTGAGTGCCAGCATCTCGGCATGGGCGGTGGCGTCCTTGAGGGTTTCGACCTGGTTCCAGGCGCGGGCGATCACCCGGTTTTGGTGGACCACGACCGCTCCCACCGGCACCTCGGTGGCGGCCAGCGCCTTGCCTGCCTCACGCAGGGCCAGGCCCATGAAGTACTCGTCGCTGCGCAGGTCGATGATCGGTTGGGTGTCGTCCACGGGCGAGTTGTAACCGGGCTGGGCGGACTTGCCAAGAGCGATTGAGCCGGAGCGACTGCACCCGGGACCAGGCGCGGTTGGCGGACCTGGATGGTTTGGTGTCCAAGATATTCAGAAAATCATCAATATTTGGCTTGACACCGGGACTGCAAATAGCATTTTTTGCGCCGCTGATCGTGCGGAGGAGACGCCGGGCCAACCGCCCGCCGGCCAGCGGCTCAAGTGTGCGTGTGGGGCTTCACCCCGGTGGGGATGCTCCAGGGTGTTAGGGGTCCGGATACCAACCAGTGAACTACCAGACATGAATTCGTTGCGCATCCCGTTTGTTTCTCCGTGCCTGCATCTAGCAACCGCCATCCTTGCCTCGTTGTTATGGGTGGGGCAGGCAACCGCCGCCACTGATCTCAACTGGGATCCCGGCGACACCCAGGCGGGTAGCCAGGCCGTCGCCCAGCCCGATACCACTGGCGGAGGCTACCTGTATCGCGTGGTGGTGCCGGCAGGCGCGACCGACGGCATGAGGGTGCGCCTCACGGTCACCGCCGGCGAGGCCCATCTCTATCTGAAACAGGGTGCCGAACCCACGACCGGAGATTTCAATTTCTCCTCGACCGAGATCGGCAGCGATCTGCTGCTGCTGCAAAACAACGAGTTCGCGGCTGGACAGGAATGGTTTGTGCTGGTCGATGCGCAGCTCGGCGCGGAGTGGAGTCTGCTGGCGGGCGATGCGGCGATGCCCTTGTCCTGGGACCCGGGAGACACCCACAGCGGCACGGTGGTCTATCAACATCCGGGCTCCGCTCCGGGGTGGTATTGGTTCAAGATCAACCCGCAGGAGGCCGTCAACGGTGGCTGGCGCAATGCGCTGGCCGTCACTTCCGGCGACGCCAATCTCTATCTGCGGCGCGGCTCGCTGCCGGATACAGTCAACCGAGACTTCGCCTCCGAACGCGCGGGTTCGGACGGGTTTGTCGTCAGGGCCGACCAGTTTCAAGCTGGTGAGGATTGGTATTTGCTGGTGCGGGTGCCCGTGGCTGCCAGCTGGAGCCTGGTGTGCGGAGACATCTACATCGAGGACCTCGGGAAGCTCAAATTCACGGATGCCGATGCGGACGGCTCCTTCGATTTCACCGAAACCCCGCTGGAATCCGGCAGCGGCGTGGTGCCGATGGGACCGGAAGGCATCCGCTATTTCAAAGCCACCGTGCCGCCGGGCACGCCGGCCTGGAGCCTGTGGCTGGGGGGGGGCGCCAACGTCATCCACGTGCGGAAAAACACCGTGCCGTTCCCGGATCCGGGATGGGGGCCGTTCGCCTATGCCGAACGCGTGCAAGCCGGCAAGATGCTGCTGGTGCCGGACTACCTCCAGGCATCGAGCGACACCTATTTCATCGGGGTCCCCGGCACGCCCGACGCGGACATCCACCTGCGCTCGGTGATCCACACCTTCACCGAGATTCCGTTCGACTCCACCCGCACGGTGACTTGCACCGGGACCGACGCCGGCTACCGGACCTTCCGCCTGCAGGTGCCGATCGACCAGATCGCTTGGGAGAACGCGGTAACCAACGTGAGCGGCGACGGCAATGTCTGCCTGCGCCGCGACGAGGTGCCCAACGAATGGCACAACGACGCGATCGCGGACTCCGCCGGCGTGCCCACCGACAGCGTGACACTCTCTCCACCCACGCTGACCAACGGCACCTTCTTCGTCACCATTTACGGCACCACTACCTATCAGGTTTCATTCCGCAACGGCAACCCGGTGGTGACCCATGTCCCGTTCATCGGGCAAACCGTGAACAACACGCCGGATAAAACCGGCTGGCGCTACTACTCGGTCACCGATATCGGTTTACAGTTTGGTCTCGGCTGGGAGTTGGAACTCACCGGCGCGCCCGCCGGCACGGAGATCGCCATCCGCCGCAACGCGGTGCCCGCGCGCTGGCGGGAGCGCGACAACGACTGGCCAGGCATCTACACCGACAATGCCGGCCATGTGGACCATTCCTCCACCAACGGCCTGCTCCAACAAGTCGATCATCAGGCGGATGTCTGGTATATCGGGGTTTACCATCCAACCCAGGCGCTCGGTGCGTTCACGCTCACGCGGCGCCTCGCCACCGCCACCACGCTGGCCTTTGGCGGAGGTGCCACGCCGCAGACCGGCCACCTGAAGGACGTGTGGCGGTGGTTCCGCGTGGATGTGCCTGCCGGACCGGTGGGCTGGGATCTGCGGCTGCGGGATGTGACGGCCGGCACCCCGCGTATCGCCGTGCGCCGCGACTACCTGCCCGGCCAGGTGGGTACCACCGGCGGCTGGTATCCGGGCAACGGCACCGTGTGGCCGTCCGGCCACCGCTGGGCGGAATGGAGCGATCTAACCGACAGATGGCAGGATCTTGTCCCGCCGGCCGACCGTGCCGACGCCGCCTGTCGCCACCTCACCGTGGGCATGGGCCACCCGTTGGAGCCCGGTACCTACTATGTGGGCGTGCACAACGACTCCAACACCGGCGAGTCCGCCGCCTACACGCTGGAAAGCCGCGGCATCGGCTCCGGACGGGAAATCGGGGTGACGGATCTGGCGTTTTCCGGCGGCAGCGCGCCGATCACCGGGCTCGGTGTCCGCGATCCGGCGGTGTTCAAGGTGACGGTGCCTGCGGCCACCCGCCACTGGTCGCTGCACCTCGCCGCGGGTTCCGGTGAACTGATGATGGCCGTGCTCAAGGGTGCCGTGCCCAGCGACGGCGGTTATTCCTACAATAATCCATGGCAAGCGGACTCTGCCGGCGTGCGCGCGCAGAAGTCCGGCGATGAGTATCTCACGTTGTTCCCGCCCGAAGGCCAAACCGAACTGGCGGCGGGCGACTACTACATCGCCGTACTGGCGGAGGGCGGGAATCCGCCGGCCACGGATACCTTTGGCGAGGGTGCTTCGTCGGGAACGATCACCAGCCTGGGCACCCCGCTGGCGGATCTCGGCACGGCTGCCGCCGGAGTGCCGCTCAGCCAGGCGGTGTCACTCGCCGCCGGCCAGACCAAGGTGTTCACGGTGGTGATCCCGGAAGGCACCGCCTCGCTCGAAGCGAAACTCCTTGATCGCGTGGGAGCCCCCCATCTAACGGGCCACGCCGGGTCCGCGGCGGCCACCGCCTCGGGCTTGTGGTGGTATGAGTACGGCCACGAGGGCGGACAAACCACCAACTCGTTGTCCCATGCCTCGGTCATCACCTTCACCAATCCTCCCGCGGGGCCGTTCACCTTCACGGTTCAGGCCCGCGCTGACGGCAACGGGGTCTATCACGATGCGTCCGCCACGCTGGTGATCACGCCGCTGCCGCCGCAGGATGTCATCTTCGACGGCGGCACGGCCGCCATCACCGCGCAGGATCCGGCCACCTGGCGGTTCTTCAAAGTGACGGTACCCGCGGGCAGCGCGGCCGTGGGCTGGGACCTGCGCCTGCGCGAGGTCACCGGCGGCCTTCCGCGGATGGTGGTGCGCCGGGATATGCTGCCGGTGGATGTGAACACCACCGCCGGGTGGTGGAATCCTGGCAACTACGACACCTGGACCAGCGGCAACCAGTGGGCCGAACAGGCCGATCTAACCGAGCGCTGGCAGGATCCCGGCTCGGTCAACGCAAGCAACCGCCACCTGACCATGGGCATGGGCCGCCCACTCGAACCGGGGGATTACTACATCGGCGTGCGCAACGACTCGACCACCGGTGATCCTGCGTCCTATGTGATCGAAAGCCGCGGCATCGGTGCGGACCTAGCGGTGCCAGTCGTGCCGCTTGACTTTGCAGGTGGCGAGGCGGCCATCAGCGGCTTGGAACCGCGCGATTTGCGGGTTTTCAAAGTCACCGTGCCGGCCGATACCCGGCATTGGTCGATGAGCCTGGTGCCGACCTCCGGTGAAATGATGATGGCGGTGCTCAAGGGTGCCGTTCCCAGCGATGGCGGATACCTGTACAGCGATCCCGCCGGTCCCACCTCATCGGGCGTGCGCGCGCAGAAACCCGGCGCGGAATATCTCAGCGTGTTTCCCACCTACGAGCAAACCGTGCTGGCGGAGGGGGATTACTATATCGCCGTGTTAGGTGAAGGGGATTCACCTGCTGATTCCAGCACGTTCGGCGCGGGCACCGCAGCGGGAATCTTCACCAGTCTGGGCTCTCCCGTGAGCGATCTCGGCACGCCGGAGGTGGGCACGCCACTCAGCCAGACGGTCAGTCTTGCCGGGGGACAAACCAAGGTCTTCACCGTGCAAGTGCCGGAGGGCACCGCCTCGCTGGAAGTTCGGCTCGACGACCGTACCGGCGATCCTTATCTAACCGGTCACGCGGACCTGACCGCGTCGACGGCCACGGGTTCCTGGTGGTATGACTACGGCCACGAGGGAGGCCAGGCCATCGGCTCGCTGATGCACGCGTCCGTCCTGACCTTCGTCAATCCCACGGTGGGTCCCTACACGATCACGGTGCAGGCGCGGGACGCCGACACCGGCATCTATCATGACGCATCCGGCACGCTGGTGGTCACCGCAATGCCGCCCCAACCTGTTGTGTTTGACGGCGGTTCGGCGGCGGTGACCGGGCATGATCCGGCCACCTGGCGGTTCTTTAAAGTGACCGTGCCTGACGGTCCCGTGGGCTGGGATCTGCGCCTGCGCGACGTTACCGGCGGCACGCCGCGGATGGTCGTACGCCGCGACGCACTGCCCACCGATGTCGCGACCACCGTCGGGTGGTATCCAGGCGGTGACGCCACCTGGCCCTCCGGCCATCAATGGGCGGAATATTCCGATCTAACTGACCGCTGGCAGGGTCCCGGATGGCTCAACGCGAGCAACCGCCACCTGACCGTAGGCATGGGGCGGCCGTTGGAGCCCGGTGAGTATTTCATTGGCGTGCGCAACGACTCGACCACGGCCGAACCCGCGTCGTACACGCTGGAAAGCCGCGGCATCGGTCCGGCCATGGCCATGCCGGTCACTTCGTTGGCATTCACCGGCGGATCTTCCACGGTATCCGGTTTGGAACCGGGCGGTGTGGCGGTTTACAAGGTTTCCGTGCCGGCGAACACGCGCCATTGGTCGCTGCGCTTGGAAACCACCTCCGGTGAAATGATGATGGCCGTGCTCAAGGGCACGGTACCCAGCGACGGCGGCTATTCCTACACCGATCCATCCCAGCCGACCTCTCCCGGTGTGCGGATGCAGAAAACCGGCTCGGAATACCTTTCCCTGTTTCCCGTCTTGGACGAGGAATACCTGCGCGAGGGCGACTACTACATCGCCGTACTCGGCGAGGGCGCGTTTCCTCCCGACGCATCAACCTTCGGCACCGGCCTGTCTTCAGGCACGCTGACCAGCGCGGGTTCCCCTCTAACTGACATTGGCGCGGCTGCGGTCGGCTCGCCGGCGGGCGCACCGGTGTCACTTGCCGCGGGTGAAACGAAGGTGTTCACCGTGCAGGTGGCCGCCGGTGCCGCCGCGCTGGAGGTCCGGCTCAACAACCGCGCCGGCAATCCCTATCTAACTGCCATTCCGGGTGCGGTGGCCTCCACCGCCACGGCGGCCTGGTGGAGCGAGTACGGTTACGAGGGCGGCCACAACAATGGCGCCCTCGCACATGGGACCGTGGCGACTTTCGCCAATCCGCCGGCCGGACCGTTCACCATCGCGGTGCGCTCGCGCGCCGACAACTCGGGCAACTATCGCGAATCCACCGCGGACCTCGTGGTCACGCCGTTGCCACCAATACCGCTGAACTTCGGTTCCTATGCCAACTCGGGCGGCGGCACCAATCAGGATACCCGCCAGATCATCGACAACCAAAAGGTGCTCTATCAGGTCGAGGTGCCCGCCACTGTGGCGGGGCAGCCGGTGCTCGGTTGGAAACTCGATGCGCATCTCGCCCAGGGCGATGTACGGTTCAAGGTGTTTCAGGACGCGGCCACCCGCACGCCGTATTTCGAAAGCACGCTGGACACGGTGATCGTGGCCCCGCCGTTCCTCATCCCGGGCGGGACCTGGTTTGTGGAAATCACCGGCATTGGCATCACCGAATACACGCTCACCAGCGACCCGGTCGGGTTGCTGCGGCCGGCGTGGACGATGCCGGTCGACGGCCAGTGGAGCACGACACCGGGATTGTCAGGTGGGGTGACCTTCGGTGATTCCGGCATCGATCCGGCCGGCGTGGCGCTGGCGGATGATCAGGGGCTCGATCTGGGGCAGGAGGATTGGCGTTTCTACGCGGTGACCGTGCCGTCCGGCAACCGCCGGTTGCTGCGCACCGTGCTTGAGGCGCTCAACGGCCAGCCGCAGTTATATATCCGTGCGGGTGCCATCCCCACCACGCAGCACGCCGCCTCACCGCCGAACGGCTACCCCCCGCTCTATCAATACTCGTCCACCGCCACCGGCACCCAATACGGCAACTGGACGCCCATGGACGCTCGCTTCGAAAGCGAACTCGCGCCCGGCACCTGGTATCTCGGCGTCACCGCGGCGGGCGGCACCAACTGCCGCTACCGCTTGAGAACCGCGGTCGGCGACTTCCAGCCGCTGGCGATGAACGGCGGCTCGTTCACCGGACAGGATTTGTTAGGTGGCGACTGGCGCTACTATGTGCTTGAGACCCCGGCAACGCCGCCCGCCAACTGGAATGTCACTTTCGCCACCCAGCAGGGTGCCGTCCAGGTCCATTGGCGCGACACCCTGCCGCCCGGCGACGCCGCCCCCTACGATGGGCTCCGCAACGCCTACGACGACCAGCTCAACCAGGGGCCGTATTCCTATGACGGTTGGTCATCGCCTGGAACGTACACGGTCACCAGTCCGCCGCTGAGGCCTAACAGCCGGATCTATCTTGGCGTGAAGGCGCTCAGCGACGCCAGTTTCTCGATTTCCTCCGCGACCGGCGGCTCCGCACCGGTCGTGCCGGCCTCGCTGGATTTCTTCACGGGCCGCTTCGAGGGCAATGTGCCGCTTGGCGACGGCCTCGTCTTCCGGATCGATGCACCGGTTGACGCCTACCGCTTCAAGTTCCACGGCACTCACTCCGGTAATGTCGAGTTCCGGCTCGAGCAGGGCACATGGCCCGGCGTCAGCGGTGCCGTCCACCAGTCGATCGGTCTGGGCTGGCCCGATTTTGATTTCAACCAGGTGCTGGCGTCCG
>JAIPKB010000261.1 GCA_021733795.1 Akkermansiaceae bacterium | reverse complement strand
GATGTGGATGTGGTTGCCCATCAGGCAATAGGACAGCACCCGGCAGCCGGAAAAATTCTCATACATCCGCATGAACGTGCGGAATTTCTCTTTTTCCTCCGGCCCGAACACGAAATCCCTCCCCACCGCCCGGGTCACGCAGTGGTAGATCGAGGGTCGTTCGGCGTTGTCCTTCCACGGTGCCAGCCAGCGCGCGCGTCTCATAATGTATTGGAGTTCAATGGTTTAGATTCACATCGAAGCGAGCACCGCGGTGGCACCCGTCCCGGAAAGGCGGAATATCACCGAAACCAACCCGGCTGTCAACAGATATCGCCCCCGTCCCCTTCTTTCCGCGTATTCGAATTCACCTGAATTTCGGCGACTTCACTCAAAGAACCCCGAGTCCGGGGAAATTGCGAGATTTGCGGATTTCCCTGTCGATTTTCCTTGCGGCGGCCGTACTTTTTGTCAGGGTGAGTGGTGTTCGTCCTCCCCGTCGGCAGTACCTTAGCGAAGCTGCTCCAGGTGGGATGCCCCGAAATAAATCCACAAGCACCTAGCCATGAAACCCGAAGCCTCCCGAGCAATCACGGCCACCGCAACGGTCCTCCTGTTCTTTGCCTCCGCCCGGCAGGGCCATACCGCAGACTTCTACATCGGAGACGCCGCCGCGGAAGGGCGGGTCGTGACCACCGGTGGCGGGACGCGAGCCGATACCGTCCCCTTGCTGACCTATGTCCTGCATGGCGGCACCGCCATTTACCCCCCCCCGAATGATCAGCGACTGCGGTTGACCGAAGTCAACTTCTTCGCCGAGAGCGCCGGAACCCTGACCCCATTCGTCGCCCGCTACGACCGCGGCGGCACCCAGCAGGGCACCAGCTACGAAATTCTTTCCATCGGCGATCCCCTCGCGGTCAAGGGTGGCAATGTCTTGGTAAACAGGGCCTTTACGGTCGGGGGGGTGAACCCGGTGATCAGCGTCAATGCCGGGGATCAGATCGCGGTCGGGTGGCTGCAGGACGGCAACATCGTCTACCTCAAGGAACCCGGACCGGGAACTCCGGACTACATCTCCAACGGAAACGCGCTGAATGGCACCTCGGTCGGCGGCAATCTCACCATGGACAGCAATTGGGCCTTCGACCGCGACATGCGGTTCAACATCGGGGTCGATTACGCCCGGCTACGCATTCTGCCGCTCGGGGATTCCATCACCGATGGATCTGCGTTCGATTCACCCGATGGAACCGGTGGCTACCGCGGGCCGCTCTATGACTTGCTGGTGGCGGCCGGCTACGAAGTCGATTACGTCGGCACCTCCACCGTCAACAGCGAGCAGTTGGTTGAGAAGGAGCACGAGGGCCACAGCGGCTGGACCATCAGTCAGATCGATGCCAACGTGGCGGGATGGCTCAACGCCATCGCCGACCCCGACTTCATCCTGCTGCACATCGGCACCAACGACTTTCGCGATGGTGTCTCCGACCCGGCGGCGATCACGCGGCTCGACAACCTGATCACCAAGATTGTCGGCCTGCGCCCGAAGGCTCACATCATCGTCACCAACCTGATGGAGCGCGGCGAGCCGCAGAACACCCACATTCAGAACGACTTCAACCGCTTCGTGCATGGGGTCGTCAATGCTCATGTCATGGCGGGGCACCTCGTCTCGTTCCTCGACATGCGGGCCGCGGTGCCGCTCTCCGACATGCCGGACCACCTGCATCCCGACCAGGACGGCTACGACAAGATGGCCGCCGCGTGGTTCGGCGCGATCGATGCCGTCATCATCCCTCCCGACCTGACCCCGCCATTGATCGTGGAGGTGCTCGGCTCCCGGTCGGCGGACGAGATCATCATCACCTTCGACGAGCCCCTCGACCAGGCCTCGGCGGAGGACGTCGGCAACTACGCGGTCAGCGACGGTGTGACCGTCCTCTCCGCGGTGCTTTCCGCCAACCTGCGCACCGTCACCTTGACCACCAGCCCGCAGGCCCTCGGCGTGGCCTACACCCTCACCGTCAACGGCGTCCAGGACCTGGCACCGACCCCGAACACCATCGCCACGGACACCCCGGCGCAATTCTCCGCGCTACCGCCGCTCGGCCTCTTCCCCAACGCGGCGATCCCGGACAGCGAGAAGTCCGGCATGCAGAGTCTCTACGAGCTGGATATTCCCGCTGCGAATCCCTCTTACCGAGATGGCACGCCGGTGCCCTACACGGTGGACAAGTCCGCTTCAGTCCCGCTAGGTTACGCCCGCATCGGTTACTACGTGGAGGTCACCGGCGGGACCCAGGCGGGGGATTGGGTCTACATCTCGATGGATGTCTTCGATCCCGATCCGTCCCGTCTCGGGCTGCCACATAACGTCAACAACCCGGTCGCGCGCCAGGATATCGTCACCAACGCCAACATCTACTCCAACAACGCGAGCATCGTCACCGGGACGGGCCTCGCCATGGTGAATCTCGAAATGTGGTCCACCAATTACGGGGAAAGCGATTCGGTTGCCATCCCGAACGGCACCGGGCGCTTCGACTGGAGCGACACCGGTTTCGGCATCGGCACCGGACACGGATCCTTCCAGATCCACAACCACGACGCGGCCAATCCACAGACCCTCTTCGGTTGGAGCGACTGGGGAGGCAACAGCCCGGGGGTGTCTTCGGAATTCGGGATCGGCAACGCGACCCTGCTCGGCAATCCAAACGAGGACTGGACTTTCTCGGATGATGGTCAGGAGGGATTCCTGCAGATTGTCGTCGGTACCCCCAGTCTCCAGCCGCTTCGCCTCACCATCGCAGGGAACGGCGCGAACCTGGATTTCACCTGGGAGAGCCAGGCCGGGAAGGTCTACGATCTGCTCAGCGCCACCGACCTCTCGACCGCCCTCGCCACCTGGGCCGTCTGGAACGGGAATCAGGACATCGCCGCCACCCCGGACACCAACCTCCTCTCCATTTCGCGCCCCGCCGACGCGCTCCGCTTCTTCGCCGTCGCTGAGAAGGATGCGCCGCCGCTGTTTTTTGCAGACTTCAAGGACGGGAGTGGCGGCTTCACGAACGTCAACCACGGCACCGGCAGCAGCTGGGAATTCGGCGACCCGGATTCCACCGGTCCCGGCGGCACCGTCAGCACCGGCAACGGCGGCTCCCCCAACTGCTGGGGCACCAATATCGCCAGGCCCGGCTATTACCTCGCCAACACCGACGCCAGCCTGCGTTCGCCCGTCATCGATTTGACCGGCGTATCCGGCGCCACCCTCTCCTTCGCCCGGGCAATCGACATGGATTCCGGTCACACCCTGGTGGTCAACATCATCGACGACACCACCGACACTGTGATCGAGAGCGCCATCCACACCTCCACCGATGCCTACCCCACCACGGCCAACTGGGAAACCATCAATTCGATCGCGATTGCCGGAGCCGCCCTCGGGCAGCCGGTCCGCATCGAGTGGCGCTTCACCAACAATGGCGGCACCGACTACATGGGTGCCTATATCGACGACGTGTCGGTCACGGTACCCTAGCTGGAAGCCGATGGAACCACTTGGGGTCAACGGATCGGTGTGGCAACGCGATGGGCGGTGGTGCAAAGGGTGACGGCAACAAGGCGCGGGCTGGTGCGGGCGCTTGGCGCGCGGCAGGGGCTGGAGACCGGGGCACGGCTGTGGGCGGGCCGGATTTCCAAGGGCTGCCGACTGTTGTTGTCGGGTGCGGGCCAGGAGAAAGTGCGGAACCGGGCGCTCTGGACCGCGCGGGACTAGCCGAAGGAGATCGATTGAGGGAAAGCAAGCAGGAGATCTCAAACATTAAATCCGAAACGAAGGGCGGAACATTGCGGCAGGGAGAGCCGCGGGTTGGCTGGTGTGGAAGGGCGAGCCTGACGAAACGCTGGCTTTGATGCGGGTTCCGCAGGCTTGATCATGGGCGGTCCTTGCGCACGACGACAATAAGGTCGTCGCTCCTTATCAGGCGGGCGGTCAATGTCCGCCCGCCATGCGGGCCTGTGCCATCGGAATAGGCCTACGCCAGAAGTGGCCTGACCACCGCCGCGGGTTCGACGCCGATGAGTTTTTGGTCGAGGCCCTGGGATTTGTAGGTGAAGGTTTCGGGTTGCAGGCCGAGCAGGTGGAGGACGGTGGCGTGGAGGTCATGGACGGAGACGGGGTCGCGAACGATGCCGTAGCCGAGTTCGTCGGTCTCGCCGTGGACGGTGCCGCCCTTGATCCCGCCGCCGGCCATGAAGATGGAAAATGCCTTGATGTGGTGATCGCGGCCGTCGCCCTGGGCCATCGGGGTGCGGCCGAACTCGCCGCCCCAGATCACCAGGGTGTCCTCGAGCATGCCCCGTTGTTTCAAATCCGTGAGCAGGGCGGCGGTCCCCTGATCGACGAGCTTGGCGGTAGTGGCGATGCCGGCTTTGATCCCGCCATGGTGGTCCCAGCCGCGGTGATAGAGTTGGATGAAGCGGGTGCCGCGCTCGGCCAGGCGGCGGGCGAGCAGGCAGTTGGAGGCGAATGAACCGTCACCCGGGGTGCAGCCGTAGAGTTCGAGGGTGGCCTTGGTTTCGCCGCTGGTATCCATCAGTTCGGGCACCGACGATTGCATCCGGAAGGCGAGTTCGTATTGCTCGATCCGGGTGGCGATTTCCGGGTCGTGGGTTTTGTGTGCGGTGAGTGCGTTGAGTTGATTCACCGTGGCGATCAGGTTTTGCTGGGATTGGCGGGTATTGCCGGGGGGATTGCGCACGTAATGGACGGGATCGCCGGAGGATTGGAATTCGACTCCCTGGAGGTGGCCGGGAAGAAAGCCGTTGCTCCACTGGCGGGATGAGATCGGTTGGGCTTGGCCGCCGCCGACACTGGTGAGTACCACGAAGCCGGGTAGGTTCTGGCTCTGGCTGCCGAGTCCATAGAGCACCCAGGAGCCCATCGACGGACGCCCCGGGATGATGGATCCGGTGTTCATGAAGGTGTGGGCGGGGTCGTGGTTGATCTGCTTGGTGTGCATCGAGCGGATGACCGCGATTTCATCGGCATGGCGGGCGATGTTGGGGAAAACATCACAGATCTCGATCTGCGATTGGCCGTGTTTGGAAAAGTCATGTTGGGCACCCATGCATTTGAGCGCATGCCCTTGAAGCTGGGCGAGTTGCTGCCCCTGGGTGAAGGACTCGGGCATGGCCTGCCCGTTCAGTTCGCGGAGTTTCGGCTTGAAGTCGAAGGTCTCCAAGTGCGACGGCCCGCCCGCCATGCTGAGGAAGATGACCCGTTTTGCCTTGGGCGGGAAATTCGGAATCGGGCTGCTGGAAAACCCGGCCCCCAGCAGACGGGACAGGGCGATTGAGCCGAGGCCGGTGAGGCCATGGCTGAGGAAGGTGCGGCGGGTGGTGAGATTCAACATGAGCCGGAAGGTTAGTAGCGGGTGATGGTTTCGTGCAGGTTGAGGATGGCGCGGGCCACGGAGGTGGCGGCGGCAAGCCGGACGGGCGGGATGTCCTTTGGCAGCGGGGACTCGCCAACGGCGAGAAACTGAGCGGCCGCTTCCGGGTCGGCGGTGAACCGCGCGAGTTCCTGTTGGTGAAACCGGGTGAGGATCGTAGCTTCTTGCTCCGATGGGGACCGGTTGAGGCAGCGCAGGGTGGCGCGGGAAATAAAATCGGTTTCGCCGGCGCTTTCGGTGAGCAGGAGGGTGGCGAGCGCCCGTGCGGCCTCGGTGAAGGTTGGGTCGTTGAGCAAGTCGAGCGCCTGCAGCGGGGTGTTGGATTCCGGCCGTTCGGTGGCGCATTCCTCCCGAGCGGGCGCATCGAAGGCCTTGAGCATGGGGTGGAGGAAGGTCCGCTGCCAATGGGTGTAGAGGCCGCGCCGATAGAGCAAGGCCCCCTTGTCGGGCTGATAGGTGCGCTCCGGGAAGTTGAGGTTGCGGTAGTATCCGGCGGGCTGATAGGGTTTGGCGCTGGGGCCGCCGATGGCAGGGTTGAGCAAGCCGGATACGGCCAGCGCATTGTCGCGGATGAGTTCGGCGGGAAGCCGCAATTGGCTCTGGCGGGCGAGCTGGCGGTTCATGGGATCCACTTCCTTCAGGGCGCTGCCGGGGGTGCTGGATTGCTGATAGGTTTCCGAGAGCAGGATGGTGCGCATCAGGTGTTTCACGCTCCAGTGGTTTTCCACAAACTCGATGGCGAGCCAATCCAGCAACTCGGGGTGGCTCGGGTATTCCCCTTGGAAGCCGAGGTCACCGGTATTTCTTGAAAGCCCGATCCCGAACAGCCTGGACCACAGGCGGTTGACAAACACGCGGGCGGTTAGCGGGTTGTCCTTGCTAACAATCCACCGCGCGAGATCGAGTCGGGTTTTGCGTTTGGTTTCAGCTGCGGGATTTTCCTGCGAGTGAGCCGTGAGGAATGCCGGTGGCGCGGGGGAAACGATGGGACCGGATTTATCCTGCCAATCGCCCCGGCCCAGCAGCCTGATTTCGCGCGGCGTGGCGGAAATCGTCGCGGGCACGGTGGGTGCCGCCTTGATGATCGCATTGCGCTCGGCTTCGAGTCGCGCGATCTCACCGGCGATCTCCGGGGATGCCGGGGTGGCTTGCGCATTGAGTTCCCGGACGCGCCCGTCGATTTTCGAGAGTTGTTCCTGTTGCGCGTTGGTTGGAGCGCTGAGAACGGGTCCCCATTCATCAAAGACAATCCCTTGTTGGGCCCACTTCGCGGTATCCTCCTGATAGCGTCCGTCTCCGTTCCATGCTCCTTTTTCAAGGATGTCACTGAAATAGGCGGCGAAGGAGTAGAAGTCCTTTGAGGTGAAGGGATCGAATTTGTGGTCGTGGCACTCGCAGCAGGCCATGGTCGATCCCAGCCAGGTGGACGAGGTCGTGCGGACCCGTTCCGCTTGATATTTGGCGAGGTATTCGGCGTCCTGGATGCCGCCTTCTTCGGAAAGCTGGTTGAGCCGGTTGTAGGAGGCTGCGATTTTCTGGGAGGGGGTGGCATCCGGCAGCAGATCGCCCGCGAGCTGCTCGATGGTGAATTGATCGAACGGCTGGTCGGAGTTGAACGCAGTGATGACATAGTCGCGGAATGGCGAGGCGGAGCGCTCCTTGTCACCGTGGTAACCAACGCTGTCGGCGTAGCGCACGGAATCGAGCCAGGAGATGGCCATCCGTTCGCCGAAGTGGGGTGAGGCGAGCAGTTGATCGACGACCTGGACAACGGCGGTCCGGGGATTTTCGGCGTGGGCCTCGTGAAATGCGATGACCTCTGCCGGGCTGGGTGGCAGACCGGTCACATCGAAGTGCAGCCGGCGCAGGAGGGTGGTCGGGTCGGCTGGCGGTGAAGGCCGCAGCTTCCGTTGTTTCAAATCACGCGCGATCAAGGTGTCGATGGACTGGCTTGGCTCGCGTTTTGGCGGGGTGTAGGCCCAGTGCGATTCGTAGTTGGCACCAGCTTTGATCCAGTCGGAGAGGAGTTGTTTTTCGCTTGGGCTCAGGGTTTTGTGGCTCTTGAGCGGGGGCATGACGTCGTCGTCATCCGTGGAGTGGATTCGTTCGATGAGGTGGCTTTTTCCAGGTTCTCCGGGAACGAAGGCGCCAGCGGCGATGGCGTCTTCGCGCAGGTCGAGACGGAGCTTTCCCTTGCGGGTCCCGGCGTCGGTGCCGTGGCAGAAAAAGCACCGGTCGGAGAGGATCGGGCGGATGTCCCGGCCGTAACGAATCCCCTCGTCAGCGGGCAACAGGGACGGCACGAGCACCCCTCCGATGGCAAGGTGCCGAAGGGCGAGAGTGAGGCGGGTGGGGAGCGGGGCGATCCGGTGGGCTGGCATGGCGTGAATCCGGGGTTACGGACCAAGGACTGCCGATGTTTCAGCGAAAAATCCAGCGCCCACTAACAGCGGGCTGGAACCCGGTTCTTATTGTACCCGTGTTTAGATTGGCCGTGAAAATGGACGGGCTATCCATCATCCGCTCAAGGCGGAGTTTAGTCGCGGGTCCGGACACGGCGGATTTTTGCACGGCGGCCTGGCAGGCTACGGAGCGCTGGCTTCAGCCGGCGTGTCTTGGCGGCGCACGGATTTTCAGCTTTTCAGATCCTTCCCTTTG
>JAIPKB010000260.1 GCA_021733795.1 Akkermansiaceae bacterium | reverse complement strand
CGGCCCCCGGGAATTGGCGGTTACGGGGTGACCACCAAGCGGCAGAATTGCTTGGGTGCGACCGTGGGCAAGGTGTAGATCACTTGGGTCGGGTCGGTGGTGGTGTCGACGTCACCCGGATCGGCAGGCACCCAGTCGGCGAGGTTGTCGGAGACCTGCACGGCGAAGGAGGCGACCGGATTGAGGTGAGGCCAAGTGACCTTGCCGCCCACCAGGCCCGGATTGGTGGCGAGGCCATTCTCGCCCATGAAGTAGGCGACGCCGTTTTGCACACCGTCATTGTTAAAATCCTCGGCAGGCGTCCCGCCGCCGGCGTAGTCCACTTTCCAGTCATCATAGGTCGTGCCGCCGCCGCCGCTGGTGACCACCACGCTGCCGGTGCCGGCCACGAAACCGTCGGCTGAGGTGTAGGTGCCGGCAGCCATCGGCGAGCCGTCGATGGTGAGCAAGGTCACGGTGAGCACGCCGTCGGTGCCGGTGTCCACCGTGGCACCCGCCGTGAGAGTCAGGCTGGCGAGGGTGTCAGTGAAGCCGGCCAGGCTCAGCATGGCTCCCGAAGCGGTGAGTGCCACGTCCGAAGCATCGTTGATCTGATCGCTGGCGGTCCAAGTCAGTTTTGACGAGCCACTGGTCATCGTGATGGGGCCACTGGTCAGGGCGTCGCCGGAAGTCTTTTCGAGTGAGACGATGGCGTTGGAGATGGTGGTAGTGCCGGTGTAGGTGTTGCCGGTGTCGCCCGAGACATGCATCGGGTTGCCGCCCCCAGCTTGGAAGATGAGTGTCCCGTTGCCGGAGATCGGGCCGCTCACATTCATGCCGTTACCGTTGCCGCTGTCGATTTTGAGGGTGTTTTCATTGAGATCCAAAGGAACCGAGAAGCCGCCACTACTCCAGTGGGTTTGGGTGAGTCCGACCAGGATCGCGCTGTCGGCGCCGCCAACCACGCTATTGATGTTGACTCCCGCACCGGGGTTGGCGGGTTCCCAAGGCGTTGTGTCGTTGCTGATGTTGCGGCGATCCAAGGTGGTGAACGTCCACAACGGGCCGACGGTGTCGCCGGCGGCGTTCTTGGCGACAATCCGCCATTTGTATGCTGTTAGGGAGTCGAGCACGGTGGAAACGGTGTATTCGCTAAGGCCGACATTGGCGGTCGGCGTGGTGATGCCCGGCACTGGATCCGGATCCGTGGCGGGGACGAGATACACGTCGTAGCTTGAGGCCAGCGAGCTGTCGTTCCAGTCGATTTTGGTGAGCGCCCACGGGTGGACCGTACTGCCGTCGGCGGGGCTGGGACTTGCCGGCACAGCGGGCGGGTCGCCGATGACCGGCGGGCCGGATGCCCCGACTTCGATGTAACCCGAGCCGAGGACATAACCGTCGCCCGCGATATAGGCGACTTCCGGTTGCAGGACGTCGTCGATGTAGAGGTGCGCCACTTTGAGCACGCCGAGCGCACCGGTTTGCACGAAGGTTCCGGTCACCAGGTGCGGGTCATTGATGGTGTCGGTAAAGCCGGGCAGGTTGAGGTTGGCTCCCGAGGCGGTGAGTGAGAGGTCCGAGGCATCGTTGATCTGATCGCTGGCGCCCCAAGTCAGTTTTGACGAGCCACTGGTCATCGTGATGGGACCGCTGGTCAGGGCGTCGCCGGAAGTCTTTTCGAGTGAGACGATGGCGTTGGAGATGGTGGTGGTGCCGGTGTAGGTGTTGCCGGTGTCGCCCGAGACATGCATCGGGTTGCCGCCCCCAGCTTGGAAGATGAGTGTCCCGTTGCCGGAGATCGGGCCGCTCACATTCATGCCGTTACCGTTGCCGCTGTCGATCACGAGCGTGTTTTCATTGAGGTCCACGGGAACCGAGAAGCCACCGCTAGCCCAATGGGTCTGCGTGAGACCCACCAGCCTGCTGGAGTTGCCCACGCCAACGACGTTGTTGATGTTGACCCCAGCCCCAGGATTGCCGGATTCCCAAGGGGTGGTGTCGTTGCTGATGTCCACTGGGCCCGGCGGTTCAGCCCATGACCAGTCGAGCAGGATGTCCGCCGCCACGGCGTTTTCATATCCAGCCGCCTGAATGTAATAGGTGGTGCCAGCGGTCACCGCCACGGTCATGGTTTCGTCGTAGCCACCGTCCTGAGGAGTGCCTGGAAGTGGCGCGAGGTCGTTGACCGCCGTCCCGGTATACATCCCGAGGACCGCGTCCCATTCGTCAGGAACGGCGGTGGTTGAACCCGTCGTGCTGATGGTGAAGAGCCCGTCATTCGAGCAGGTCCATTTGAACCAGACGGTGTTGGTGGCCCCGGTCCCGGGATCGGGTTCACCGGTTTCAATGGTGGCGTCCGCATTGTCGGTGCCGGTCTGGGTGCCGGTATCTCCCACCAGTTCGATGGCGTTGGCGAAATCGTCGTTGGCCGGGGCGGCGAGGGCGTTGCCGGCACCGAGTCCCGCGCTCACCGCACAGACAAGGCCATAGTGTTTCAGGATATTTCCTATAGGTTTGATGATATGGAGTGTTTTCATGGGAATGCAACTTTCATTTTGTAACGCGGGGGCGTTTTTTGGGTTGGTTTTGGCGGTTCTGGGGTCTGTGGAGTCTGCTGGGAAGCGCCGGGATTCCAGTGGGCTTGTGGATTTCTCCGCCCGCCACGGGACCGATTCCATCTCAAGCAACCCAACCTGTTCAATCTAGGGTGGGCTGGCCAGGAGCCAAGGACAAAATGGTGTTTCTAAATGTTCTTTGTTTGGATATCTTGTAGAATGCTTCACGGGAACGGGGTCGGCGGCCTGCCCAGGCCTGTGAGGGCGGCGGCGACCGACGTGGCGAGCACGACCAGACCAGATAGCAGGAAGCGAATTGAATTTTTCAAGAGGAGGCCGATCACGGAGTCACCACCAGGCGGCAGAATTTCAGAGGAGCTCCGCTTGGCAAGGTGTGAATCACCTGATTCGGGTTGCTTTCGTCGATGCTCGCATCGGGCGGCGTCACCTCCGTCCACTCGGTCAGGTTGTCGGAAACCTGCACCATGAACGATGCGACCGCGGTCGGATCCCGGGGCCAGGTCACGGTGCTGACCGCGCCGGCAGTGACCACGGAGGGATTCGGGGTGAAGGTCGCGCCGGTGGCCCCCATGAAGTATTCCGCCCCGTTGGGCATGCCGTCCTGGTCGAAGTCCTCACCTGCGGTTTGGCCGCCCGCGTTGGCGGCGGCCCTGACCTCGAACGGCGACCCTGTGGTGAGCGCCGCCAGGATGCCATCCGCCAGGTGGTCGGCGATCATCTGGTTGCCAAGAGTAGTGTTTCGACGGGCTAAGCCAATTTGGCCGTGCGACCGCCCTTCGCTTTGGAGTTGACGGTATGGTTCGCGGGTTGGAATACAAGGACGATAACAGACATTGTAGATGTTCAATGTATGAATATCTGGGGCCACTGAGCCATGCTTGTCCTATCCTTGGACATCGCAGAACTCCGATTCCAAGCTTTCCACGTCCAACATGGGGTGTCAGTCTAGCGGCGCGACGCCCGTGGTTTCACGCTCGTCAGACCACCCACCCACCAACCGGAAACGAGGAATCACCGTGAAAAAATCTATAATTCTGGCGCTGAGCGGCCTGCTGGCCGTGGCGGAATGGACCCCCGCTGTGGAGATTAGCGGGATGCACGAAGCCCCTAACACGGAATTCGGCAAACAAGTGAGCTACCGGCTCACCGGCGACACGACCTTCGGTTGGCGGACGGCCGCCATCGTTGGCGATATCGATTTGAATGGCCACGCGTTGGTGATGGAAACCGGCGGTGGCAACCACACGGTTTTCAGCGGCGCGATCACCGGCCAGGGCAGCTTCACCTGGCATGGTGGCGGCGTCCCCCAGGTGGCTCCTTCGGTGCTGACCGGCACGCAGCCCAACACCTTCAGCGGCGTGTTCACCCTGGCCAATGGTGTGCTGGACCTGGCGAAACCCTCCGGGGTCACCGCCATTCCCGGCGATTTAATCATCGGGACCAAGGGGAGCGCGATGGTCAAACTCGAACAATCCCACCAGATCAACGACGACGCCCATGTCACGCTTGCTGGTTCCGGGATCAGTGGCCTGAGCTTGCAAGGGCACACCGAGGCGTTCGCGTCACTCACCGTCACCGCCCATGCCGTGATTGAACTGGGCGACTCGCCGGCGTCGCTGCTCGTAGGTGACAGCAGTGCCCGACCGTGGGATCTCACCAAGACGGTCACCGTCACCGGTTTCAAGCCCGGCAAGGACCAGTTGGTCTTTGGCAAGTCTGCCACCGCTCTTACGACGCAACAACTCAGTCGGATCGGCTTCGACCAACCGGCAGGACTGCCCGCCGGCCTTTACACGGCCAAACTCGGTCCGGACGGACACTTGACCCCCGCCACCCGGGTGGCTGCGGTCAATCCGCCATTCGACGTTTCGCCGGCCGCCATCAAAGAGCGTGCCAAGCTTTATGAAATCCCCGGCATCGCCCGCCTGACCGGCCCGCAATCACCGCTGAAGGACGGCCTCGTCATCGACTTTTTCGGCGATTCGATCACCTGGCAAAACGGCTTCATCGGCGCGCTCGACAAAGCGATCCAGGCTGGCCCGGGCACGCAGGGCAAAACCATCAAGCTGGTCAACCGCGGCATCAACGGCGGCGGCGTGCTGTCGGTTCGCGATGGCACCGACAAGAGTGCCTACCCGGGCGACAGCGCCCAGTTGCCCTTTGCCGCCCGGATCGCCGCGGACAAGGCCGACGTGGTGGTCGTTTTCATCGGCATCAACGACGTCTGGTGGCGCAACACCGCTCCGGAAGTGTTCGAGCAGGCCCTGCGCGACCTCGTGACCGCGGCGAAGGCCCATAAATCCGTCCCGGTATTGGCCACCATGACTGTCCATGGCGAATTGCCCGACAGCCGCAACGCCGATGACCCCAAGATCGAGCAATACACCGAGTTGACGCGCAAAGTGGCGCGGGACACCGGCACCACGCTGGTCGATCTGCGGCGGCCATACGTCGCCTATCTGCAGAATCACAACGCCCAACTCCGCGTCGATGGAACCCTCTATTTCAAGGACCCGGGCGTGCTCACGTACGATGGGGTGCATCCCAATGCCACCGGGGTCGAGTTGTTAGCCAACCTGATCGGCCAGGGGATTTTCACCGCGCTTGGGCCCGCCCCCGCCACTGCGGCGGCGGCTCCTTCCGCCACTCCCTCAGCGCCGCTGGCGGACTCCTCTGCGAGGAAGCCTTCCCTACCCTTCATCCCGTGGCCTGACCAGGTCGTGGTCCGGCCCGGCCAACTGCGGTTGGCGACTGCGCGGATTGTGGCCAGCGATCCGTCGCTGCGGCAGTTGGCGGTGGTGTTGGCCGACGAAATCGCCGTCACGAGCGGCTTGCAACTGCCGGTCGCCGACGCTGGCACGGCCAAGGCGGGCGATATTGTGCTGGCGCTGGATGCCACCCTGGTCGGTGAGTCCTATCGGCTCGCCGTCGACTCGCAGGCTCGCGTGACCGGCGGCAATTACCAAGCCGTCGCTCTCGGCACCGTCAGCTTGTTGCAAGCCATCAGTGGGCGCCAGGAAGCCGGCGCACTGCCCAAGGTGTCGATTGAGGATCGCCCCGCCAAGGCCTACCGCGGGTTGCTGATCGACGTCGCCCGCCAGTATCATTCCATCGCCAGCCTCAAGCAGATTGTCAACTTGTGCCGGTTTTACAAAATCCGTTATTTACAACTGCACCTGACCGACGACCAGGCCTTCATGTTTCCCACCCGGGCGTTTCCCAAGGCGCTCGAGAACAACCACAACGGCGGCGCACCCTACTCGATGGAGGATCTAACGAGCTTGGTGGCCTATGCCGACGCCCGCGGCGTGACGATCATCCCCGAGTTTGACATCCCCGGTCACAGCGCCGCACTGAACCGCTCCGATCCGGATTTCTGGATGATCCGCGGCACCAAGCCCTACGAGCATCACGCCAGCATCAACATCGCCCGTGATGAGGTTGTCGAGGCCTGCACGACGCTCATCGGCGAGATGTGTGAGGTGTTCAAGAGTTCGCCCTATTTCCACATCGGCGGGGACGAGGCCGACCTCGCGCTGGCCGATCAGAACGAGCAGTTCAAGGCGGCGTTCAAAAAACACGGCCTGGGTGCCAAAGGTCAGCACGAACTCTACCGCCGCTTCCTCACTCTGATGGATGCCGTGGTGAAAAAGAATGGCAAACAAACCATCGTCTGGGAAGGCTTCGGGCGCGAACCCAACAGCAAATACCCCATCCCCAAGGACGTGATCGTGATGGTTTACGAAAACCGTTTCTATCAGCCTGACGATCTGGTGGCGGATGGCTACACGGTCGTCAACAGTTCGTGGACGCCGTTGTATGTGATGCGGGTGCTGCCCGAATACACCCGCAAGATCTTTGATTGGAATGTGGATCGTTTCGGCGCCCACACCACCGATTTCGCCAAGACCACCTGGCGGCAGTTGTCCCCCAACCCCCTCATGAGCGGCTCGCAAATCTGCTCGTGGGAGCAACCGCAGGCCGTCGAAATCGCCAATCTGCGCTGGCCGCTGGCCGCCATGAGCGAGCGCGTCTGGAGTCCCGAGGCCGGGAAAAGTTGGCCTGATTTCCAACAGCGCCTGGCCGCAGCCGATGCGATTCTCGGCCACCTCGTCCACCAGGTGCGCTGGACCTGCGAGGGGTTCTCAAACGTCGAGGAGCGGTTGTTCGACGCCTCCCTCACCCTCACCATGACCGCCGCCGCTGCCGGTACCATCCGCTACACGCTGGATGGCAAGGCCCCCACGGCCGAATCGACGGTCTCCACCAGCCCGCTCGTGATCGACCAAACCACCTTCGTGCGGGCGGGATTGTTCGACTCCGCCGACAAGCAGGTGGGAGGCTTGACCGAGGACCATTTCCGCCGCGCGGGCAAGTAGCGAGTGCCAGTTGGCCGCCGTCCCCCCCCTGGGTCGGACATGTCCGACTTTTGGTGATTTCCCCCGTCCTCCGGTCCGGCCCTGCGGCGGTTTCAGGAACCACCCGCCAAAAGCCAATTCCTGGCAGTCATGCGCTCTTTCGTCCCTCATTCGCATCAGCCCGGAAAAGCCATTTCCTAGGCAGTTGTTGAGAGAACGGGCTCCCCCGGTCCGTTACCTCAAGCATGCGCCGGCTCCGCCACCTTTTGCCACTCGTCTACTCTTTGTTAGCCTGGGCCCTGCCGCTGCGCGCCGATGAACCGCCCGGCATCGTCTTCGCCTGCCAACCCCCAAACGATTTGTTCCAAGCGGCGATTTCACGCGGCGGCAGCCAACTCCCGCGCTTCGATTCCCCGGCCCAAGCAATTGCGAACGCGCCCGCCAAAGCGGGAGTGTTGTTGCTGGCCGACGGCTATCCGACCACGCCGCTGGTGCTGGACGAGTCCCTGCTGGCGGCGGCGGCTCAGAAAAACCTGCGCCTGTATGTCGAGTTTCCGGCGGGCCTGCCGGGTCAGCAGCCGGGGCCGGTTCGCCGGGCGCATTGGGAGCGGACGGTGGTCTCGTGCGACGCGTTCGGACCCGCGCTGAAACAAGGCCGCATTCTCATGATCCAGGATTGTCATTTCGTTCCGCTGCAAGCCCCTGCGGCGCATTTGACCCTAGCCCGGGTGGCAGGCTTTGATGAGGCGGTGTTCGGGCTCCCGAAGAAGGAATCCTGGCCGATCTTGTTCGAAGCTCCGGGTGGCAATGTGCTGGTGGCGACGACGAAGCTGAGTCAATTCGTCACCGGCCGCTATGCGCCGACGGACGCGTGGTCGGACGTCTGGAGATATGTTTTCAGATGGCTGGCCGGTGAGCGGAACGGAATCAGACTGGCTTTGACCCTCATCGCCCACCCGAGTTTCAGCCGATCCGGTACGCTTGGACCCGCCGCCCAGCTCGAAGCCGTTCGTCGCGGGGTGGCCTGGTATTCCCAAGCGCGGTTGTTGGTGCATCCGGCATGGGCGGCCAAGCTCGACGCCATGCCGCAGGAAATCGAGCCCGTGGAACCCGGACCGGCCGCCCCAATGCCGGTGGGGGATGGCTCGCTCGGGATCCTTGAGGCGTTCAGCTCGGCGATCC
>JAIPKB010000259.1 GCA_021733795.1 Akkermansiaceae bacterium | reverse complement strand
GCCTTGCACCGCCACACCATAACCGGAGTCCGCTCCGCCACCGACCGGCACGACCGCCTTGCCCGCGCCGCAGAAGCCTGAGTCCAATGTTCCGTTGGCCAGATAGCGGGCCACCGCGAAGTCGCCGTTGTTGCCGACCGCTTCCCCCGCCACCACGATCTTGCCATCGGATTGGATGGCCAGCGCGTTTGCCGTCGCACCGGCCGTGCCGATTCCTGTGGTGACGATCCCGGCGTCACCGAAGGTTCCGTCCAACCCGCCGTTGATGTTGTAGCGGATCACCGCGAACTCGCGGCCAAAGGCGCTTTCCGTGTAGCCGGCCGCAACGATCCTGCCATCGCCCTGAAGTGCGATGGCGTGGATCCGGTCCTCGGTGCCGCCGATGGTCGTGGTGGCGGTGCCGCTCGTTCCGAAAGTGGCATCCACCCCGCCGGTGGAAGTGAAGCGGACCAAGGCGCACATTTGCACGCCGCTGCTGATGACCTTGGTATAGCCGCCCACAATCACCTTGCCGCTGTTCACTGCGACGCTCAGCCCATAGTCATGGGACAGGGTGGTGCCCAGGGTGGCTTTGCCATCCGTGGAAAATCCCGTGTCCAGCGCACCGGTATCCAAGTAGCGGGCCACGGCGATGTCGTCGGTCGTGCCGATCCGCGCGTAACCGGCCACGATGATCCTGCCGTCGCCCTGGACGGCCACGGCCCGGGCGTAGTCGTTGCCCGTGCCGAAAGCCGTGGTGACTTTGCCACCCGTGCCGAAACCATGGTCGAGGGTGCCGTCGGCCAGATATCGGACCAGCGCGAAGTCGTAGGTGGTGCCGTTGTGGGTGGATCCGGCCACGAGGATTTTTCCATCGCTTTGCACGGCCAGCGCGCGACCGATGTCATCGTCACCGATCGGCGTCACCACCCAGCCGAAGTAAGGGTCCGGCGCACCATGGGGCAGAAAACGACTTAACATGAAATCGTTGTTGGTCCCATTCCAGGAATACCCGGCCACCAGGATCTTGCCGTCGGCCTGCATGACTACCGCATGGGCCGCCTCATCACCGGCACCAATCCCCGAGGCCAGCACCCCGCCATCGCCAAAGCTGCCGTCCAGGCCTGCGGGATCCGCCAAGGCGGGCGCCCCCAACAGCAACCACCCGAACAGGCCGGCCGTCAACCGCCGCAACAGCCTTGGAAACGGAGCATCCGGACGCTGGCAACCAACGCCATGGATGGGGAAAACAACCAGAAAACAAGGAATCGACGACGCGGCATACCGAACGGAAGCTGACGATTTCATATTGCTGTTGAGGATTGTTTAGTCGGTTTAGAAGAATTCCTCCAACCCGTCAAGCAAAATCGCGGAGTTTACGACGGCGGTATTCCAACCGATGAAACGGTGATCGCCAAGGACGGCGCCATGAATTCCATGGAAGAAGACATCGCCTTCGAAACCCGCATGGGCGACGGCACCTCCCCCGACTCGGGTTTCATGGACCAATTCATGCAGGACGGCCAACCCAAACTGGCAAACCAGCGATCATCTGACAATCCCCATCATCCGACCGGCACCACGACCCACCGCTCCCGCACGTCAACCCTTGTCCAGAAAGCTCTTGCGGCACAGCTCGGCGTATTTGCCGTCGCGGGCCAGCAGTTCGTCGTGGGTCCCGGTCTCGATCACCTCCCCCAACTCCAGCACATAAATCAGGTCCGCGTTCTGGATCGTCGAAAGCCGGTGGGCGATCACAAATGCGGTGCGGTTCGCCATCAACCGGTCCAGCGCGTCCTGGATCAACTGCTCGGTCTCGGAACATTGCTAGGAAATTGCTTTTCACGGTTGGTGCGCATGAGGGGCTAGAGAGCGGTTCGGAGAGCGGGAGAATGGGGGTTGTCCGCACGCTGATGCGCGTCTCGGCGATCACGCTGGTCGAGGACGCCGCGCATCCCGAGTCCTTCCTCCGCGACGCCTCGCTGGATTACTGGGACGCCGCCACGGAGCAGTGGGTGGCGGTCATGCCGGTGCTCTCCAACCAACCCGTCCACACCCATCAACTGCCGAATCCGATCGAGGCCGCGCGCTGGCGGATCATGCTGCCCTGGGGCGTGTGCGGAAACCTGCGCCTGGCAGAAATCGTCTTCCACGGCGAGGTCCTCGGCTGCTCCCACCCCGATGTCGCCGCCAGGCGACCGCTGGCGGTGCTCTTCGACGAGGGCGGCGACCTCGCCGACAGCATGATCCACGGTCAGAACGGCCTCGGCTTCGACCTGAAGGAGGCCTTCAGCGGCGACCGCTCGCTGGTGCTCAACCCGCCGCCCGGCCGGCAGGACGCCGAGGCCGCGCCGATCTATCAGGACCGCTTCGGCCACACGATCCACAACTGGGACCTCGAGATCGTGGAGCAACCCGGGCCGGGGCAGTATCGCCACTGTCGGTTCGCCTGGCGCGGCACCGCGCAGACCCGGCGCATCGCCCTGCGCCTGACGGGTTCTTGCAACGAGTCCGTGGACGCCTATGCCGGCCGGGCCCCCGCCGATGCGCCGGCCAACGCCAGGCAGGTCGCCGAGGAGGTCCCGACCGACTGGCAGGTGGTGAAGCTCGACTTGTGGCAGGCCTTCGGCGGCAAGCCGGTCCGCGTCCAGGGGATGAGGCTGATGTCCTCGGGAGGCACGGCCTGGTTCGACCAGATCGTCCTCGGACGGACCCCGGAGGATCTGCCCACGAAGCGTTGACCATCTCCGCTACACTCCGGTTCGCTCCGCTCGGTTGCTGGGATCATTCCCAGTTTCCCGCGGATGTTCGCGCGACCCGCCGCGGATTCGGGTGCGCCGCGCAGCGGTGCTCTTCGACTGCTGGGATCATTCCCAGCTCTGGGTCTGGGTGGTGGCGCGCCTCTCCGGTCTTCCCGGCAACCAGCCTGCTCCCGCGCCACCCGATTCTGTCAAGATTCACACACCGGCAACAAGCTCCCAAATTCAGGCTAACACCACCTGTCTCTCGGGGAACAATCCCATCACGAGACGCCTAGCAGTGGCAAATTTCAAGGACCGAACCCGAAACCGACATCTCCCTCCCATCCCAGCGATTGCACGATTCACGGACTGATTCCGGTCACGGTGTTAGACGCCGATGTCAATTCCTTCTGACCGTCCCCTTTTCTGGACTTACTCCCCTCTGTAGAGGGGCGCTACTTGCTGGATGGCTCTGCGTTGAGCATCAGCATTGCATCCTCCCATCCTGAAGGGGGCGTAAAGGTGACTGTCTCCGAGGGAGCGTAGGTTGCAATGGCCTTGGTGGCACCGTTTCTCGGATCCATCCATGTGGCATGTACTTTTGAGGAGGATGTAATTCTGTCAAGCGCGATACCGGCAGGCTCATTGACTGGGAAGTACACGTAACATTCACTGCCGGTCGAGGATTTCACCGCAGCCTTCTGCGATGCACCCGAGCCCACACCAGCGGCTATCATACCCTGGTCTGGGATGAACTTCCACCATTCACGTGCTTTGAAGAAGGAAGCCAGCACTGCCATGTGCTTTGCCCCCGTCGAATCAACATAGTCTATGCTGGCGATCTGGGCCCAATTGTAGTAGTGCCCATAGGCATATCCTGCTGCCCCGGCAAAATAAGAGTGATACGCCTCCTTGCGGATATACCATGACTTGAAATAGTCCCACGGCTCATCCTCGTAGGCTCCCTCAAGCATGATTGTCGGCTTGGCCGGTGTCTTACTGTAATCTTTGCTGACCGCACCATATATCTTCGTGTTGTCATGCCACCATTGTATGCCGTTGATATCGAGCCATTCGCTGGTATGGTACCAATCTGAAGAGTTGTTTCTTCCGTTGGGATGGTAGCAGATGAAGGAGGTGCTGTAGTCTGCAGATTGATCGTATGAGTCGATGCCATTGATTCCATCTGCAGTACCTTCTGCAATAACGGGCCATCCGTCAACGCCGGCGCCTCCGTTGGGATTGCAATCTACGCTGACTACAAAAATGATATTTGCTCTCCTCTTGAACAGGTCACCTATCATTTTTCCGAATCGATAGAGTCCCTCCTGATTTACTGCGCCTGTGAGTGCACCAGGTTCTCCGTAATGAAGTTGCAGCATCAGATTGCGTTCAGCACATTTCTCGGCAATCCATAGCCACCTGTTCCAGTATTCTGAATTGAATTGGAAGAGGTCGCCGTTGACAAAGGGGGATCTTCCAAGATTGTCTTCCGATCTTCCGTTATTCCACCAGTCACCTGGCGAACGACTCGCAAAGACCTGAATGACCGTAAAGCCCTGCGCAGCTCGTTTATCGAGAAGAGTGGTGACTTGGCTGTCGGAATGTGAGTTCAATACCCATTCAGTCGTACCGAGCCAGAAGAATGGTGTCCCATCTGCTTTCTGTACGAAGTGTCCATTCTTGCTCACCTTGAGATCCGTAGCAGCGCGCGCATAGAAGGCCATGGATAAAGAGAGAAGAGTACAGATCCCTGAGATTCCTGCTTTTGAAATTCCTGACCTCCAGAAACCAGCTGCTCTATTTGCTAGGAAATTGGTTTTCATGGTTGGTGCGCATGAGGGGCTAAAGAGCGGTTCGGAGAGCGGGAGAATGGGGGTTGTCCACCATCGCCAGGTCGTCGCGCTTGCCGAACACATGGGAAATGGAGCTTGCCAGTTTCGGCGTGGACCACAGCGGCTTATGAACCGGGAGCGGCTCGCGCTCGCCCCAGCGGAACTGCGACCATACGGCGTCCAGGCCGGCCATGTCGCTGTGGCGTTGCAGGCGGAACATGTCGCCCGCGCAGTATTCGGGTCGCCAATACAGGTTGTTGTGCTCCATCATGTGGCCCCTCGACAGCACGCCGTGCTTATGGCACCACTCGGTGATTCCGCCGAACATGGTCCGCCCCCACGTTTCAGCGAAGGCGTCGAGATACTGGAAGCGTGCCGCGGCTTGCGCCTCGCCGGCCAACTCGAATTTGTAGGCGACGTATGCCTTTTTCCAATCCACTTTCCAATCGGCGAATGTGCGATTGAGTTCCGAGCCCCAATCGCCTTGCGTTTCCGGTTCGTCGTAGAAAAAACCGGCTATGGTCTTGCCAAAATCAGCCTTGAAGTGGTCGAAGTGCGTCTGATAGACGGTTTTCAGATACCATTCAACGCAATCCTTGCTCCCGCCGTCAACGCTGAACTGCTTCCACTGACCCAGGGGTGGCGCCTGCTCATGCGAGAACTTCATGATCCGCCACTTCCCTGCCGGCACATTCCAGCGCAGCGTTCCGGCCCTGATGAAGCCCTTCAGATCGAGCAGGCTGTCACCGTCGATTTTGCCGTCCTCCGTCAGGCGTCCCGCGACTGTCGCAATGTAACGTTCACCGCCATGGCGATCCGCGGAGAATTCCTTCGGCCCATCCGTGTCCACCGCAACCGCAACCAGCTTCTTCGCCGCGTACTGCGGCGGCACGTTGTTGCCAACGCTCTGGCTCGGCCACCATTTCTCGTCGAGAATCCACATCGTCAGGTTGTGTTTCTTAGCCGCGTCGAGGCAGATGCCGAGATCGCGGAACCATGTCGGCCCGAGCCAGTCGGTGTGTGGCCGTGATTCGACCGTGAAGGAACCGTTGCCGCCTTCGGCCACCTTGCCGATGTACATCTCCAGGCGCTCTTTCGTATCGTCGCCGTGCAGCCACAGAAACGGTGACATCGCCCGCCGCGCCTCCATCGGCAATTCGCGGAACCGCTGTTCCAGTGTATCGGCACCTGCGGCCAGACCGCCGGTTAGCGTGAGGATGATGAGAATGATCGCCTTCATTGGGTTCGCTTAACACTGACGAAACCACGCTGCGGAACGGGCAAGCCGCCGCTGCCGGGGCCGGCGACAGCGGCGGTTTGCGCAATGGCATCCAACGCAGGACCCGCCACGGACAGCCAGCCCAATAATCCGATAAGGTAGGGAGCACTCACAATCTTCACAATGCTTTTCATGGAATGGCACGTTGTTTCCCGTGTCAGCGGGTCTTCTTGAGATTTACGATTGCCTCGGCGAAGGCCTTGCCGATCGGCGCCATGATTTTGGCGGCGCCGAGATAGTGATAGGCCTGATTGGAGACGCCGGCCTTCAGGCGCTTGTCCTCCTCCGGCGTGAGTTTCTCGTTCTTTTCCGCCCGCGCTTGCAGCGCCGCCAGATCGTCGTCCCAGAATGGCGCCGTCTCCACCGCCACCACGTTGCCCTTGAATTCGGGAAGGGATGCCGGCGCGGCCATGGCCTGGCGGAAATGGGTCATGTGCAACCCGGGCTTCATGCCATCAATGCCCATGACGCCGATCACGAAGGGCATCTTCGGCGCCTTCAGTTCCTTGCGTATATCGCGGATGAACAGTGTCAGCAGATGCGAATACTTCGCGTACCCGCCGGGCTGGTCCCGGTCATCATAGTACCATTCATTGATATAGTCGTTGAATCCCTGGAACCAGACGAAGCCGGCCAGTTCATAGCCCTGCTTCGGATCGTACTCCGGCACCACGCGCTTGATGTCCCCCAGCACCTTGCGCACATGATCCATCATCTGGCGGTAGGTCACGCCGCGCGGTGTGTTGGCGACCCGCTCATGGATCGCGTTCACATCCTCGTTATGCTGTTTGGCCCAGTCGATGGATTTTTTGCTGGCCACGTAGGGCTCGGCACTGGGCGGACGGAAGTCAGTGCTCAGATCCCTGCCGCCCCAGGCGGTCTTGATGATCAGGATGGGATCGCCCAGTTTCTCCATGTAAATGCCGAAGGTGAATTCCGGCCCGATTTTGTTGGGCGAGGCGCCGAAGCCCGCGGTCAGCAGGCCTTTCTGCTCGGTCGTGTCGTCACCCGCGCCGCCGATCGACGAGATCCAGACCTTCTGGCACACGCGCGGCTTGCCGTCGGCACCGCGCATCTCCTTGAGGATGGGCGCCGTCTTGGGGTCACCGGCCATGGAATCGAACGTCGATATGTTCACATGCCCCTGCATGTTCGACTGTCCGGCGAGGATATAGACTTTCAGCGGCTTGGCCGCCGCCTGGCTGGCGATACCCGGCATCAGGCCGAGAACCGCTGCGATCATCATCCACTTCATACTCTGTCTTGTGTTTCTCATGGTTGTTCTTTCTTGGTGTTGTTTCAGTAGTTCAGCTTTTCAGAAAATGCGGGGCCGCCGGCTCGCACCGGCGACCCCATGAATCATCTATCTTATTTCGTGTTAATTTCGAAATTAGGATTTTCCGATCTTACGGCACGACCATCAGGCGGCCTCTTTTCCTGAAGATTGTTTTCCGGAAAAACATCCGCGTCTTTCTTAAAACACATCCTTACTTTTTACGCCGATACCGCCTCATGGCCATAAGCCCACCGCCGAGGAGAAAAAGCGAGACGCTAATAGGTTCGGGGGTAACAACTGTATTTCCTAATAGCTGATTGCCTCGATAAAAGGAAACTCCGTCATCCGGACTTATGATATTCGCATAAAACGAATTGTAAGAATCGAAAAATTGGTTCTCAGAGCCGGAGGCATTGGCATAGGAGAATATATTTAGCTCTTCTCCAAAATCAACGCCATTCGTGGAGCCTCCGAAACTAAAATCATAGGAAAAGTTGTAAATTCCATCATCGTTATTGTCTTCCCAAATCAAGTTGAAAAAAGACGTGTCGCTTTCCATATCCTTTTGAGTCAACGCGCCAGTGACGAGATTCTCCGTGGAAAACCATCCATAGGGCGCCAAAGGCCCTTCTCCCTGCTGCACAGCAAAGTGGAAATTATAAGCGGTTGAAGCTGTGCGCATGTAATACGTCAAGCTGTAATTGGGGCTGCCAACAGTAAAGCTACCGTTCTGCTTCAGCTGCATCTCGAAGTTGCCCCCCAATGGCACTGCTGTACCACATACCGTCCCCTCGCACTGGAAGCCATCGTCCCGATAATAGGATGATGAATAGACTCTATTGATGCTATTATTAACGCTGACACCTATCTTAGCCTCAAGGTTGCCGTGGCTGTCGAATCCAACCGAAGACTTAGCGTAATTATTATCATCGTATGCGACAGAACTACTCCCCTGCCACAAGCTCTCAGCAGACCAGAAGTGGTCATCTTTAGTGTAATTATTATCTCGGTCAGTG
>JAIPKB010000258.1 GCA_021733795.1 Akkermansiaceae bacterium | reverse complement strand
GAGCGCCTGTGCCCGCAGTGCCCAGACAGTGCGGCGGGCTTCGCTGAGACCTTGGCGCACCAATTGGCGGGCGAGGTCGAGGTGGCGCCGGGTGCCGTCGGGCAGCAGCCCCAGCTGGTCGCCGAGGGCTTCGAGTTGGACGCTGATCCCGGCGAAGTTTTGGGCGAAAGTGTCGTGGATTTCACCCGCCATGCGGTTGCGTTCACCGAACACCGCGGCAAACAGCGAGCGGGCTTTCTCCCGCGCGTGGCGTTCCTCGCGCAGGTGCCTCCTCGACCGCAACCAAAGCACCCCCATTACCACCACCAGCGTGGTGCCCAAGGCGACGAGCATCCGCAAGGGCGTCCACCAGGGCGGGGCATATAATAGCCTCACACTGTCAAAATCCTGGGCGATCAGGCTGAATCCCTGCGGTTGCCGATGCGTGACGAAGGATTCCCAACTGCCCACCGCCACTTCGCAGACGCCGGTGACTTCCAGTTCGCTGCCGAGGCGCCATGGCAGTGCCTGCGGGCTGTGGATGGATGCCGAAAACCGGGCCGGGCCGTTCTCAATCGTGAGGGTCCAACTGTCGTCCCCGCGTGCGGCGGCGGCGAGCACACCGCGCACCGTCAGGAGACCGCCTTCGTGCGCGCTGGCGTCAGCCGGTTCGACGGCGAGCGGCGCGGGCAGCCTCGCCAGCGCCACGAGTTGCCACTCGGCATCGCGCAACAACGGCGAATATCCGCCGGGTTCCGGGAAGCCCGCCACGTCCACCAGCTCGCCCGGATGCGGGCGCAGCTCCTCGTCGCGCAGCCACACGCGCAGGCCGCGGGTGTCGTCCTGCACGGCCAGCGGCCCATGGGGCGGCACCAGCGTCACGATGCCACGCACATAAACAAGCCGGTCCGCCTCGCTTTGGCTGGCCTGGCTCAGGAGCTGGTTCATCGGCACGACGGGGAGGTCGAACGGCCGTGTCACGCCCGGGCTGAGGATGGCGATGTCCTCGAGTTCATGGACGTTCAGGGTCGGCAGCAGCACCTGCTGGGTGCCGGGGTTGGGGCTGTGCAGGCAGACGCCGGACACGCGCACCCGTGCCCCCACCAATTCGGGGTGGGCGGTGATTTCGTGGGTCACGTTGAGGGTGACCCGGCCGCCGCCGCTGGCCAGTTCGATCGCCAGCCAGGAGAGGCCGGCCTCCGGGTTGACGCGTTGGCTGCGGATGACGCCGGTGAGTTCCACGCGCTGGCTGTTGAGGCGGGTGGCCAGCAATGCCTCATAGTTCACCGGCAGCGCGGCCGGCATGGTCCCGGCACCCAGCACCCGCACCGTCTGCGCACGGATGATCGGGCCGAACACTCCGGACTCAGCGCGGCCGGTGATTTCCACCTCCACGCCGGGCTTGAATCCAGCCGGCAGCGGCATTTCCGGCAGCCAGATGCCTCCGGTGGAATCCTGCACCGTGGCGTCACTCGTGGTGAGATGGCGGCAGTAGGTGACGACGCCACGCAGGGTCACCGGCGGCTGGAGCTTCGCCTGTGCCCGGGAGAGCGCACGAACCTGAGCCACCGTCCCAACCGGTGGCATCACCGGTGTGTCGGCCGCCGCCGCGAAGCCGCCGCCGGTTAGCAGAACCGCCGCCGTTACGCTTGGAAAATTCGCCGCAAACCCGGACACGACCGGATTATAGCACACCGGCGTCGGAAATGTCCTCCCCCAAATGGGGGAAGATCATGTTCTTGCAGGCGCCCGCAGGCCTCGCTTGATTGGAACGCATCCTTTGTGGATCGCCGCCGTGTTCGCCAGAATCCGGGTCGGCACGCCATGACCCACCCATATCATCCACCAACCAAATGCCAACCATGAAAAACACCATGCTAACATCAGAATCCGGGACCGGCGATCCGGTGGATCCTCACGTCCCCACCTCGGCCCGCCGGTTCGCCCGGCGGAGTTCACTCGTTCACCCTCGCCAAGGGAAAATCCCCGCCATCAAACCCGCGCTTGCCGGCTTCGCCGCATGGGCGCTGCTCGGGGCGGCGGCGTCGGCGTCCGCCGGCCTGGTTCACCGCTGGTCGTTCAACGGCACGGCAAATGACTCAGTGGGCACGGCTCACGGGACGCTATTCGGCAACACGCCCCCGGCGATCACCGGCGGCAAGCTCGTGCTCAACCCGGGCAGCGATCAGAACCAGTACATGAAGACGTCGGCCTTCACCGGCGAGACCCTGGGCACGCGCACGCTGGTGGCCTGGGTGACCCTGAGCGACCTCAACCAACCCGGCGGTGCCGGCGTTCTCGGCATCCACCCCGCGGGCGTCGACAACTTCGACTCGATCGTCTATGGCGAGCGCGTCGCGAAGCAGTGGATGAACGGAAGCAGCTATTGGGCCCGCACGGTCGCCAATAACGGCGGCGCGGCCGAGACCAGCACGGGTGAGGTGATGATGGCCATCGTTTACGACAGCGACAACAGCATCAAGCTCTACCACAACGGGGTGCGCTATGATACCGGCGCGAATAAAGGGACCCTGGAGACGCGCACCGCACCGATCGCGATCCTGGGCCGCCGCCAAGAAGGCTCCCCGCCGTCGCTGCAGGGCGCGATCAACGAGGCGCGCATCTACGACTACGCCCTGACTGACGTGGAGATCCAGAATCTCAACACCCTGGGGCCGGACATCCTGCCGGGAGAGACGGGCATTAACATCACCGCGAGTGCCGGAACCGGTGGGGCGATCAGCCCGGCCGGGGTTAGGGTTGTGCCCCCGAGCAGCACCCCCACCTACACCATCATACCGGCCATCGGTTACGACGTCGCCGACGTGGTGCTGGATGGCACGACCTCTCTGGGACCGGTCACGACCTACACTTTCGCCGCCGTCACCGCCGCTCACACGATCGATGCCACCTTCGTCGCTGTGTCCCCGCACGCCATCACGGCATCCGCTGGCACGAATGGATCCATTTCTCCGACTGGAGCCGTCAGCGTGGCGCATCGTGGCAGCCAGGCCTTCACCATCACTCCGGACAGCGGCTTCATAGTGGCCGATGTCGTGCTGGATGCGGGCACCGGCTCGGAAACGCATCTGGGCTCGGTTACGACCTACACCTTTGCCAACGTGCAGACGGATCACACCATCTCGGCTACCTTCGTCGCTGGGTCCCTGGTTCACCACTGGTCGTTCAACGACGGCACCGCCAATGACTCGGTGGGCACGGCCCATGGCACGCTTTACGGCACGGCCACGATTAGCGATGGTAAGTTGAGCCTAAGCGGGAGTAGCGAGAACAACCGGATGGCGGCGACGTTGGGCAACGCCTTGGGGCCCAACAAGACTTTGGTGGCCTGGTGCTCGCTCTCAAGCCTCGAGCCGAACAACACGGCCGGCGGTCCTCTGAGCGTTGGGAACGAGGAGTTCGACGCGATTGTCTATGGCGAACGGACCGGAGGTCAGTGGATGAACGGCAGTGGTGGCTTCAATCGTACTCCAGAGAACAACGGCGGAGCGTTGGAAAACCTGATCGCGCCGAACGAAATCATGATGGCGATCACGTACGATTCGTTTGCAACGAACAAAATCAAACTCTACCGCAACGGTGTTCTCTACGCCGAACACAATCAGGGGTCGCTCACTTCTCATGCCGCTGGCGAAATGGTGCTGATCGGACCCCGTAACTGGTCCGGATGGGATGACGGCTACATGAACGGCTATATCAACGAGGCGCGCATCTACAACTACGCCCTGACGGACTCCGAGGTCGCCGCGCTCTACACCCACACCCAGCCGGGAGGCTATGCCGCGTGGGCGGCAAGCTTCCCGACCCTCACTGACTCGGAGCCGACCCTCGATTTTGACGGCGGTGGTTTGGAGAGCGGAATAGAGTGGGTGGTGGGTGGTGATCCGACGCTCGGCAGCGACGACGCCGGACTGGCTCCGACCGCGGCAGAGGACGGTTCGGGGCTGGTGTTCACGTTCGCCCGCGCCGACCTTGCCAATGAGGACGACGATCCCCAGACCACCATCTTTGTGGAATACGGGTCCACCTTGACGGGTTGGACACCGGCCGAAGACGGCATGGATGGTGTGACCATTCTGGTGAACGACGACTTCTACGGCTCCGATCCAGCTATCGACCAAGTCGTGGTGACTCTGCCGGAAAGCTTGGCCGTCGACGGAAAGCTCTTTGCCCGCCTTGCCGTGGGCGGGTTCCCGTCCACCGTGCTGGATGAGGATTTCGAGTCCGGCGAGGGCGGCTTCACCGCGTCAACCGCCGGAGGAACAGCCTGGGACCATGGCGCGCCCAATTCGCCCAGCCAGGGCGGCGGAGCGGTCACCGCTGGCAACGGCGGGTCGGCCAACTGCTGGGGCACTGGCCTCACAGGCGGCTACATTGCCGGCACCGACACGAAGCTGCGCTCCCCGGTCATCGACCTGACGGGGGCGGCAGGCGCGACCCTGTCCTTCGCCCAGTCCCTCGACATCGAGGCAGGCCACACCCTGGTGGTCAACGTCATTGAGGAAGCGACGGATACGGTGCTCGAGTCCGCCATCCATACCTCGACGCCGGATCCCGACATCAACGCCTCCCTATGGGCTACGGTCGGCGGGGTCGCCATCACCGGGGGCCAGAAGGTCCGCATCGAGTGGCACTTCGTGGGCAACGGCGGTGGCTCTTACAACGGGGCCTACATCGACGACGTCGTGATCACGACGCCTTGACGAACTGTTTTTGCATGGCAATCCAACCGAGACGGCGGCTTCCCTAGGGAGGCCGCCGTTTCTCTTGGTCTCTCCCGATCCCAAGTGCTCCCCCAAGTAGGCATCCGGATTGCCAACACCCGGGAGGAAAATGGAAAATGGGGTCAGTGTGCAAATCTTGACAGAATTCACCTATTTCCTACTCTTGCAGCATGCCACGGAGCCTGCGAATCGAATTCCCCGGTGCCTTTTACCACGTGATGGCGCGTGGCAACCGGCGTGAGACGATTTTCCATGACGACGACGACCGCCGGTTTTTCCTCGCCACCCTGTCCGAGGCCTGCGCGATGACCGGCTGGCGGGTTCATGCCTGGGTGCTGATGGGAAATCACTATCACCTTTTCATCGAAACGCCCGAGGCCAACCTGGTCGCCGGAATGAGCTGGTTGCAGAACACCGTCACCCGCCGCTACAACGTCCGGCACATGGCGTGGGGCCGCTTGTTTGGCGACCGCTACAAGGCGGTGCTGGTGGAGGGAGCGGACTCCTATCACTACCGGACGCTCGCCGACTATATCAAGAGGATGTGGATGCCCGGTGCAGCCATTTGCGGCGCGGTTGGTATTGGGGAAGCCAGAAGTTCGCCGGGAAGCTGCGCAAGCTTTCGGAAAAACTAACAAAAGGCAGGAAGAGATCGTCGCGGGCCTGCCGAAAAGCACCACAAGTGACGGCGCACAGCGAGGAACAGGCGAAGCAATGGCTGGCCGAGGGTCTTAAAGCGGCGGACCTCATAGCGAGGGATCTTCCGGGCCTTAAAGGATCGGATCCGCGGAAACTGGCCATGGCGGAGCGCCTCTGGAAGCAGACAACGGTTTCGCAGGAGTGGATTGCCGAAAAACTGTCGATGCGCAGCGCAGCGAACGTGAGCCAGCAACTGCGACGTTTCAAGCGAGCGAAGACGCTAGCCAATCTGTCCCCTGAGATGCTGGTATTTCTCAAAACGGCCTGGAATGCGGGAACCTGACCGGCATTTTGTCAAGTTTTGAACACTGACCACATTTTCCACACGGACCCCATTTCCCTCACTGACTCATTTTACTCACTGACCATATTTTCCTGAGCCACCGTCCCGACCGGTGGCATCACCGGTGTGTCGGCCGCCGCCGCGAAGCCGCCGCCGGCCAGCAGAACCGCCGCCGCCACGCCTCGAAAATTCGCTGCAAACCCGGACACGGCAGGATTATAGCACACCGGCGTCGGAAATGTCCTCCCCCAAATGGGGGAAGATCATGTTCTTGCAGGCGCCCGCAGGGCTCGCTCTATTGGGACGCATCCTTTGTGGATCGCCGCCGTGTTCGCCAGAATCCGGGTCGGCGCGCCATGACCCACGCCACCATCCAACCAACAACAACCAACCTTGCACACCACCTACAGTAACACGGATGCCGTAGTCCCGGCCGCATCCAAGCCGCCCTTCACCCTCTACCTGCTCGGCTGCACGCTCGTCGCCGCCTTGGGCGGGTTGTTGTTCGGCTTTGACACGGCGGTCATTTCCGGCACCACGGATGCCTTGCGCGCCAAGTTCGCCCTCAGCGACAACCTGTTAGGATTCACGGTGGCGAGCGCGCTGATCGGCACTATCCTCGGTTCGATCGGCGCCGGCCGTCCGGCGGACGTCTTCGGACGCCGCGCCGCGCTGGCGGCGCTGGGCGTCATCTATGTGGTCTCCTCCCTCGGCTGCGCGTTCTCGTGGGACTGGTGGTCGTTTCTGGGCTTCCGGTTCATGGGCGGGCTGGCGGTGGGCGGCGCGTCGGTCGTGTCACCGCTCTACATCGCGGAGATTTCTCCGGCCTGTTACCGCGGGCGGATGGTGGCGATCACGCAGTTCAACGTCGTGCTCGGCATTTTGCTGGCCTATCTGTCCAACTGGCTGATAGGTGGCATGCACCTTGGTGCGAACGAATGGCGTTGGATGTTCGGGGTCATGGCGGCGCCGTCGCTGGTGTTTTTCCTGCTCATCTTCCTGACGCCGCAAAGCCCGCGCTGGCTGGTGGCGCGCGGCCGGCTGGAGGAGGCGCGCGTTGTCTTGGAGCGCTGCGGATCGGATACCGGCAGCGTGGAGGAAGAAATCCGCGAGATCCAGCACTCGATGGATTTGGCGCATCACAGCATCAGCGAGCCGTTCTATTGCCGGCGTTACATGAAGCCCATCCTGCTGGCCGTGGCGATGGGCGCCTTCAACCAGCTCTCCGGCATCAACGCGGTGCTCTACTACACGCCGTCGATCTTCAAGATGGCCGGCGCGGGCGTCGAGTCCGCGCTCTTGCAGTCCGTCATCGTCGGCTTCACCATGCTGGTCTTCACGATGGTGGCGATGGTCATCATCGACCACTTCGGACGGCGCAAACTCATGATCATCGGTTCCATCGGCTACATCCTCGGGCTTACCGGCGCGGCCTACGCGTTTTACGCCAAGGTGGAGGGGCCGTTGCTGCTGGTGAGCCTGCTCGTCTTCATCGCGGCGCACGGCTTCGGCCAGGGGGCCGTGATCTGGGTCTTCATCAGTGAGATCTTCCCCAACCGGGTCCGCGCGCGCGGCCAGGCGCTGGGCAGCTTCACCCACTGGGCGATGAACGCGGGCATTTCATGGACCTTCCCGATCATCGCCGCGGCCGCAGGCTGGATGGCCTTCGGCTTCTACGCGCTGTGCATGGTCGGCCAGTTGGTCTGGGTATTGATGGTCATGCCGGAGACCAAGGGAGTCTCGCTGGAGAAAATTCAGGAAGAACTCGGGATCGAATGACCCCGGGAAACAGTAAACTTGATTATGAAACAAATATACCAGACATCGCTGGAAAAGGACATCTGGCAGCTCTTTGTCGGCGGGCGCATGATGATGCCCGCCCGTTGGCCGAATGCACGGCTGTACGACGGCTCGGTATGGGAACAGGATCGGACCTGGTGCCATGGTTCGACTGCGAGCGAGTTCGGTAAGATGGTCACCCGCACCGCAGACGGCAGACACGATCTTGCGACAACCAGACCAACCCCCCTTCTCCCGCTCTCCGAACCGCTCTTTAGCCCCTCATGCGCACCAACCGTGAAAAGCAATTTCCTAGCAATAAGTGACTTGATTGACGTGGATCGCGCCGTGGCCGGTGCCGTCTTTCCAAGTCCCGCAGGCATAGGTCTGGAATTCCGGCCAATCATAAAACACCGAGCTGCCCGCATGCAGGGCGAGCAGACCATGGCCTTTGGCGAGATGGTCCAGCAGAGCCTTGCGGGTCTCAGGACTCCAGCGAGCCGGAGGTCGTTGGCCAAAATCGTTGTAGTTGCACAAAATCACCGAGTACGGGGCGAACGCGTCCGGCTTGAGGTTCGGCACGTCCTCCACCACGTCCACCGCGAAGCGACCGGACTCCTCCAGCACGGCCTTGATGACCGGGGTGGTTTGCTTCCAATCGTGGTTGTTGGAGCCGCTCAACAC
>JAIPKB010000257.1 GCA_021733795.1 Akkermansiaceae bacterium | reverse complement strand
CGACCAAACTCAACCCGGAGCCGCTCACCGGGCCGACCTGGTTCATCGACGCCGCGGGGCGGCTCGAGCGCGAGACGAGGTATTTTGTTTGCCCAGTGATCAGTGGAGTCGAAGGCGAAGCGAGTGCGGCATTCACCCTGCCGGTCGGTGCCCCGCCGTTGCCCTACCATCGCGTGCCGCTTACGACCCCCGCCGGTTATACGCCGGGTGACGCCTCGCTCGGCGACCTGGATGGCGACGGTGACTACGAGATCATCCTGAAACAGGAACAGCAGCCGCGGGACAATTCCCAGGCCGGCCCCACCGGCGAGACCCTGCTCCAAGCCTACCGGCTCGATGGTTCCCTGCTCTGGACGATCAACCTGGGGAAAAACATCCGTGAGGGCGCGCACTACACCCAGTTCATGGTCATGGACCTCAACGGCGATGGCCGCGCCGAGGTGGCCTGCAAAACGGCCGATGGCACCGTGGACGGCACGGGTCGGATCATCGGTGATCCCGCGGCCGACTGGCGCGAGCCCGGCGGCACCACGGTGCCCTCGCGCGACCGCACCGGCGGCACGGAAACCCCCGCCGGCCTGGTGGCAAGGCTGGAGGGTCGCATCCTGCGCGGACCGGAATACCTGACGGTGTTTGACGGACGCACCGGCGCGGCGTTGGCCACGACGAAATATCTGCCCGGTCGTCATCCTGACACGGACAATCCCACGGCCGACCAGCTCAAGGCCGTCTGGGGCGATGGCTACGGCAATCGTTCAGACCGTTTCCTGGCCGGTGTCGCCTATCTCGATGGCCACCTGCCTTCGTTGATATTCGCCCGCGGCTACTACACCCGCACTGTCATCGCCGCGTGGGACTGGCGCGACGGCCAACTCACTTCCCGCTGGGTGTTCGACAGCGACAAGCTCGGACCGCCGGACAACACCAATCCCTGGCGCGGACAGGGCAACCACCAGCTCTCGGTCGCCGATGTCGATGGTGACGGCAAGGATGACATCATCTACGGGGCCATGGTGGTGGGCTCCGACGGCAAAGGGCTTTATTCCACCGGTTGGGGCCACGGCGATGCGTTGCACGTCGGTGAGCTCGACCCGGACAATCCCGGACTGGAGGTGTTTGACATCCAGGAACGCTTTGACCGGCAGGGCATGAGCCTGCGCGATGCCCGCACCGGCCGGCCCATTTTCACCATTCCGTCCGTGAAAGCGGCCGCGGACGGGGGCGACAAGGGCGAGGGCCCGGGCCGCGGCAATGCCTTCAACATCGACCCGCGTTTTCCCGGCGCGGAATTCTGGGCCGCGGGCGCCGGCATGGACGGGATCTACAACACCAAGGGCGAATTGATCCTCGCCCATCGCCCGAGGGGATTTCCCTGCAACTTCGGCATCTACTGGGACGGCGACCTGCTGAGCGAATTGCTCGACCAGAATCGCATCCTCAAGTGGAACTGGACCACGGAAACGCTTGATCCGCTTTTGATCGCGCATGGCTGCACCTCGAACAACGGCACGAAGGCGACTCCCGCCCTTAGCGCCGACCTCTGGGGCGACTGGCGCGAGGAAGTCATCTGGCGCAGTCGGGACAATTCCGAGCTGCGCATCTACACGAGCACGATCCCCACGCCGCATCGGCTGACCACCCTGATGCATGATCCTCAATACCGGGTTGCGATTGCGTGGCAGAACACCGCCTACAACCAGCCGCCGCATCCGGGTTTTGCGCTGGACGAGGCCCTGCCGCTCCCGCCCCCACCCGAGATTTCGGTTCCACCGGCGCATTAAACTTGGCGTTTTTTTGCCCCTCTCCCCGGCCCCACCCGCCCCATTTCTCCCATGCAATTTTCCTCCTCCCTCCTCGGCCTCGCCCTGCTCGCGGCACCGGCCCTTGCCCAGTCGCCCGCCGCGCCCGATCCCCTGGTCATCAACAGCGGCCGCATACCCGCAAACTATCCGGTGCCGTATGCCCCGGCCACGGTGACGGAAATCAAAACCGTGCTCGACCGCGTGTTCGCCCATGTCGAATCCACCAGTCCGGTGCATGTCGTCAATCTCGAGAACCATGAACCCGTCACCGACCTCTCCCGACTGCCGCCGCGCACCGGCTTGCACGTCGGTCAGTTTTCACCCCTGAGCTACGAATGGGGCGTGACCTATGCCGGCTTGCTGCTCACCGCCGAGGTCACCGGCGACGAACGCTACCGCGCCCATGTAGCCGACCGGCTCGGGATGATCACCACCCTCGCGGCCCACGTTCGCGCCCACCCGCCGGCAGACGTGCCGCCTCCCGTTCCCGGCAGCGGTCCGCCGCGCTTCCATACCATGCGCAATGTGGTAAAACCCCGCTCGCTCGACGACTCGGGTTCACTCGCCGCCGCCTTCATCAAGGCCGCGCGCGCCGGAATCCATCCGGCTGAGTTGCGGCCCGTGACCGATCACTGGCTGCAATGGATCAGCAAAGGCCAGTTCCGCCTTTCCGACGGCACCCTCGCGCGCAATCGTCCGCTGCACAACACCCTCTGGCTCGACGATCTCTACATGAGTGTTCCGGCCCTGGCCCAAATGGGCGTGCTCACGGGAGAAACGCATTATTTTGACGACGCCACGGCGCAGGTCCTCCAGTTCGCCAGTCGCATGTTTGCGCGGGAAAACAGTCTCTTTATGCACGGCTGGGTGCAGGAAATGAATCCGCACCCCGCATTTCATTGGGCCCGCGCCAATGGTTGGGCCATCGTCGCCATGGCGGAACTGTTGAGTGTCCTGCCCGAGGATCACCCGCAACGCGCCGCTGTGCTCGAACTCTATCGCGCCCATGCCCGGGGTCTGGCCGCCGTGCAGGGATCCGCCGGACTCTGGCACCAGTTGCTCGACCGCCCCGACTCCTACCTGGAGACTTCCGCCTCCGCCATGTTCACCTACGCGATCGCCCGCGGCATCAACCGCGGCTGGCTCGATCCCCTCGCCTACGTTCCGGTCGTCTCGCTCGGCTGGAACGCCGTCGCCCTGCAGGTCAATGAACTGGGTCAGGTCGAGAACACCTGCGTCGGCACCGGCATGGCCTTCGACCCCATGTTCTACTATCACCGACCCGTGAGCGTCTATGCCGCGCACGGCTACGGTCCCGTGCTGCTGGCGGGTGCAGAAATGATCGCCCTCCGCCAGGGCGTGGGGCAAAATGCCAGGATCAGTGATGGCAGCGTGCAGGCCCAAGCCTCACCCTCGCACTTCTGAATCCGCTCATGCTTCTCCCAAAATCCATGCTGCGCCACTTGATCCTTTGGGTGACCCTGCCGGTCTTGACCGGGTGGGCCGCACCCGCGGTCCGCACGTTCGATCTCACCACGCTGACGCCGGCCGACACCTTCTCGCCGGAACGTGGTTTCGGCTTCGACCTGGGCACCGCCCCCACTGCCGCGCACGAGCCGTTTTTCTTTTCCGTCGCCGTTCCCGAGGGCAATTACCGCGTCACCGTGACCTTTGGCGATGCAGCAAAGGCCACCGTCAACACGGTGAAAGCCGAGTCGCGTCGTCTGATGCTTGACCGTGTCGCCACGGCCGCCGGCGAATTCTACACGCGCAGCTTCATCGTCAATGTGCGCAATGCTTCCCTGCCCCCACCGGAGAAGAACGCACCGGGCGGCAGTGCCGTAATCCTGAACGACCGCGAGACCGGCTCCCTGACTTGGGACGACAAACTCACGCTCGAGTTCAACGGGAGCGCGCCGGGGGTGCGCACCATCATGGTCGAACCCGTCGAACGGCCGACCGTGTATCTCGCCGGCGACTCCACCGTCACGGACCAGCGCTGGGAAGACGGTGCCAGTTGGGGCCAGATGCTGCCGCGATTTTTTCGGCCCGGGATCGCGATCGCCAATCATGCCGAATCCGGCGAGACGCTGAAATCGTTCCTCACCGGGCTGCGGTTGGCCAAGATTCTCTCACAAATCCGGGCCGGGGACTACCTCTTCATCCAGTTCGGTCACAACGATCAGAAAAAGCAGTGGCCGCAAACCTATGTCGAGGCGAAGACCACCTACCAAGCCTATTTGCGTGCCTACATTGCCGAGGCCCGGATGCGCGGCGCCACACCCGTGCTCCTCACCTCACCGCAACGCCGCACCTTTGACGAGCACGGCAAAATCACGAACACCCACGGCGATTATCCTGCCGCTGTGCGCGAGGTGGGCGCCGAGCAAAATGTCGTGGTCATCGACCTCGCCGCCCTGAGCACGCAGTTCTACGAGGCCCTCGGGCCGGAACGGGCGACTCTGGCCTTTGCCAACCACGGCAAGGATGCCACACACCACAACAACTACGGCGCCTACGAACTGGCCAAGGGCGTGGCTCAGGCCATCCGCGATTCCAACTTGCCCCTCGCAGAAAAAATCTCCGCCGACTTCGCCACTTTTGATCCCGCCCAGCCCGACGATCCCTCAACCTTCAATTTACCCGCCAGCCCACTGCGCAGCACGATCACCCCGCGCGGCAACTGAAACAAGCCAATCCCTCCTGCAACCATGGCAAGAATCGCCATCATCGGTCCCGGCGCCATTGGCGGCGTGATCGCCGCCCAACTGCACCGCCTCGGCCGGCACGAGATTCTGCTCTGTGCCCGCACCGCCCTGGCCCGCCTGCAGGTCGAGACTCCCGACGGCCCGATTACGATGCAGCCGACCGTGTTGACCGATCCGGCCGGGGCCCCGCCGGTGGATTGGGTCCTGATCACGACCAAGGCTTATGATGCAAGCGGGGCGGCCCGGTGGTTCGACCGACTTTGCGCCGAGGGTGCCCCCGTCGCCATCCTGCAAAACGGCGTCGAGCACCGCGAACGTTTCGCTCCATTCCTCCCCGTGGATCGGCTGTTGCCGGTCATCGTCGACCTGCCCGCGGAACGCAGGGATCCCGCCCATATTCAACAACGCGGTCGCGGCCTTCTCACAGTGACGGACGACGCGCAGGGCCGCGAGTTCGCTGAGCTGTTTGACGGGACACCCCTTGAGGTGACCCTGACCGCCGACTTCAAGAGCGTGGCGTGGCGCAAACTCTGCCTGAATTCGGTCGGCATCATCAACGCCCTGCTCCAGCAACCCACCGGCATATTCCGGGAGGACAGCATTGCGGAGCTGGCGGACAAAATTGCGCAAGAATGCCTGGTAGTCGGCCGCGCCGAAGGTGCCGTCCTGGAAGAGTCGCTGCCACAAGACATCGTGCAAAGGTGCCGCAATGCGCCCCCGGATGCCGTCAACTCACTGCACGGCGACCGGCTGGCCGGCCGGCCGATGGAACTGGCCGCGCGCAATGGTGTGATCGTGCGGCTGGGTAAAAAGCATGGCATCCCCACGCCATGCAACGAGATGGCTGTCACCTTGCTGACCATGGCGACCCGGACGAATGGGTCCGGCTGAGGTCGCTCCCGCTTTGCGCCCGCCGGGACGGCACAAGTTTTCACCCTCATTCAGGGCAGGAAATACCCCGGAATGTCCGTTGAATTTCGCCCATAACGGCGTAGATTTGGGCACAACCCACCATAGCCATGAACGCTCGATCTCCCTGTTCGATGCTACTTGCCGTCCTGCTGTTGGGCACCGGTCTGGCCCCGTCCGTCCACGCCGACGACCTGAAACTGCCAAAAATATTCCGGACGGTCGAACCGCGTTTCCCGCTGGCCCTCGGACTATCACCTCTGGCCCAAGGCGAGGCCCGGGTATCGATTCGGATCGATGCAATGGGGCAGCTCACCGACCTGCTCGTCACCGGCTACACCAGTGAGGAATTTGCCAACGAGGCCGTCGCCGCACTCCGGCAGTGGCGATTCGAACCCGCGCGCCGGAATGGGGAACCCATCGATTTTCGCATCAATCTGAGTTTTCAATTTTCGGCCAAACGCATCGTGACCCTCATGCCGCTGGAAACGCCGGACGCCTTGTTGCGGAATGCCGGGGTTGACCCGGGCGTGAACCTGATCTGTTCCGCGGGTGAAATCGATCACCCGCTGGCCGTGCTGCGCACGGTGACGCCGGTTCATCCCGGCCTTTCGGCCGCGCTGCCCCACGGTCGCGCCGTGCTGGATTTCTACGTCGATGGCAAGGGGCGGGCCCGCCTTCCGGTTGTGGCTGAGACCACCCACCCGGCTTTCGCCGATGCCGCCCTCCGTGCGCTGGCCGATTGGCAGTTCTCGGTTCCGACCCATCAGGGTCACCCGGTCATTGTCCGCATGCAGCAGGAGTTCATCTTCACCAACGGCTCCTAGGAACGCCGCCTAAATTATCCCGGCGCAGCCAGGCCCGATCGGGCAACTGAATCCACCGCGCTCAACCGCGGTAGCCAAGCAGTCTGGCGGGTAGAAACAGGAGGGTCTTGACCAAGGCCAGCAGGGCTTCCATGAGCGAACCCACGATGCGAAAGGGGATGGAGAGCAGGTAGAGGAAAGGCCAGAGCACCAGGACCAGCAAGGCCAGCGGCCAGCACAACACCAACACAAGGGACCAGAGCAGCAGGGATAAGAGCAGTTTCATGGTGAGGATCAGTCTGCGCCCAAAAACCGAACATGACAACGAAAGTTGGAAGCCGTCTCGCCATCCGCCGGACACGAGTCGTTTTGCTTGCGCGGTCGGGCGCTTCATTGCGAACGTTGCCGAGGCCAGGCACCAACCTCCGGAAAACCCAACTGCCATGAAGCTTCTTTTATTGAGCGTGGTTCTCCTCCTCGGGGGTTGCAGCACCGTGGCACAGTATGAGGATGTCAGCGCTGTGTCCCCATACCCCGCCTACATCGGCGCCGAGTATGCATTGCTGCAGCCCATGCATCTCTCCGGCGTGAACGCACCGCCCGGATATGAAGACACGGTCGACTATTATGTGGTCAACCCGACCAGCCCGAGTTGGGGCGGACCCGAGTTGATCACGCGCGAGACCCTTCCAACGGGAACCAGGATCAAAGTGGAAGCGGTGCGGATTTGCACCAATTGCCCCTTCGAACGCATCAGCGAGGCCAGGATTCGCCTGCCGGACCACCGGACTGAATTCGATCGTCCCATCCATATCGCCCTCAAATTCCTGACCCCTGGGTTCGCGCAGAAGCAACCGTAGCCCGAACCCTCAACCGCGCGCAGTCCGGCCATGCCCCCGCTCAAACGGTCCGCGCTTTGCGTCATTGCCTCGCGTCCCGGCCAAGCTTGAACTTCGTCACCACCATGAGCCAGCATCGCTTTGCATTCGTCGGCACCGGGGGCCGCGCCCTGAGTTTCATCGAGCCGCTCGTCACCACCTACCGCGGGACCAACGAACTCGTCGGACTTTGTGATCTTAGTCCGGCACGCATGGCCTACTACAACGCCATGCTCACGGGTGAACTGGGTTACCATGCCGTGCCCGCCTACCCCGCCGACCAGTTTGACGTCATGCTGCGGGAGACACGTCCGCAAACGGTCTTCGTCTGCTCGAAGGACTCGACGCATCACGACTACATTGTCCGGTCCCTGCAGGCCGGTTGTGATGTCATCACGGAAAAACCGCTGACCATCGATGCGGCCAAATGTCGCGCCATCCTGGATGCGCAGCGTGCGACCGGGCGTCGCGTCCGCGTGGCCTTCAACTACCGTTGGGCTCCCTTCCGCACCAAGGTCAAGGAACTCATCGCGGGAGGCACGATCGGTCGCATCCGTGCCGTCAACCTCGAATACCTCCTCGATACCAACCACGGGGCCGACTACTTCCGCCGCTGGCACGCCCACGCCGCCGAGTCGGGCACGCTGCTCGTGCACAAGAGCACGCACCACTTCGACCTCGTCAACTGGTGGCTCGACGCCATCCCCGCCCAGGTCTTTGCCTACGGGGACCTCGTCTTTTACGGTCGGGAAAATGCCGTGGCGCGCGGCGATGCCCACCTCACCACCTACCCCCGCTACACCGGCCACCCGGAGGCAAGGGATGATCCCTTCCGGCTCGACCTCGACGAGAGCGCCTCCTTTCGCGGACTCTACCGCGCCGGCGAGGCCGACTCCGGCTACATCCGCGACCGCAATGTCTTCCGGGAGGACATCGATATCTTCGACCAGATGTCGCTCAACGTCCGCTACCGCACGGGCGAACTGCTCACCTACTCTCTCACCTGCTACTCGCCCCGCGAAGGCATGCGCGTTTGTTTCAATGGGGAACGAGGCCGGATCGAATACCACGAGTTCATCGGC
>JAIPKB010000256.1 GCA_021733795.1 Akkermansiaceae bacterium | reverse complement strand
AAGTGTAAAGCAGGGCGGTTTTTGTGGCGGGACAGCCGTGGACTGGAGCGATCAGGAATCCGGCCCGTCCGGGAAGGAAATCCGGGGTTGCCACCCGAGTTCCGCCCCGATGGCAGTGATCGACGCGAGGGTTTCCGGGGCGTCCGCCGGATGGGGGGAAGGAAGTGGAAGAGTCGTAGGTCCGAAGGTCTGAAGGTCTGAAGGTCTGAAGGTCTGAAGGTCTGAAGGTCGAAGGTCGAAGGTCGAAGGTCGAAGGTCTGCTCCTGTTCATTCCCGGGAAAACCTCGAAACGCGGGGGCTCCGGCTACGGGCTGCCGCTTTGCAACCGCTACCTCACCGCCCACGGCGGCAGACTGGCACTGGAAAGCCAGGAAGACGAAGGCACGACGGCAACGGTGTTCCTTCCGGTTTCCGGACCCTCCGTGAAACCGGATTGAACCTGCTGGACCAGATCGCCACCAAACCCGGCACGCCGCCGATCATCGTGACCACTTCGCATGGCAAGGGGAACCACCACCTGTGCAGGGACGTGATGCAGCGGGGGGCGGTGGGCTTCGCCGAATCCCATTGGCGAGTAGTTTTTCGTGGGCTTCACCGATCCGACGAAGGGAAAGCGGAAAGCCTTCGGCGAGACGTTGTTCGGAGTGGTCGTATGCCGCCACGCAATCCGAAACCTCCCGACACATGCATGCGCCCAAAGTTATGTGCCAGCTCTTGTGCGGCGGATCCACTCATGAGCGGGTGACCGAGTGCGTTGTTGTTGTGGGTGTAAAACAGAGCAGGTGAGGTCGAGCTCTTCTTGCGGAGCAAGGCAACCCGTGGAGACGGGGCGGGACGATAATTGCTAGGAAATTGCTTTGCGGGGTTGGTGCGCATGAGGGGCTAAAGAGCGGTTCGGAGAGCGGGAGAAAAGGGCAACATTCCAGTCCAACGTAGCGATCCGCCATTGCAGGATATGGCAAGAGAAGAGTAGGAAATGCGGAGCTATTTGCCAAACGCTCTAAATGATCGTTTCCGGGATCGGGCGTCGTCCGGCCCGAGGATCCAGTTCGGCATTGCATGCTTGTTAGTCGGGGATGCCCCTTTCGACGACTCTAGGGGAGTTCCCGGACCCGGACGAAAATCCTCGGCGTGTTGGCAGGAATGTAAATATTCTGCCGGTTGAGAACGCCTGAATTGGAATCCGGATAGAACGGATGGCTGACGGTCCACGGCTGGTTGAGGTTCGTGCTGGTCTCCACCGCATACAAGCGATCCGGCCAGGTCGCGACGAGCACCTGCCAGTCGTTGGGAACGGTGGAGCGGGTGAACTCGCGCACTTGGAATTCGTTCTGGAAACGCAGGGCGCGGATGAGGACGGAATCGATCGAACTGCTGCCGACGACCGCGAAGTCGGGCGAAGTCTCGAGGCGCATTTCACGCAGGTTGGGAAGGGCAAGCCCCGGCGCGGATTGGGTCCAATATTGACTCTGGTTGCCGGGGGTGACGACCCGGAGATCCATGCGCCCGGATTGCCAGGTGACGCGAACCTTGCTGTCGCCGTAGTTGCTCGGGAACTGGCGGCTCAGCAGGCTGGTGGTTTTGCCATAGGTCACGGTGGTGGTGCCATTGTTGGTGCTCAAGCCCACCTGCCAGGATTGCGGGGGAACGGAATTGTCCGACCAGATCAAGAGTCCCTGATCCTGCATGATCAGGTCCGTCTCGACCGAGGATGCCCAGGCTGGCGGGGCCTTGGTGCGGTGCAGTGCGGCAAGGCTGGGGGTTTCTCCCGCGTAGAGGCGCTGGTTGATGAGCCCGGCGGTGCTGCCCGAGGAGGACTGGAAGTCCGCCGTCCATTGCACCGGGACTTCGGAGCCACTGAAGGTCAGCCATTGATCAAACGACGTGGTGTCGGTGTCGGACGGGCGCACATAGATTTCCCGGGTGACAGGTGCCGAGCGGTTCAGCCAGGAATCCGAGGCCCGGATTTCGATGGAGTGGTGTCCGGCGCTGAAGTCCGGGTTGAACGAGAAATTGTTGCCCGCGGTGAGCGGAGCCCACCCCGCGCCATCAATCCGGTATTCCAGGGACTGGATCGTGCTGAAATCCGTGATGATGCCGCTCACCAGGGTGTAGGAGGATGTGAACACCGCCCCTTGTGCCGGGGAGTTGATGACGACGACAGGCGGGCTCCGGTCCGTGACTTGGACGGGGATCTGGCCGGAGACCGCGGAATTGGAGAAGGTTCCATCCAGCAGCTCGAGGCGGTAGCTCACTTGGCTGGCATGCTGCGGAGTATGGGTGAACGAAGTTGAGTAGGCAGGGGCATTCCCCGGAAGATTTTCAAAAATGAGCCACGGGTGGCCGGCGGGACTGATGTAGTGAACCCGGACCCGGCCGAGTCCCAGGCCGAAGGCATCATCCGTTCCGGAAAGGTGGATCGTGACCGGCGATCCCGCATTGATGGCGGCGGGGCTGACGGTGAAGTTCGTGATGATGGGGGGATTGGCATCAAGCAGGGTCACGCTGCCGGCGTTGCGGATGCCGTCGCCGGGCGTGGACAGGCAGATTTGATGGTCACCCTTGGAGATCTTTCCGTCTCCGTTGAGATCACGCCAGGGGGAGACCAGGATGGTGCCAATGCCCGCGTGAACGCCGGAGGCAGGAAGCGTGAAGGTTCTGCTGAACGGAGCGCCGGTGCCGTTCGCCGGAGTGGTGATCGCCGCATCGTTGGCAGGATTGGAAACCGGACCGCCCGGCCCCGTCCAGGACGCGCCGAGGAGAAACGACTGTGCCCCGGAGCAGAACGCATAGCCCGCAATGGTGATGGTCCGGTTGGTGGGGAAGATGGTCTGGGAAAGGGTCAGGTTCGTCAGGGAAACCGGGAGAGCCGGGAGCGGCTCGGTGCGGAAGGTCCAGGTCACTCCCTGCGTCAGGGTGCCGTTGCCCGAGAGGGAATCCACCCGCCAATAATAGTTGGTGTAGGGAGCAAGGGCGGGCATCGTCCAAGTCGTGGCCAATGTATTCGAAAGCTTGAGGTCGGACCCTTGGCTCAGTGATGGGCTCGTGCCGAAGCGCAGGGACATGGAGGCGGTGTTGGCACCCCGCGTCCACCCGAGCGCGAGGGGAGACGCGTAGCCAATGCGGATGGATAGATGAGCGGGGGCCGGGTCGAAGGCAGCAAGTGCGGCTTGGGCCGGGCTGGTGTTGGACCGACGCAGGAATTGCTCCGCGCACCATCCGGTCACTCCGCTGTCCCAGGAAACCTGCAGCATGGGGTGCTGGCTGGTGTGGACGCCATCGGTGATGGTGGAGAGAACCGGGCCCGAGAGAATCGTTCCTGTGTCTCCGGCGCGGGTCTGGCGAATGCGGGTGCCGCCCAGGCTGTCATAGATCCACCCGCCCCGCAGGTGGGCTTCGGCACGCAACCCGACCGGGGAGGCGGGCAGCACCAGTGGATCGCGGGTGGCGGCGGCGGTGCGGGCCGCGCTCCAGCGGGTGGGATCCCAGGCGAGGCCGTTCATCACGGTGGTCCACTTCCACCAGTGGCGTCCGCCACGGGACACATAGTAGGCGCGCGCGGCGGCAGTGGCCGGATCGAAGGCCTGGGCGTCCGTGGTGGATGCGTTGAACAGGTCATTGATTTGCCAAAGTCCGCGACAGTGGTGCAACGGGATACCCCAGCTTCGGCTGAATAGAAAATGGACCTGTCCGTCGAGGGGGATCAGGGAACCGACGGTGTTGAAATAGGTGAGGATGACGGGCTTGCCATCCGGTTGGTAGAGTTTGGTCCCGGTTGATTCGCAGCGATGGTAGTTGTTGGCCACGGCGAGCGGTTCGAAGGCCGATTCCGACTCGGCCACCGCGATGGCTGCGACGAGCGCACCGCCTCGGAATCCGGCTGTGTAGGCGTGTTGCGCGACCTGATCCCGCGTCAGGGGAGCCGCCCCGACCATCTGCAAGAAACAACCTGCGATCACGGCGAGTGGCAGGATCGCCAAGGATTTGCGTTCTCGGGGGGCGAGGAACAAGGCGGGCAGCGGGGGGGATGGATGAAACGGAGATTCCGTCGGAAAAGCCGTTTGCCCGCAGTGAAAGGGTGATTTGCCGCGCTCAATCAATTGAGCGTCAGCGTATCCCGCTGCGCCGCGATGGCTGGGAAATTGCTTGTCAGCGTTGGTGGGCATGAGGGGCGAAAGAGAGGTTCGGAGACCGGGGATCAGGGGGATTGTTGGGATGACATGGCTGGGATCCCTTCTTCGTTGTGGTTTGCTGCTGTGAAAAACGAGTGTCGCCGAATGAACGGTAAAAATAATAAATTCCGCGCGGGTTCTCTTACCATCCCCAAGCTCGTCAAGACGCCCGGCATGTCAAGAAGAAAGATGAAAATTCCGAAAGGATATAGTTGTCGTTTAAGAATATATGCGTAGATGGCGGCCGGTGTTTTCCCGGTTGCTCTTTGTAGGGTGTCGTGCGCCGTGCTTGCTTCTGGCGGTGTTTGCAGGTAACCTCGAACCGCTGCCGCGCCGTTCGACATGTCGGATGGCTCATTGCGCGGACGCTATTTCCCCTTCCAAACCAGTCATGAGAAACGCGGTGATCATCTCACAAAACGGCATGGGCTCGGGCGACACCGGGCTGGGCCTGTTGCTGCTACGGCGCTACCTCCGGCACGATCTTGAAAAGGATGACCGTGCGGAGCGTTACGTGTTCTACAATGGAGGCGTGCGGGCCGCGCTGCTCGATGACGAAGTCCACGGCTACCTCCGGAAACTTGAAGAGCGCGGAAGCATGGTCCTGCTGTGCGGCACCTGCCTCGACCATTTCGGCCTGACCGCGAGGCTCGACGTCGGCAGGAACGCCTGCCTGGGCGACGTGCGCGAGTCGATGGCCATGGGCCGGGTGGACTATCTTTGAGCGATTCGTGTTGCTCGAAGGGCAGGATGGCCAGCGCGGCATTGCGCAACAGAGCGAGGTTCTTGGTCCCTTTTGCGCAACGCAACGCATCGGCGGTGATCATGGCGTGGTGGAGAACCCCGGCGTTGTCGGCAAGGAGCTTCTGGGCAACGGGAAGTTCGCAGTCATCCTTGTTGCCGCTGTAGCTTTGCATCAGGACGGGCCGGTCGTCATCGTGGCGGCGGAGGGTGACGATGGCGCCGAGGGAGTGGCCGAGGTCCTTGCCGTCAAGGGCGAGGCTTTGGGGGAGATTGTCATGGTTGGCCAACAGCCAAGTGTTGAGGGCGGCGGCGAGGGCAGCCGGATCGACGGCGTTGACCACGTCATTGATGGCATCGTAGCCGGGCATGGCCAGACGCCCGGATTTGTCGCGCTAGGTCAGCCCCACGGCCCTGCGCTGTTGCTCGTTGAGCGGCCTGACCTGCGCCAGATGGCCTTGACGTCGGGAGCGCCCCAGAGCAGCTTCTTTCTCCCGATCTCCGGGCCGCTCTTTAGCCCCTCATGCGCACCAGCCGTGAAAAGCAATTTCCTAGCAATCAGCGCCGCATGCGGCGGCGGCAAAGGCGAGCAGTCGAGTTCGATCTCGGTGGCGAAAAACAAGGTTCCTTCGAACCCGGCGATGAGCTTGTAGAGGTTGAACGGCTTGGCGGAGGTGGCGTCGAAAACGTCGGCATCCATCAGCAAATCGAGCGCATAGCCGGTGTTGCGACGAGGAATGGATGGCCGCGGGAAGTTCCCAGTGATCTGGCGGCGGTTCTCCGGATCCGCCAGCAGGGCGCGGAGTTTCTGATATTCCGAGGCATCGGTCGCGTAGAGCCGCCGCAGCGTGTCGCCGGCGTGCAATTCCCCCGCGATGCGCGACGCGAGTTGGCCGAAGGGAAGCGGGTTCATTTCATTCGGTGGCATCGGGCGCGCCGTCCGCCCATCGGTGAAGGAACGCCACCAACTCCGGATGTGTGGCGCTGCGGGCGTTCCTCACGAAGAAGCCGGCGGCGGCACAACCCAGCGCGAGGCAGTCCGGATCCGCCAGTCCAAGCGCCAGCCCGAGGGTGAAGCCGGCGTTGAAGCGGTCTCCCGCGCCGGTGCTCTTCCGCGGATGCGGGCAGAAGGGCCCCGGTTGGCAGCAACCGCCGACCGCCGAAGCACTCACCGCAAAGGAAATATGGTGGATCACCACGCGGCTGATGCCGAGAACCTCCCGCAGCGCCGCAGCCTGCCGCAAAGTTTCTTCCGGCGTGGCTGCCGGGGGAGGCGGCATTGCATGGAGGCGCGAGAGAATGTTCGCTTCGTTGCCATTTAATCCCAGCGTCAGCGGCCCGCAGGATTCAAAGTCGCGCAGCACGCCAGCCATCGCCCGAATATCGGCCCCGGAACGGCTCGACGGATCGACCAAGTCGATGAAGAAGTGCGGCCGCTGGGAGAGGCCTGAAAACACCTGCCGCTGGAGCAACTGCCACACCGCTGTCATGTGCGGATAGAGAGTCCAGTCGGTGAGTGCGATGACCTGGGCCGCACCACAGGCGGCGGCGAAGACTCCGTCGGCCAGCAACCCGACCACCGCCTCGGGAGTGAAGTCGGCGAGCTGTTTCACCGCGCTGAACATCAACTTGCCGTCGTCAAACTCAAAGGCCAGCGTGCGGCCCGGTTCCCGCCCCCACGAGTGGCACGATGCGCAACCATCCGCGATCTCCCGGAACGCCGGATGCGACGGTTCTCCCAAGGTGGCGAAACAATCGACCCGCACCCCGAGACTGGCCAGACCGTCGGCCAGATTGACCGCGCAGCCACCCGGATGAACCGCGTTGACCACGATCTCCCGCAGGCTGCTATGACCCGCAGCGGCGGCGATCAACCGCCCGAAGGTGGCAATGTCCGCCACGGCCTCATAACAATCGAGCGACTTGCGTTCGCCCACCAGCGTGATCATTTCATCGATAAAACCATCAAACCCGGTGACAATCCGGGAGGTCCGAGGATCGGCGGCGGCGAGCTGGCTGGCAAGTTCTGGTAGATCGGCGGTGGTGCTCATGGCGATGGTTTCAACGGTAGCTCATCCGATTGGTGGTGAGCTGCAGGTCCTGTTGCAAGTGGCGTTGCGGCTTGATGCCGGTGTGCCGAAGCACCGCGTGATAGGCTTTCACCGCCCCCACCGGGGCAATCTCCCCGTCCACCACGCGGCGGAGGAATTCGATGAAGGCCGGCGGGCTCTCGGATAGATTGATCTTGCGGCCGAACAAGGCGACCCGCGCGCCGTATTTGCGGGCGTTGTGGATGAGTTGGAACGCATCGAGCGTGGTCCCTGCGCTGCCGCCGAGGATGCCCACGACCAGGCGTGAATCGTAGGACGTGAGTTCCTCCAGTGGACCGGGGCCGTTGGAGGGCCCCTTGAGGAAGACCGGCCGGCCGCCCGGCGTCACCCCGGCCAGCGTGCGGATGATGTGGTCGAGGCGTTTCATGTCGGGACGATCGTGAAGATGCGGAACTCAGCCATACCCGCGCAACCGTTGACCGGTCCGGCGGCGGTGCTTGGGCAGAATAGACCGGGGATTTCGCGGTGTCGCGCCTGAGTGACCATGGGCGGAGCGTACGCAGGCGGGCCTGCCCCCGCAAGTCGAAAACTCGGGATTGCCCATCGTCGCCGGGTGACTGATAGCCGGAAGACAGGCTTCCAGCCTGCCATGGAAAGCGGGCTTCCAGCCTGTTTCGCGGAGCGCGCGGCACAAGACCCGCGACAGCCCCGCCCCCTCCCGCCCCCCCTGATTCACAATCGCCGCCCCCGCCGCCACACATGCCTCCGCCTGCTCTCCCTTGAAACTTCAAACACCATAATCCATGAAACGCCAATTGCAATCTGCTTGACGGACTACACTAGAGTCCTTGAAACCGGGATTGTGTTGTCGTTAGGTCAAATTCTTTGTCTTGCGTCTTGGGTCTTGTTGTCTTGGGTCTGAGGCGAAGCCTCGCTAGCGTCTATCGCCCCGTTGGGGCTTGTGGTGGAGGAATTGAGCGGCGGTACTCCGACGGGCTGCAGCCCAGGGTCCGCCGGAACACGCGGTTGAAAAACGACACGTGGGAGAACCCGGCACCGAGGGCGATTTCGAGCACACTCCGTGACGAATTCGTCAATTCATGGCAGGCGGCCTGCAACCGCAGTTCGATGAGGAAATCCGTCAGGCTGCGGCCGGCGTGACGTTTGAACTGCCGTGCGAAGGTGGGTCGGCTCATGCGGGCGATCGCTAACACCTCCTCAAGCAGGATCTCATTCCGGAAAT
>JAIPKB010000255.1 GCA_021733795.1 Akkermansiaceae bacterium | reverse complement strand
GTCATCGCCGCGCGCAATGCCGCAGCGTCCGCCAACACCGGCGCCGCCGCCAATCCCGGTGATCCAGCTGCCATGAAGGAACTCGCCAGCGCCGAAGGCACGCTTAGCGGTTCGCTTGGCCGTCTCTTCGCACTCTCCGAGGCCGTATCCCGATCTCAAGGCGAACACGACCATGCTGAGCCTGATGGAGGAACTGACTTCGACGGAGAACAAAGTCTCCTTCGCCCGCCAGGCATATAACGACTCGGTGATGGCCTACAACACGCAGCGGGAGGTTTTTCCCAGCAGCGTCATCGCAGGCACGTTCAACTTCGGCGCCGCCGAACTGTTCGCGATCGAGATGCCGGAGCAGCGGGAGGCGACGAAAGTCTCGTTTGCTTGAGGAAATAGGCAATGGATTTCTTTGAACATCAGGACCAAGCCAGGAGGCACACGAAGGTGCTGGTCAAGCCAACGCCGTTGCATCTGCGTTATGCCGAGGAGTTGCGGAATTCATTCCCGGAGAAGGTCCAGTCCGCCGCCCGCGAACCGCTCGACGCCACCGCGCTCGTTTTCGCGATTCTTCTCAGCCCGGACAAATCCTTGCGCGCGAAGCAACTCACGGAACTTGACAGGCAAGCCGCGCCGGGGGTTGGCCAAACCACCGCCGCGCTCTGGTCGGAAGTCGCGCCCATCGCCTCGCGCGCCCGGCTGCCGCTCGTGAACCTCGCATTGCCGGCGCTGCGCCAGCTTCGGCCCGATGAGTACGACCAATTCAGTCAGGCGTTGCAATGGCTCATTGAGAGCGATGGGCAGATTGAAATCTTTGAGTTCGTCCTTCAGAAAATCGTCCGCCGCCACCTCGCGGCGCAGGCGGGTGAAACCCGCCCGTCCTCCATTCAATACGATACGCTCAAACCGCTCATGCGGGATTGCAGCGTCGTGCTCTCCGCGCTGGCGAACGCCAGCAGCAGCAGAACAGGCGAAGTCGAAAAGGCATTCAGCACGGGCGCGCGCCATCTGGCCGCGAAGGCCGACGGACTACAACTCCTGCCGCGCAACGAGTGTGGGCTGGAACAACTGGACACCGCGCTCGATCGCCTCGCGCTGGCCGCGCCAAAGATCAAAAGAAGTTTGCTCGAAGCCTGCGTCCAAATCGTCGGCGCAGACGGCTTGATCCGGGAACGCGAAGCCGAATTGCTCCGCGCCATCGCCGACACGCTGGATTGCCCGATTCCCCCGTTTCTGGAGCTTGCCGAAGACCAAATATAGGCTATCATCAATCCGTAACTCTCAAAAAACAGATGAAAGCATCAGATCTACTTGTAGCTGCTCTTGAACGCGAAGGTGTTGAGTACATCTTTGGCATCGCAGGCGAAGAAACCCTGGACCTGCTGGAATCGCTTCGCAAATCCAGCATCCGCCTGATCGTCACGCGCCATGAGCAAGCCGCGGGCTTCATGGCGGCGACCTATGGCAGGCTGACGGGTAAGGCGGGGGTCTGTCTGTCGACGCTCGGTCCCGGAGCGACGAATCTCGTCACCGCCGCTGCTTATGCCAATCTGGGTGCGATGCCAATGGTCATGTTGACCGGCCAGAAGCCGATCAAGTCCAGACTGCAAGGGCGGTTTCAAATCATTGACGTGGTGGACATGATGCAGTCCCTAACGAAGTACACCAGGCAAATTGAGAGTGGTGATCTGGTTCCATCACTCATTCGCGAAGCATTTCGCAGGGCGCAGGAAGAACGCCCGGGTGCGGCCCATCTCGAACTGCCTGAGGACATCGCCCGCGAAGATACGAAAATGCCTGTTGTCGAAGAGAGTTACGTTCGCCGACCGCTTGCCGAACACAAGGCGGTTCGCCGGGCCGTCGATCTGATCTCCCACGCCTGTCATCCGCTGCTGCTGATCGGTGCTGGGGCGAATCGCAAGAGCACGTGCAAAATCTTGCGCCGGTTTGTTGACCGAACCGGCATTCCGTTTGTGACAACCCAGATGGGCAAAGGCGTCATCAACGAGGATGACGGCAGGTTTTTGGGCAACGCGGCGCTTACTTCCGGCGACTTTGTGCATCGCGTAATGGATGCCGCGGATGTGATCATCAACGTCGGTCACGACGCTGTCGAAAAGCCACCTTTCATCATGAAGCCGGGTGGCCGAACCGTGATCCACGTCAATTTCACCAGTGCCGAATCCGATCCCGTCTATTTCCCACAGGTCGAAGTGGTCGGCGACATTGCCAACACGATCTGGCAGTTTACCGAAGAGCTGACGCAACAAGAGTCCTGGGATTTCTCGTTCTTCATGACCGTGCGCGAACACTTGGAACGGCACATCGCCGATGGTTCGGACGATGGTCGCTTTCCGCTGCTGCCGCAACGCCTCGTCGCGGACGTCCGTGACGTCATGCCGGACGACGGCATCCTTGCGTTGGACAATGGCATCTACAAAATCTGGTTCGCTCGGAACTACAAGGCACGCCAGCCGAACACCGTGTTGCTCGACAACGCCCTGGCATCGATGGGAGCCGGATTGCCGTCGGCCATGGCGGCGTGTCTGGTGCATCCGGACCGCAAAGTCATGGCGATTTGTGGCGACGGCGGCTACCTGATGAACGCCCAGGATTTGGAAACAGCCGTGCGATTGCAGCTCGACTTGGTGATTCTGGTACTCAATGACGGCGCATACGGCATGATCAGGTGGAAGCAAACGCAGATGGGTTTCGCTGATTTCGGACTCACCTTCAACAACCCCGACTTCGTAATGCACGCGGAGAGTTACGGTGCGTCCGGGCATCGCCTTGAAAGCGCGGGCGAATTCGTGCCCTTGGTGCGGTCCTGTTTCGAAAAGCGCGGGGTACACGTGATCGATGTGCCGGTTGACTATTCCGAAAACGATCGCATCCTGCACCATCAAATCCAAGAACTCAGCAAGCAGATCTAATGAGGCCCAGTCAGCGGTGCATCGGGTCTCGTCATCCGTGCCGGGACGACCGCCGCGTCGAATTCCTCTCCCGAGAGCAACCCGAGCTTGAGCGTGGCTGCGCGAAGGCTGGTGCCATCCTCGAGCGCGGTGTGGGCGATCCGGGCGGCCTGGTCATAACCGAGCTGCGGGCTCAGCGCCGTTACCAGCATCAGGCAATTCTCGACATTGTCCGCGATGCGCTCGCGATTCGCCGCGAGGCCGCTCACGCAATACACGGTGAAAGACCGGCAAGCGTCGGCCAGCAAGCGCACGGAATTGAGAAAGTTGAAGATCATCACCGGCTTGAAGACATTCAACTCGAAGTTTCCCTGCGAACCGGCGAAGCCGATGGCTGCATCATTGCCCATGACCTGCACGCATACCATGGTTAGCGCCTCGCACTGCGTCGGATTGATCTTGCCCGGCATGATGGAGGAACCGGGTTCGTTTTCCGGCAAGGTCAACTCCCCGAGTCCGCACCGCGGGCCGGAGCCAAGCCAGCGGATGTCGTTGGCGATCTTCATGAGCGAGGCGGCCAGCGTTTTCAGCGCGCCGCTGCCGATGACCAGCTCGTCATGCGCGGAGAGGGCGGCAAACTTGTTTCGATGGGAGGTGAACGGTTGCTGGGTCAACTCGGCGATCTTGCCCGCGGCGAGATCCGCGAATGCCGCGGGCGCATTCATGCCTGTGCCGACCGCGGTGCCCCCGATGGCCAGCGCGCGCAGCTCGGGCAGCACGCCGCGCAAGCGTTCCAGGTTGGCGTCGAGCAGCGCGACGTAGCCGGAGAATTCCTGGCCGAAAGTGAGCGGTGTGGCGTCCTGCAAGTGGGTGCGCCCGATCTTGACAATGTCCGCGAACTCCGCGCCCTTGACGGCGAGGGCGTCGCGCAGATGTTGGATTTGTGGCAGCAGCGACTGCTCCAGTTCGGTTGCCGCCGCGATCGACATGGCGGTGGGAAAGGTGTCGTTGGACGACTGAGACAGGTTCACGTCATCGTTGGGATGGACGGGGTCTTTGCTGCCCAGTTGGCCGCCGGCGAGTTCGATGGCGCGATTGGCGATCACTTCATTGGCGTTCATGTTTGACTGCGTGCCGCTGCCCGTCTGCCAGATGCGGAGCGGAAAATGGTCGTCGAGGGTTCCGGCAGTGACTTCGTCGGCGGCCTGCACGACGAGCCGGCATTTTTCCTCAGGGAGCATGCCGAGGTCGCAGTTGACCAGCGCGGCGGCCTTTTTGAGGATGCCGAAGGCACGGATGATTTCGCGCGGCATCAGATCATGGCCAATGTCGAAATGGATGAGCGAGCGGGCGGTCTGCGCGCCGTAGTAGCGGTCGGCGGGCACCTCGATGGCTCCCATGCTGTCGGTTTCGGTGCGGGTGTTCATGGGGATTCTCCAGCCACAGTAACCCGCGTTGGTGGCAAAGGCAATGCGGCGTTGCATGGGGTGAACACCCCATTGCGGCACCGGTGTTCCCCAGCTTACGATCCAGACTGTGGAAACACTGCTACTGGAACAGGATGCCGCAACCGATCACTCTGCCGCCGTCGTCGCCCCCGTGACGCGGGGGATGTTGCGCAAGCGTGCGGTGGAACTGGCCGTAAGCCGCGGGTGTTCCGCGCAGACCGTGGCCAAGCGCGATTGGGAACAGGCCAAACACGAATTGACCATGGGCCGCGCCCGAATCCGCAATCTGCTGCCCGTGAACGAGTCAGCGCTGGAGCGATGGGAAAACGAAGGTGGAGCCTGTTGAGAAAACGCTTTCCAACGAACCCGGCAAATGACAGTCTGCAGGGCATCATGTACTTGACCGGACTTGCCACCTCAGTCCCGCCTGGGCGTTTCACGCAGGCGGAATGCTGGGCTGCGGTACAACGAGCGCCGCAGTTTTCGCAACTCAACGCGCGCTCCCATGCGCTGCTGCGCAAAGTCTTGTCAGGTGACAACGGCATCGAAACCCGGCATCTGGCGGTCGCGGATTTGCAGGATGCGTTCGTCCTGACCTCCGACGCCTTGCATGCCCGCTTCGCCGCGCACGCCCCCGGTCTCGCCGGGCAAGCCGCCGCGCGCGCGCTCGACCTGGCCCGGCTCACGGCCGCGCAGATCGACGCCGTTATCATCAGCACCTGCACCGGCTACCTGTGCCCCGGGCTCACCAGTTATGTGAGCGAGCACCTCGGGTTGCGGGCCGATGTTCAGGCGCTCGATTTGGTCGGCCAGGGTTGCGGCGCGGCGTTGCCGAACTGGCGCACGGCGGAAGCGCTGCTGGCCGCCGGCCGGGCCCGACATGTCCTCTCCGTATGTGTCGAGGTTTGCAGTGCGGCCTTCTATCTCGACAACGACCCGGGCGTGCTCATCAGCTCGTGCCTGTTTGGCGATGGCGCCGCCGCCGCCGTGCTCTCGTCCCAGCCCGCCGTGCATCAGCGCCGGGTGGAGTGGAAAACCGCCAGCAGTTTCCTCAACCCGCAGGAACGGGACACACTGCGCTTCGAGCAACGCAACGGCATGTTGCGCAATATCCTGTCCCGCCGGGTGCCCGCGCTGGTGGCCGAGCATGCCGACAACCTCCTCGCCGGCATGCTGCGCGACTATCCGCTCGAGCGTGGCGACGTGACCGGCTGGCTGCTGCATGCCGGCGGCCGCGAGGTGCTGGCCGCCGTGCAAAATGGGCTTGGTCTCAGTGCCAGTGATTTGGGCCTGAGTGCGGCGGTGTTGCGCGAGTTCGGCAATGTCAGTAGCCCGTTCGTGCTCTTCGTGTTGGAAAATGCCCTGATAGAGAATGCGCCCGGAGGGTGGTGGTGGCTGGCGTCCTACGGCGCCGGCTTCAGTTGTCACGGCGCTCTCCTGCAAGTCGATTGAACCATGCGCCGTGACGTACAACCCGAACTGCTAGACAGCCTGCCAGCCGCCGCGCCGCAGGCGGTTCGTTCGCGCGCGGATCTGCGGCGCTTGAATTTCATCATGGGTCACGCTGGCATCCTGTCGCATGCGTTTCAAAACCACCACGATGCCACGCTGGTTCGCTCGCGACCGCTGCGTCTCGTCGAGCTGGGAGCAGGCGATGGAACCCTGATGCTGCACCTGGCGCGGCGCTGGTCGGTCCTGGGCGTGACCGCCCAGGTCACTTTGCTCGATCGCCAGAATCTGGTCTCAGTGGAGACCCGCGCGGCGTTCGCGGCGCTCAACTGGTCCGTGGAGAGCGTGGCGGCGGACGTGTTCGCGTGGCTGGAGGAAACTGCGCCACCGGTGGATGTGATGCTCGCCAACTTGTTTTTGCACCATTTCCCTGACCGACAATTGGCGGCACTGTTAGGACGGGCGGCGGCGAGGACGAAGCTGTTCATCGCCTGCGAGCCCCGCCGCTCGCCACTCTCGCTCGCCGCCTCGCGTTTGCTCTGGCTCATGGGATGCAACGCCATTACCCGCCACGATGCCCGCGTCAGCGTGCAGGCGGGTTTTACCGGTCACGACCTCTCCACGCTCTGGCCGCAGGATTCCGCTTGGCAATCGAGCGAGCAAGCGGCCGGTTGGTTCAGTCACTGTTTCATTGCAAAATGCCATGGCTAAGCTCGTCACCATCGTGGGCGGTGGTCTGGCCGGCTTGACGCTGGGCATTGGGCTGCGCCAGCGCGGGGTGCCCGTCACGGTATGGGAGGCCGGACGCTATCCGCGGCACCGCGTCTGCGGTGAATTCATCAGTGGCGAAGGGCAGAACTCGCTCGCCCGCCTCAGCTTGTTGGCCGGGTTGCAGGATGCAGGCGCCTGTTCCGCGGTGAGCGCGGCGTTCTTTTCCGGCAGCGTGAAGATCGCGGCGCACGCCCTGCCTACCGCCGCCTGGTGTCTCTCGCGCTGGATGTTGGATGATTGGCTCGCACGCGAATTCCAGCGCCTCGGCGGGGAATTGCGGGTGGGCAAGCGCTGGACCGGCGAGTTCGGCAGCGGCATGGTGCGCGCCAGCGGGCGGCGGGCCCAACCGGTGGCTGGCGGCTGGCGGCTGTTCGGGCTCAAAGTCCACGCGCGCGGCGTCGCGCTCGACGCCGACCTCGAAATGCACTTTGTGCCCGCGGGCTATGTCGGCTTGTGTCGGCTCGCGGGGGGTGAAGTGAACCTCTGCGGCTTGTTTCGCAGCAAAACGACCGTGCCCGGCCTGGCACGCCACTGGCGCGACTGGCTGGGCGGCCCGGCGGATTCCGTGCTGCATTCGCGGCTGGCCGACGCCAATTTCGATGACGAGTCCTTCTGCACCGTGGCCGGCCTTTGCCTGCAACCGCGGCACGCGGCGCTCCGCAACGAATGTTGTGTTGGCGATGCTTTGACAATGATTCCGCCGCTGACCGGCAACGGCATGTCAATGGCATTCGAATCCGCGGAATTGGCCATCGATCCGCTCGCCAGATTCAGTTCCGGCGACCTGACCTGGACCCAGGCACAACAGGAAATTGCCACGGCATGCGACCACCGGTTCGCCACGCGCTTGCGCTGGGCGGGGTGGCTGCAGCGGGCGTTGTTCCAGGTGCCCGGCCGGGCCACCTTGCTGAGTCTCGCCGCACGCCCAGGATGGCTTTGGCGCGGGATGTTCGCGCGCACGCGCTGAGGATCGCAGATCGGCCCGCCACCGCCCCTCATTGTTCCGGGTCACTGAAAGATTGCCTTCGGTGTTAGTCATACAAGCGACCCTAGAGTCCTTGAAACGCGGAATGTGTTGTCGTTAGGTCAAATTCTTCCTCTTGCGTCTTGCCTGCCCGGCATAGCCCGGAGGGCGACGACGGGGGTCTTGTTGTCTTGGGTCTGAGGCGAAGCCTCGCTAGACAATGTGACAAGTCGGTCCACTCGGGTGAATGCCCACCCGGAAAGGTGGACCTTTGCGCACCAAATACCAAAACATCCGACTTTCGTTCCAGTCGCCCATTCTTCCGATCAAATCCCGAATGGCTCGTGCGGACAATCCTTGATCCTCGACTAGATTTCCGTGGTAGGGTTTCTCCCCATGGCGAAACCACTCATTTGTCGGCATGGTAGCGGTCGGCATGCCTGCCGCAGCCGGTACCATCTTGTTTTGCAAAGTGCGCATGGGTTTGGTGCCAACACCAAACATCAACAAGAGAGAATCGTGCAGCACCCGGTGCTGCCGCTAAACGAACTGTTACCCATGAAACCAAAGCCACAAGAAGCCGCAAAAGATCTCGGCAAAGATCTGAAAACGTTTGAACAACTCCCCGACAAACCCAAGGAGTTGGAACTTCTCAAGGACCAAGCGGAGAAGTCGACTGGTCAGGAAAGCGCTAAACTCCATAAA
>JAIPKB010000254.1 GCA_021733795.1 Akkermansiaceae bacterium | reverse complement strand
AACGAACACGGCCGTCCGCTGCCGGGAGGGATGTTTCCGGAGTGCAGCTTCGCCACCTATTCCACCCACGACCACGACCCGATCGGTGCGACGTGGAATGCCTGCCACCGGGCGGTTTGGCGGAATCACGGGCACCATGCCACGACCGGCGATGCCGAGGCTGCCCGCGGCGCGGCCCGGGGGCTGAGGGTGCTCGCGGAGTTCGCGGATATCCCGTGTCCGGCGAACGATCACTGGCTGCGGTTTACCGACGGCATTCAGTGGCGCTTGTTCAAGGCCCTGTTCGCCTCGCGATCACGCCACGCCGGATTGATGGTTACCGAGTTGTTCGGGCTGGAAGACCGGATCAATGCGCCCGGCTCCCCGGGCGATACCAACTGGCGTTTCCGCCTGCCCTGGACTCTAACGGAGGTCAACGAGACGCCCGCGCTCAACTCGGTGGGCTCAAAGCTTGCTGCCATCATCGGGATTACCCGGCGGGGGTGAGTTCGGTTGGCTCGCCAGCACCAGCGGGATGAGGACGGCCACCCAGTGGCTGATGAACTCGTAGTTTCCGGTTAGGCCGAGCACCGTACTGCGGTCGAACAGCAACCCGCCGAGGGCCGCGGCCATCAGCACCGCCGGCCAGCGCAGGCCGCGCCGCAGCAGCCGCAAGGCGCACCAGGTGGCGGCTAGCAGCACGAGCGCGTGCCCCGCCAGCGCCAGCAGACCGCCACAGCGGAGAGTTGCCATAAAGCTGGAATGCTCGTGGGTGAGATAGAAAGGCGGCTTGCGCCGGAAGAGCACCGGTTTGCCTGCGGCGGCGAGACCGGTGCCACAGCAGCGGGCTCCCTCCAGATCCTCCCAAAGCAGCCGGTAGGCGAGGGTCCGGCCTGCGCTGGCCCGCTGCAAATACTCGCTGCTGTGGGCGGCGGCGGTCGGCGGTGGACGGACGGGTTTGGGTTTGGGTTTGGGTGGCACCAGAGGCTTCGCTTTGCCTGGGGTGGCCGCAGGAGGGGGCGGGGCTGGAATCATCGAGAGTTTGGTCTGTAGGGCCGCGTAACCGATGGCCCCGCCCGCCGCCATCACCAGCAGAGTGGTGGCCGTGAACCGCAGGGGACGGCGGATGAGGATGACCGGCAGAGCCAGCGCGATCATCAGTCCGCCGTTGCGTGATGCTGTTAGAAAAACGAGGGTGCAGAGGAGGCCACACCAACACCAGCGGAGCCAGCGGCGTCCGCTGGTGGGCTTGGCGAGGCTCTCGAGGATCAGCACGAAGGCGAGGGCGAAGCCGTAGGCGGCGTAGTTGGTGTTGTCCCAGGAAATCTGGCCGAATCCGGCGGTCAGCATCCGGGTGGGCCAGATCAAGGCGATGCGCACCGGACTGAAGTATTCGGCATAACCGCCGAGCACGATATACCGTTCGATCGAGATGAAATAGCCGATCAACGAGCCGAGCGTCAGCACGGTGAGCACGCTGAAAGCCGTCCATTTCGCGTAGCGGTGCCAGCGGGCATCCAGCAACACGGTGGTGATGACCGCCAGCCCGGCGACTCCGATCAAGCCCTGTGCCGTAGCGGTCGTGGCGGCCAGCAGGCCTGTACCGTGGAACACGCCGCCCACCCAGCATGCGGCGTGGGCCAGCATCAACCCGGTCACGAATGTCCATCCCGGCCCGCCCGAGTTTCGCAGGACCGGCCAAAACACGGGGGTGAAGGCCAACAGCGCCAGCAGGCTGCCCAGCAACAGGTGCTGCTGCCGGTATTCCGGCGACGACCAGATCAGGTGGGAAAACACCACGAGGACCAAGGCCACCCCTGCCAGAAACGTCCCGATCGGGCGCTCGCTGACGGGGGCTGGCCGGTTGGTGATCGGAGGCGGCGGGTGCGACATGGGCAGGAGCGGGACTCAGGAGGCTTGCGGTGCCGCCAGCAGTGGGCCAGCGACCGCGTGGCGGGTGAGAAACTCGCTGGCCAGCGCTTGATAGGCCAGGCTGCCGGAACCGTGAAGATCGTGCTCGAAGATGGTTTTGCCGTGGCTGGGAGCCTCACCGAGCCGGACCGTGCGGGGAATCACCGTCGCATAAATCTGATCGGGAAAAAACTGGTTCACTTCATCGACCACCTGCCGCGAGAGCAAGGTGCGGCCGTCGAACATGGTCATCACGATGCCTTCGAGACGGATGTCCGCCTTGGCATCCGAGTTGCGGATTTGGTCGATCACATGGACGATTTTGGCGAGCCCTTCGAGGCCGAACCACTCGCATTGCAGTGGAATGAGGATTTCATCGGCAGCGGCGAGGGCGGAGGTCATCAGCACGCCGAGCGATGGCGGGGTGTCGAGGATGCAATATTCAAACAAATCATTGGGTTTGAGCGCCTGGAGAATCCGGCGCAGCCGGGTGAGGTGGTCATCGCTGCGGGCCAGTTCGATCTCGACCCCGGCGAGGTCCATTTCGGATGGGACCAGCGACAGGTGCTCGCGGCCGGTGGGGAGGATCTGCTGGTGGACGGTGGCTTCGCCGAGCAGCACTGGATACATGCTGCCGCCCGCCGGCGGTTCGATGCCCAGTCCGCTGGTGCAGTTGGCTTGCGGGTCAAGGTCCACCAACAGCACCCGCTGTCCCAACAGCGCGAGTCCGGCGGACAGGTTGAGGGCGGTGGTGGTTTTACCCACTCCTCCTTTTTGGTTGGCGACGGCGACGACTTTCATGGGCACGGTTGAAAAACTGGAAGGCCCACTGTTCCCGGAAACAAGGTCGATGGCAATCAAAACCACTGGACCGGCCAATCTTGTGTCTACATTCGTCCGGGGCCCACCTCACTCGGCTGGAAATCAGCTCAGAGGCTCAAACATCCGGATCTTTGGGGAAAGAAAGAAACTAGCGAGCCCAACGCCCTCGCACCGCAGCGGTCGTAAATGGCAACCAGCTCCAAGGGCAATCAGCGGCTCCCTTCCCGATTTGATCGCGACAATGGGAGCGACGATCGTCAGCCTCATTGTCGCAACGGTCGTTTGAGGCGGATGGTTGATCTGATTTTGCGACCGCTTCAATCGATCGCTCGAGAGATGGTTTGAATCACCTTGCGACGCTGGTTCCAGACCTCCTTGCCCGGGTATCCGGGCGGGAGCAGGGCATTGGGGAGCAAGGGATCGAGACGCAGGCAGCGCTGTAGGATTTCACGTTCCTTGGCGGACCAACGTTGGAATGCTTCTGGCAGTTGCATTTCATCCCGGTCCGGTGCCTGCTTGAGGTGGGAGCCCAAGGTCTCCCATGCCAAATCGATGCGTTTGAAATCCCACGCGGCCTGCACCATGTCAGGTGCCGACTCGCCACCGCAGGGTACTGCTTCCAAGAGCATCAGGCTCTCCGCATTGACGGGCATGGCGCGAAGTTGCGCGGCCAGTTCGGTCATGGGATCGGGGCTGATCCAGACACTGCGTTGCATGCAGCCAAACCCGGAGCGGCTCAGACTTTTGCGCAATTGGTCGCGCAATTGGCGCTCGGTTTCGGGGAGATCGAAGAGCACCATCCGCCATTTGCCGTCCCAGGGGCGGCTCCAGCGTGACCCCGGATCCCACCCGGCTTTGCCGGCCGCAAGACCTTTTTCCGTGAGGCGAATCACCCGCTTGCCGGTCGTCTCGTCGCGACGGGTCTCAACATAGGCCTGGGCTTCGAGGCGCTGAATCTGGCGCAGCGAGCCACTCCTGTATGCCCACGACTCAAAAGTGGAATCGAGATTCTGCCAAGTCGGACGGGACAAACGATCCAAGGCATAAGACATTTGGTAAAGCAGCAACTCGGTGCGGGCTTTCATGGCCCCCATCGAAGCAATCGCTCCGAGGATCGTCAATCGGATAGTCCGAGTTCGTTGCCAAAGGCGAAGAAGCAGAACGACGGCATGCCGAAGGGCCGATTTTTCAGGAAAGGGGTTGGATTTTTGCCTGGGCTTGGATTAAATCGCCGGGCGATGCCGAAGATCCGAGTTCTATCCGATATCCTAGCCAGCCAAGTGGCGGCCGGCGAGGTGGTCGAGCGTCCGGCTTCGGTGGTGAAGGAACTGGTGGAAAACAGCATCGACGCCGGGGCGGGGGAGGTAAGGGTGGATGTGGACCGGGGCGGCAGCGCCTTGATCCGGGTGAGCGACGACGGCTGCGGGATGTCCCGCGAGGACGCCCTGCTCTCGCTGGAACGGCACGCCACCAGCAAGCTGCGGACGGCGGGGGATCTGGCGGCGATCCGCACCCTCGGGTTTCGCGGGGAAGCGGTGCCGAGCATCGCCAGCGTGTCGCGGTTCCGGATGGTGACCCGCGAACGGGATGCGGTGGCGGGCACGGAAATTCTGGTGGACGGCGGAAAACTGCGGGATGTGCGGGATGCCGGCTGTGCGCCCGGCACCGTGATCGAGGCGAAGGCGCTGTTTTTCAACATGCCGGCCCGGCGGAAATTCCTGCGGGCGGAATCCACCGAATCCGCCCATGTGGAACACCAACTGCGGCTGCACGCACTGGCTGCGCCGAGCGTGAGATTCCGGCTGCGCCGCGATGAACGGGAGGTGTTTGACCTGCCGCCGGTTGCCAAGGCAGTGGATCGGGTCAGGCAATTGTTAGGTAATGAACTCGGTCGGGAATTGGTCGCATTGCCGACGACGCATGGCAATGGGGTGGTGGTGGAGGGCTTCGTGCTGCCCGCCGCACACGCCCGCAAGGGGCGGCGGCATCAGTTTGTGTTTCTAAATGGTCGGCCAGTGGAGGATGCGGTCATTTCGCGGGCCTTGGCCGATGGTTTCCGCGGTGCGCTACCCGCGGGTCTGTACCCGGCGGCCTGGCTGTGGCTGGACCTGGAACCGACGTTGGTCGATGTGAACGTCCATCCGGCCAAACGCGAGGTGCGGTTTCACCGTCCGATGGACGTGCGCGACGCGATCACCGAGGCGGTGCTGGCAGGGTTGAAGCCACCCGTGCCGGTCGCTCCGCAGCCAATCGTGGCGGGGCAGGGGAGGCAGCATCCCGGCTGGATGGAAACGCGTGACGCAGTGCCGCCACACGCCGTCCAGCCCCTGCGGCCGGTACCTAAATGGCTGGTGCCGGTGCAACCGAATCTGCCACTGAAACCAGCGGCGGAAACAGCGGCGGAAACCGACCCGGTCCCCGGTGGCGCCGCCACCATGCCGGGGGAAGCAGGGGCTCCTGAGATCCCGGACAGCCAGGCGGTGGCCCGGGCGGCGGCGTTCCGGATTATGGACTTGTTGCTGCAGCGCTGGGTGGTGATGGAAACCGCGGAAGGCTTGGTATTGTTCGATCCGAAGGCGGCGAAGGAACGGATTCTATATGAAAAACTGCTGGGGCAGCACGATGGCACGGTGACCACGCAGAGCCTGCTGGTGCCTGTCTTGTTAGAGATGGATCCCAGGGATCACGACCTGGTGCTGCGCGAGCGGATGGCGCTTGCGGCATCGGGTATCGAGGTGGAGGGATTCGGCGGCAATACCCTGCAGGTGCGGCATCTTCCCGCCTGCGTCACCGTGGAGAATCCGCGGGAGTTCATCGGAGCTTTGTTGGATGAACTGCTGCACGATGTCGCACCCGGACCTCGCTTCGCCGCCGAACGGGTGGCGCGGGCCCTGGCGAAACGCGCTGCGGCGACGGTGGTGGCGCGCCTTAATGAAGCCTCCGCATTGTTGATCGAGCTGTTCGCCTGCGAACTGCCGTATTGCGCTCCGGACGGGCGTCCCACGCTGAGCGAGATCGGGGTGAGGGAACTAGAACGGCGGTTCAGCGGAGGCAGGTAGGAGGAGGGACGGCAGCAGGACGTTGCGAGATCCTCAAGCGATAAGGGGCGGGGATGGATGCGAAGCGAGCGGTTTCAGCTTCCGCCCAGGGCGACCAGTTCACCGTTTGTTAGGATCCGTGCCCGCAGGCCGCCGCGGAAGTTTTGTTTGAGTAGTTCCTCCGCGCCGGGGCCGGCGACCTCGTCCATCCAGTAGCACGGCTTGCATTCCTCGCTGCCTTCGAACTCGATGCCCTGGAAGCGGAATTTTTTGCCGACCCATGCGGAGAGATCCACGCCGCGCACGATCAGGTTGCGCCGGAACTCGCCGGCGGAGAGGTCGGGGCGGTTGAAGTGGTGGCGGACGGCATCGACGGCATCCGCCTCGAAAAAGGTGACCTGCCCTTTGAAGTCCTCACGGTAGCCGAAGTAGCGGTCGCCGCGCAGGCCCATGCCGGCCACGCACTCGACCCGGGGAACCGGATGATCGCCATGCCGCAGGCGTTCCTGACCGTGGCGGCCGCGGAAATCATTGCCGGGGGAAATCCAGATTTCCAACAACTCGGCCTGCCACTCGGGAACCTCGTCATGGGGTTGGCCGGTATCGGCCGGGGTGTTGTCGGGACCCACCCATGCAGTGGTGCCGTCGGCATAGGTTTCCTTTTTCCAGACGGGTAGTTCGTATTTTAGACGTTCCATGATCGCGCGGGCGGCATCGAAGGCTGCGCCGCGGTGGGCGGCCGCCACGCCGAGCCAGACGGCGGGTTCGCCGATTTCCAGGGTGCCGGTGCGGTGGGCGGCGGTGGCGCGGAGAATGCCGTGGCGCGCGGCTTCCTCGGTGAGAATCCGGGTGCCGGTGGGCACGGCGAGCGCCGGATAGGCTTGGTATTCGAGCTGGGAAACGGGCTTGCCGTCGTTGTGGTTGCGCACCCGGCCATCGAAGGTGACCGCCGCACCAGCGGCCGGATCAGTTAGAGTGGCGGCCAGTGCGGCGGTATCGAGCGGGCCGGCGCTGAGGGCGAATTGGATGGCGGGTTCCTGCATGGCGGAATCGGAGGTGGTGATGGTGCGGGGTCGGGAACGGCTCAGCCGCCCGACATGGGTGGCAGCAGGGCGATGTGGTCGCCGTCGTGGAGCGGATAATCCCAAGGGACGAGTTCGTCGTTGACGGCGACGCGCAGCGAGGATGGGGAAATGCCGAGCGGATGGCTGGTGCAAAGGGCGGCGAGCAGGCCGGTGGGGGTGGATGCGGATAGGGAAACCATTTCATCTGCCAGTCCGCGGCGGTCGGCGAGGAGTCCGAAGTAGTGGATGTGGTAGCTTGACATGACGGCCGGGTGGGGATGGGCCGCAGCCCAGTCGGCCGGGGTGTTGGCGTTGTCGAGCGCGCGGGCGGAAACCGGGTCTAACAGGCGGCAGTGGTGGCGGATGAGGATTTTCCGCGGGCAGCGCAGGTCTGCGGCGAGGGCGGCGCGGAGGATGGGTATGGCGGCTGGCGTGTAGAGCGCGCACAGCGGTTCCGGCAGGCCGTCGAACTCGCTGCGGTAGGCGAGAAACGGTTCGTCCGGGAGGAGGGCGGCCATCAGATGGGTTAGAGTGAGGGAATCGAGTCGTGGCAGGTCGGTGGCCAGCACCAGCCAGGCAGCGGCGGGGTCGCGCGCGATGGCGGCAAGGATGCCACTGAGCGGCCCCTGCGAACCTTCCTGCGGGTCGCGGACGATGAGCGGCTCCGGCAGATCATCGAACCCAGGTGGGATTTCCTGGTCGTGGCGCAGGGAGAGTGCCACGCGGTGGCAGCCGGCGTCGGGGAGCAGGTCGTGGCAGCGGCGTGCCAATGGGCGACCGTCGGGGTGGACGAGCGCGGCCTTGTCGGTGCCCATGCGCGAACTGCGTCCGCCGGCGAGTACGAGACCGTTGGGGGCGGTGGTTGGGGAGAGCATGGGGAGAGAAAGTCTGAAGGTCTGAAGGTCGGAAGGTTGGCTCACGATTCAGGCGCGTGGTAGTCGCCGGATTTGCCGCCGGTTTTGGTGATCAGCCGGAGGTCGGCGATGAGGATGCCTTTGTGCAGGGCCTTGCACATGTCGTAGATGGTGAGGGCGGCGACTGCGGCACCGGTCATGGCTTCCATTTCCACGCCGGTGGGAGCGGTGGTGGCGACTTCGCATTCGAGCGTGAGGCCGGTGGCGTCCGGGGTGGTGGTGAACCGGCAGTGTTCGACCGGCAACGGGTGACAGAACGGGATGAGGTCGCCGGTTTTTTTGGCGGCCATGGTGCCAGCGATGATCGCGGTCTGGATCACGGGGCCCTTGGGTCCGGTTAGATCGTGGTTTTCGAAGCGGGCCATGATGTCCGGTCCGAGCTCCAAGCGCACGCGCGCCATTGCGGTGCGGCGGTTGGCGGATTTGTTGGAAACATCGACCATCGCAGGCTGGCCGTCGTGGAGGTGGGTGAAGTCGGGCATGGTGGTGGTAAGTGATCAGTGGTAAGTGATCAGTGGGCAGGAGTCGGGGGTCGGGGGTCGGGG
>JAIPKB010000010.1 GCA_021733795.1 Akkermansiaceae bacterium | reverse complement strand
CGATGAGCACGCCGACCTTGCCACCCATGTGGATGTAAGAGCCGACGACGCCGCCCGGAGCGGCGTCGAAACGGACGTATTTGCGGAATTGGAGGTTTTCACCGACCTCTACGACCTTGGCCTTGATGGTGCCGTCGATGTCATAATCACCACAGGGAGTCATCAGGGCGGCGGCGTGGTCCGGAGCGCTGGCGGCAGCCAACGTGTCGGCGATCATGGAGACGAAGGCCTGGAAGTCGTCGTTTTTGGCGACGAAGTCCGTTTCGCAGTTCACTTCGAGCAGGATGCCGGCGGTGGTGGTGGGGTTGAGACGGGCGACGATGAGGCCTTGTTTGGCGGCGCGGTCGGCCTTGGCCGCGGCCTTGGCGATGCCGCGCTCGCGGAGCAGCTTGACGGAGGCTTCGATGTCGCCGTTGGTTTCGGTGAGGACTTTCTTGCAGTCCATCATGCCGGCGTTGGTCTTGTCGCGGAGTTCCTTGACGATGGCAGCGGTAATCATGGGGTCGGGTATGTGTGGTTGAGGATCCGGGCGGAGGCCCCTGGGATGGGGTTCGCCCGGTGGTTGGTGAGTGGGGAGGGGCGCGGCTCAGCTCTTGCGCGCGGCAACCATGGCGTCCACCAGGTTCTGGAGGATGATGCGGATCGAGCGGATGGCGTCGTCGTTGCCCGGGATCGGGTATTGGATGATCGAGGGGTCGGCGTTGGTATCGACGATGGCGACGATGGGGATTTCGAGGCGGCGGGCCTCGGCGACGGCGATGGTTTCGCGGGCGGAGTCGACGATGACGACGGCATCGGGTTTCCGCTCCATGTCGCGGACGCCGCGGAGGTTGCGGAAGAGCTTTTCACGCTCGCGGCCGAGGGCGGCGAGTTCCTTTTTGGACATCGCCTTGAACTCCGGCTGTTTCTCGATGGCTTCGAGGTATTTGAGGCGTTCGATCGACTTGCGGACGGTGGAGCCGTTGGTGAGCATGCCGCCGAGCCAGCGATGGTTGACGTAGAACTGGCCGGTGGCTTCCGCCGCGGCGCGGATGGCGTCCTGGGCCTGGCGTTTGCAGCCGACGAAGAGCACGTTGCGGCCCTTGCTGGTGAGGTCGGCGAGGAAATCGGCGGCCTTGTCGAGGCACTGCACGGTTTTCTCCAGGTCGATGATGTAGATGCCGCCTTTGTCCTTCATCAGGTAGGGCTTCATCTTGGGGTTCCATTTTTTGGTCTGGTGTCCGTAATGGACGCCGGAATCCACCATTTCGGTGATGAGGTCGTTGATCATGTTGTTCTTGGTTTCCCGCCTTGATTCAGGTCGGGCGATGGTTGAAAACCCGCCGCGTGAATGGGTCCTCCGGATTTTCGTTGGTTGCGATGCGGCGCAAGGAGGGGCGGGGGACATAGGGAAGTCCCGGAGTGTTGGCAAGGGAAATCCTGATGTTTTTTGAATAAATCCGCCGCGATTTCGTTCCGACCCGGTATGATGTACAGGTTTTGGAGACTAGGCAGGGTGAAATGCGGGTGGCTGGCGGTGCTGGCGGCCGGAGTGCTGGGTTTGGCGGGGCCGCCTGCCCGGGCAGCCATGGCCGGAGCGTGGGAGACGTTCTCCGACGAGCAGAACACGAATGCCTGGATCGCTTACGATTACGCGGACGGCATCGACTACGCTCCCTTCTTCGATGAGACTGAGGAATATGCCTACTTCACCTATACGGAAGACTACAAGGTTGGCTTTATCGCGGACAATTTGGTGGGCACTGGTGAGTTCACCGGCGATTACCCGGCGGAGCAAATCGCGGCGATTTCCTGTTGGGTTTACATCGGTGACCTTGCGGAACTCTACTCCGTGGACTGCGCGCTCTACGCCGACGGGCCCTACGGCAAACAGTTTTACGTGAGCGCGTTTTTTGGCTCGGACTACTTCTCGAAGAGTGGCTGGGAGCCGCTGTTCTTCAGCTTCGACCAACCGTGGTATTACGATGATGGCACCACCTACCAGCCGGTGGACCCCCGCACCCTCACCGCAGTGGAGCTGATCGAGATCACGTTCACTCCCATCCGTGGCTCGGCCGGTGGCAGCGAGGTGGGGCTGGACGATGTCACCCTCGAGCCCACGGTCGCCGCACCCGGGTTGGTGACCTCGGTGACCGCCGCCACGCCGCGCAATTTCCAACTGGCATTCACCCCCGGACCGGGACTCGAGTGCCGGGTGGAACAACTGAAGACCCCGCCGGCCGCCGGTTGGGAGGAGGTGACCGGCCAAACCGGCATCAAGGGGCCCGGCCAGCATGTGTTTCTCACCCCGGCGGGCCCGACCCCGGAATTTTTCAGGGTGGGAGCCGATCCGTTTTACACGACGGTCTACAGCGAGTGAGACTCCCCGGAAAACCACGGCGGCGGCGGATTCGGCTTGCTTGCGAGGCCACGAGCCGCTTGCCTGCGGCGAAACAATGGCACCACGGCTGAACCCACTCCCCGTGCAACCCGGGCGGCTTGAGTCGCTCGCTCCGCTGGATGTTGCCCGCGCCCTCCGGCACTTGCCCGGGCTGGTGTTTTTTGATACGGCGGGAAATCTGCCCGCGACGGCCAGCCGGCCGCTGTCGGTGATCGCCGCCAGGCCCCGGCGGGTACTGACCGGGATGCTCTCCAACGAGGCCGACCAGCGGCACCTCCGGCAGGCGCTCGCCGCAGGACCGCCGGTGACCGGGGAAAACGGGATCCCGCTGGGAGGACTCTGCGGATGGGTGGAATATGAAGGTTGCTTTACCTTTGGCGACTATCATCAAATGCTGATTTACGACCATCAGGCCGCACGCTGGTGGGAGGTCGGCCACCTTTCCGCCGAACTGGCCACGGCCCCGGCGCTGGAGCCCGAGGCGGCCTCCTTGAGTACCTTCGAGCCCCGGACCACCCGCGATGCGTTTCTGGCCGGAGTCGGCCGCATCCACGAGTGGATCGCCGCCGGCGACATCTATCAAGTAAACCTCAGCCAGGAATTCACTGCGAAGGTCGCAGGCGGCTCGTTGTTCGGCCTGTATGAATCGTTGCGCGGAGCCTCGCCGGCTCCGATGGCCGCCTGGCTCTCGCTCGCCGGCCGGGAGATCCTCAGTTCCTCGCCGGAGACCTTCCTGAAAATTTCCGGCCGCCGGATCCAGACCCACCCGATCAAAGGCACCCGCCCGCGTTTCGCCGACCCGGCGGCCGACCGGCGCTCCGCCCGCGAGCTGCTGGCCTCTCCCAAGGAGACTGCGGAGCTGGTCATGATCACCGACCTCCTGCGCAACGATCTCGGCAGGGTCTGCGAATTCGGCTCGGTGGCCGTGGTGGCCCTGCTCGAATTGGAAACCCTGGCGCAAGTCCACCACTTGGTCTCCACCGTCACCGGCACCTTGCGGGACGGCTGCGACGCGCTGGAGGCCTTGATCGCGTGTTTCCCCGGCGGGAGCATCACCGGCGCGCCAAAACTCCGCGCCATGGAAATCATCCGTGAACTTGAGTCGGTTCCCCGCGGCGTCTATTGCGGAGCGATCGGCTGGCTCGGATTCAATGGCGAATGCGCCCTGAACATCCCCATCCGCACCCTCGTCCGCAGTGGCGGGCAGGCCAGCTACCACGTCGGGGCCGGCATCGTCGCGGATTCCGACCCCGTCAACGAATACGAGGAAACCCTGCACAAGGCCGCAGGGATCCGCCTCGCCATCGACCGCTGGCAGCACCACCCCGGCCCACCTCCACCCACTCCGATCCCACCGGAACCGGCCAACGGGATTGCGGGCGATTCACCATTTACCTAAGAGCCTTGGCAAAAATTTCGTTATTTTTTTGAAATCCTGCTTGTCGTCCCCATATTTATGGTGACAATCCGCCCCGCCCCATCTCCCACCTAAATCAACCCGATGATCAACCAATTCGCAAACCGCACCGCCCAAGTCACCATTTCCGTGATTACCACCGTCATGCTTACCGCGCCCGTTTTGCTGGCTCAGGAGGCTGCCAGTCCTGCCAATGCGGGAACCAAAAGCGCGCTCCAGAAATGGGTGCTCGACGGCGGCTGGACCATGATGTTCATCGGGGCCGCCATCATCGGCTTCATTGCCCTGTCGATCTACAACTTCATGACCCTCACCAAGGCGAAGTTCTGCCCCAGCGACCTCAAGATGGCGCTCATGGACCACATGGCCAACTGCCGCGTCCGCTCCGCCATCGAGTTGGCCGCCTCCCATCCTTCCTACCTCGGCCGGATGGTTGCCTACGCCCTGCCCAATATCGACGCCACCCGCACCGAGGACCTCGGCCGCGACCAGATCGAGGACGCCATGGCCGACTTCACCACCAACGAAAACCGCAAGATCATGACCTGGATCAACTTCCTCTCGGTCATCGCCCAGGCGGCCCCGATGTTGGGACTGCTCGGCACCGTGATCGGTATGGTCCGGGCCTTCAGCACCCTGAGCGTGGTCGGTTCCGCCGACCCCAGCCTGTTGGCCGGTGACATCTCCGTCGCCCTGCTCACCACCCTCTGGGGCCTGATCACCGCCATCCCGACCATCTTCACTTTCTACATCCTCAAGAACCGTTTCTCCAGCCTGGTTGCCGAGTGCGTTCACACCACCGAGGAAATGGTCAATGCCGCAGTGGCCACCGTCAATGCGGACACACTTTATGCCAAGATTCCGGAAGGCATCGCCGTTTGAGCTGATGTGACCTGTGGACGGGGTCGGAGCCTCCCCGCCCCGCCCGCCGGTTTCCCCACCTCAAATCGAACCTCCAACAAAATCTTCCCATGGCCTCCGCAAAATTCAGGAAATCCACGATCGACGCCGACAGCAACACCGAACTCGACATGTCGCCGATGATTGACATGGTGTTCCTGCTGTTGCTCTTCTTCCTGGTCAACGCCACCGCCATCATCGTCCGCAACGACCCCGAAGTGACCCCGCCCATCGCTTCCGCCGGTAAGAAGCAGAAAGACGGCCGCGGCCGGATCGTGATCAACGTCCGCGTGGACGGCACCTACTGGGGCGAAAAGCATGAAACCGATAATTACGCCGACGAACTGGCGATCTCCCAGATGGTGAAACGGGAGAAGGAAAAGATCGTCATGCAGGGCATCCAGCCAAAACTCCATCTGCGGGGTGACGAGAAAGCCCTCTTCAAATACAGCCGCACCGCGATCAAGGCTGCCGCCGCGGCCGGCGTGGACCAGGTGGTATTCACGGTCTTTCCCAAGGCCCCTTCAACGAAAAAATAACCCCACCTCCCACCCGCCATGGCCCGCCACAAAAGATACGATGCGGTTGAGGAAGAAAAGACTTCCCTCGACATCTCCTCCCTCATCGACGTCACCTTCCTCCTGCTGATTTATTTCCTCGTCACCTCCGCCATTCAGGTTAAGGAAACCGACCTCGGCATGAAGCTGCCCGCCGCCATGCCCAGCGACAAGCAGCCGGATATCGAACCCATGTTCATCAAGATCGATGCCAGCGGCATCATCTACGCCGGCACCGGTAACAGCCAGATGGTACTCGATTCAGATCCAAATATCCGGAGCCTGCCGATGCTCGCCCAGCAACTCGACATGTATGCCAGCGCCGCCCGCTCCGCCAACAAGTCGCCGCTGGTCCAGCTTTGGGCGGACGGTGGGGCCACCACCCAGCGCGTCATTGATGTGATCAACGCCCTCGCCGTCGTCAAGATCGAATCTGTGACGTTCACCGATTTGGTGGACTGACCATGACCGGGGCATCCGGAATTCAGCCAAAGAATCCGCGCCTGCCGGTCGTTCCCCATGCAGGGGCGGCGGTCAGTGGTGCCGAACAATCACCCGTCTCCCGCTCTTACACCCCCCAGCCAATCCAATCCTATGAACCTAACCCGCCCCACCGCATCCGCCCTAGGTGGCCTGATGGTCGCCGCCATGGTCCTCACCGTCCCCGCCCGGGCGCAGGATGGCGATGACCTCGGCACCCTGGTCAGCAAGTCGCTCGAAGCCATGAACGCCCAGAAGTGGCCGGAGGCGCTCGCCATGCTCGACTCCGCCGTCAAACGCTTCGGCGGGAACGCGAAACTCTATGGCCCGCAGTTCGGTGTGATCTACTACCGCAAGGGCATTTGCGAGATGAAGCTCAAAATGTGGGCGGAAGCGATGAAGTCGTTCGAAATCTGCTACCGCGAATTCCCCAACGCCGGTAGCGACGTCAAGGCCGGCGGCGGCAATGTCTATCACAAGAAGGCCCTGCTCAAATGGGGTGAGGCCGCGCTGGGCGCGGAGGACTGGGCCCTGGCCATCCGCCAGTTCAAGAAATACCTGGAGGAAAAGGAAAAATCCGAGAGCTACCCGCTCGGCACGTTCCAAATCAACATGGCCATCTGCCACTACCGCCTCTTGAAAATCCCCGAGGGCAACGGGTTTCTGGAGACCGCCATCAAAAACAAATACGACCCCGTCTACAACGTCCCGGAAGCCGGCATCGTCGCCGCCTTCCAGGCCTTGGTCGTCGCCGTTATCGAAAAAAACAACGAGCAGGCCCTGCTCGACTTCGTCGCCAAAAACCGCGCCGACATCACCCTCGAACCCTTCGAGATGACGGATTTCACCAAACTCTACATGAAACTCGCGGCGGACGCCATCGCCGTGGACATGGAGCGCGCGGCCATGCGCCTCTATCAACTGGTGCCCACCACCGAGGCGGCGATCCAGGACACCAAGCTCCGGGTTGAGGCCCTCAGCTTCCGGCCCGGCATCAAGGATGGTGGCCGCATGATCTCCACCAAGGTCCTCACGGAGAACCTGACCCGCTTGGAGGCGGACCGCAGCGCCAACAAGATCCCGGAGATCACCAAACTGGCTGCCGCCGCCTTCCTGCACGAACAGGACGGCAACACCCGGGGTGCCTACGCCGCCTACGAACAGCTCGAACTCTACTTCCCCAAGGCCGCAAAACGCGAGGACAACCTCTACAACCTCGTCCGCACCAGCTCGATCATCGGCGAGGTGTTCCAAACCGAAGTTTACGGCCAGTCCTTCCTCAAGGTCTTCCCCAACTCAAAATACGTCCCGCAGGTCCGCCGGATGCTGCTCTCCTCGCTGTTCTACGAAGGCGAATACGCCACCTGCATCGAAGTGGCGTCCGTCATGATTTCGACCCTCGCCAAGCCCAGCAAGGAGCACGACATCTGCCTCCACGTGCTCGGCGGCTCCTACTACTACACCGGCGTATTCGACAAGGCCCAACCCCTGCTCAGCGAGCACGTCAAGCTCTATCCGGAAAGCCAGTTCACCGAGGCGGCCCGCTATTTCGAGGCCTCCAACTACTCCCGCCTCCAGGAATGGGACAAATCCGCCAGTCTGCTCGACGCGTTCTTCGCCAAGTATCCGGACCCCAAGTCCAACATCTTCTATCCGTTCGCCCTCTACGACCGCGCCAACTGCCACTACGCCAAGGACGAATACCAGCCCGCGCTCGATAAGCTCAACCGGCTTGACGCCGACTTCCCCAACGCCGAGGTGATGGAAATGGCCCTCAACCTCAGAGGCAACGTCCAGCAGTCGCTCAAACTCCCCGAAGACGCCGAGAAGTCCTACCTCGCCGCCGTCAAACTGGCGAAAACCCGCGGCAACGACGCCGTCGTCGGCGAGGCGCTCTACTACCTGGTCGCCATGCTCGGCGAGCAGAAAAAGGGCGACAAGGAGCCCAATCCGCGCCTCAAGGATGCCGTGCCCTTTGCCGACGAGTTCTGGAAAACCTACGCGGAAGAATCGATCTACAAGGCCCAGATGGCGGTGGCCCAAATGGCAGCGCTCGACTTCGTGGGCCGCGGCGACGAGGCCCTCGGAATGCTCCAGACCGTGATCACGGAGATGGCCACCTCGGAGAACACCAACGGCCTCGAGGCCGCCATCAATTCCTACACCGACGCCTACCTTGCCAAAGACAAGAACGACAAGCCGAAACACACCCCTGAGGAACTCAAAACACACTATCTGGAGTTCCCCGGCATCCGGGCCACCGACAAGGAAGCCCGCGCCATCCTCCGCATGGCCGTCATCGGCGTTTACGAAGGGGTCCTCAAGGAGGCCAAGACCGACGACGAAAAGAGCAAGGCCCAGGCGATGATCAAGGTGCTCTTCCGGGACCTCAAATCCGAGTTCAATCCCAAGGACCTCACCAACTTCATCCTGGTCCGGGTCGGCGACTTTATCCGCAAGTCCGCCAACCCTGCCGAGGCCCTGCCCTTCTACGATCAAGCCATCGGCAGCGAGGACCAGTCCAACCGCTTCGCCGCACTCCTCGGCCGGGCCGACGTTTACACCCGCACCGGCGGTGCCGGTCAACTCGATAAAGCGATCACGGACTTCGAGCGCGTGTTCAAGGATTCCCAGGACAAGAGTGAGAAGGAACAAGCCCTGTTCGGCCTGGTTACCGCCATGATGGTCAAGAAGGAATACCCCGAGGCCGCCGAAAAAGCCAAGGAATACCTCAACGGTGCCCACAACAAGCGCAATGCCGAGGTGAGCATGATGCTGGCCCAATCCTACGACGAACGGGGCGAAGTCAACGACGCCATCGCCGCGTATGCCAAGGTCTGGGGAGCCTACACTGGCTACGTGCGGATCTCCGCACCGGCGATGAAACGCTGGATGGAACTCTCCTGGACGCGCGATCTCGCAGCGCGCACCAACGATCAGGGGGATGCCGCCGTGGGCGACCACCAAGGTGCCTACAATGGTGGTGCCGGATATATCGAGGGCACCTCCCGCCCGGACTTCCAAGCCAAGATGACGGAGGAGGATATCATCCTGTGGAAGCAAGTCGAAGCGCTCGTCAAAAAATACGAATCGGACCCGGCCATCAAGTCGCTGGCCCAGCAGAAAAAGGAAAACGAAGCCAATCGCCGCAGACGCTGATGCCGCTCCGCCAAATCCACACTACCACTACTCCCACCGCCATGAGAACCCTGATTTGCGCAGCCCTGCTCGCTGCCACCACCGTTGTTTGCCAAGCCCAGCAAGCGGCACCCACCGCCGCAGTCGCGGCCGAGGCCCTCCTGATGAAAGATGCCGATACCTTCATGGATATCTGGATCATCGCCGCCACCGAAACCAGCATCCGGTTTCTGGAAAGCAAGGTGGACACGGACTATACCGACATGAAGATCGCCACCGCCCGGTCGATCTATCTCAAGGAACCCAAGGATTTCACCAAGGCGATCGACCTGTTCCAAGGCCACAAGTTCGAGGAGGCCAAGCGGCAATTCGGCCTGCTCAAGCAGCGCTACCAGTTCATGGAGAAGATGCCCGGCAACTTCTCGGCCCTGTCTGCCTTTTATGAAATGGAATGCATGCGCCAGTTGGGCGATCTCGAAGGCGTCAATACCGCCATGCAGCGATTCATCCCGGATCCGCTCCAGCGCGAGTGGCAGCGCCAGCAGGTGGAAATCTACCCGTTCTGGGATGCCGTCCGCACCAAGGGATGGGCCCGGGTGGATGCCATGGCTAAGGAAAAGGTGGGGGTTCACCTGCCCGCCGATCTGCGCGCTCAAATCGCCTATTGCCACGGACTCGCGCTGGAAGCACTCAAGAAACCCAACGAAGCCCTCAACGCCTACAACACCGCCATCACCGCCAACTGCGGTGCCGATGAAACCATCACCCGCCAGTCCTCGCTCAACTGTATGCGAATCCTCAAGGCCGACCCGGAAGTCCAGAAGGCGATCCGCCTCTGGAACACTCCGGACGAGGTCAAATATGCCAGTGGCCGGGTCCGCCTGCTGGAGGCTTCCGCCATGGCCCATTACTATCAGAAATACATCGGCACCCTCCCGCCCGAAAACAACTCCCTCCTCAAATACAAGGAAGAGGACGAAAAATCCACCGGAACCGCGCCGGTAAAGGCCGATGCGGAAAAGGAGAAGAAAGACGAGAAGGCGAAGGACGAGAAGAAGGAGCCCGCCAAAAAGCCCGCCAAAAAGAAGTAGGAGCAGTGGCCTGTCCCGCCGCAGACTGTCATGTCCTCCGCCCTCAGCGGACAGCATGTCCGCGCGGAGCGCCGATATTCTATCGGCTGAGTCATGCCGACATGCTGTCGGCTTGCGCTTGACGGAGCACTGGGGAAGCGCAGGCGGAAGAGTATGACGACGCGGACAGCATGTCCGCCTGACTCAGCGTTCAGAATGAACGCGCTCCGACATTACCCAACCACCAGATTAACCAGCTTGCCAGGGACGAAGATGAACTTGCGGAGGGTCTTGCCGTCCGTGTGTTCCTTGACCCTGGCACTGGCCAGGGCGAGCGCCTTGACGGTTTCCTCATCGGCGTCCTTGGCCACCATCAGCCGGTCGCGGAGCTTGCCGTTGACCTGGACCACCAGTTCGATCTCGCTGCGGACGAGCGCCTCCGGGTCGTAGGCCGGCCACTGTCCTTCTGACAGAAGCTGGGCGGGGCGGTTGAAAACCGCCGCCACGCACTCGTGGATTTCCTCGGTGAGGTGCGGAGCAAAGGGATTGAGCACGGTTAGCAACTGGATGAACTCCTTCAGTGGCACCACGCCCACCTGGGTGAAGGCATTGGTGCAGATCATCATCTGCGAAATGGCGGTGTTGAAACTGAGCTTTTCGATGTCCTCGCCCACTTTCTTCAAGGTCTCATGCACCACCCGGAGCAGTTCCTTGTCGGTGCAGGGCACGTCCTGTACCTTCGGGGAAAACTGGTGGTTGCCATCCTGATCCACCTCGAAGGCGATCCGCCAGACCCGGGCAAGGAAGCGCGAAACGCCCTCCACACCCTTCATCTGCCACGGTTTCACCTGTTCGAGCGGGCCCATGAACATTTCATAAAGCCGCAGCGAGTCGGCTCCGTATTCCTTGACCACGTCGTCCGGGTTCACCACGTTGCCGCGGGACTTGGACATCTTCTGCCCGTCCTCGCCGAGGATGAGACCTTGGTTGACAAGTTTCTGGAAGGGTTCCGGAGTGGTGACGTGACCGAGGTCGAAAAGCACCTTGTGCCAGAACCGTGCGTAGAGCAGGTGGAGCACGGCGTGCTCGGTGCCGCCGACGTAGAGATCCACCATGCCGGTGGCTGATTTTGGATTTGCCGACCAGTAGGTTTCGGCTTCGTTGGCGAGGAAGCGGTTGGTATTGCCGGGATCACAGTAGCGGAGGTAATACCAACAGGAGCCGGCCCATTGCGGCATGGTGTTGGTCTCGCGGATGGTGCCGTCCGGCAGGTTCACCCACTCGGTGGCTTTGGTGAGGATCGGTTCGGGAGAACCACTCGGTTTGTAATCTTCAAGCGGCGGCGCGAGCAATGGCAGCTCGGACTCGGGCAGCGCCTGGTGCCGGCCATCCTTCCAAACCAGCGGAAATGGCTCGCCCCAATAGCGTTGGCGGGAGAACAGCCAGTCGCGGAGTTTGTATTGAATACGGCGTTTGCCGAGATGGTTGGATTCCAACCAGTCGATCATGACGGCCTTCGCCTCAGAGGTCGGCAGTCCGTCGAGGAAACCGGAGTTGATGGCGATGCCGGGAGCGCAATATGCCTCAAGGGGGGTGGGCATCCCGCCCTCCTCAAGGCCAAGGGGCGTCTCGCCCCGAGTAACCCCCCTTGAGGAGGGCAGGATGCCCTCCCCCCTTGCCACCACCTGCTTGATCTCCAGCCCGAATTTGTTCGCAAATTCGAAGTCCCGTTCATCATGCCCGGGCACGGCCATGATCGCTCCAGTGCCGTAGCCCATCATCACGTAGTCGGCGATCCAGATCGGGATCTGTTCGCCGTTGACCGGGTTGATGGCGTGGGCTCCAGTGAAGACGCCGGACTTGTCCTTGTTGAGGTCGCCGCGATCCATGTCGGACTTGGAGGAGCAGGCTTTCTGATAAGCCTCGACCGCCGCCCGGCATTCGGCGGTGGTGATATCCGGAACGAGCGGATGCTCGGGGGCAAGCACCATGTAGGTGGCCCCGAAAAGCGTGTCCGGCCGGGTGGTGAACACCTCAATCTCAAATTTGAACTTTGAAATTTGAAATTTAACCGACGCTCCGTCCGAGCGGCCGATCCAATTCTTCTGGAGCAGCTTGATGCCATCCGGCCAATCGAGGGTGTCGAGTTCGTCGATCAGCCGTTGGGCGTATTTGGTGATGCGGAGCATCCACTGGCGGAGGGGGCGGCGCTCGACCGTGTGGCCCTTGCCCTTCCATTCCTCGACCTCCTCGTTGGCGAGCACGGTGCCGAGATCAGGCGACCACCAGACCGGGGTATCGGCGACGAAGGCGAGGCGGACTGCGTCGATCTGGTCGCGGGTCCAGCCCTTGGCTTCGAGTTCGCTCACCGGGCGGGCCGTGTTCGTTTCCTCGCAAAAATACGCACCGTAGATCTGGAGGAAGATCCACTGGGTCCAGCGGACGTATTCGGGGTCGGTGGTGGCGATTTCGCGGCCCCAATCGTAGGCGAAACCGAGCGATTTCAGTTGGCGGCGGAAGGTTTTGATGTTGGCGGCGGTGGTGACCGCCGGATGCTGGCCGGTCTTGATCGCGTATTGTTCGGCGGGCAGGCCGAACGAATCGTAGCCCATCGGGTGGAGCACGTTGTGGCCGGTCATCCGCTTGTAGCGGCCGATGATATCGGTGGCGGTGTAGCCTTCCGGATGGCCGACGTGGAGACCGGAACCACTCGGATAGGGAAACATGTCGAGCACATAGTATTTGGGCTTGGCCGGATCGAATCCCTCATCGCCCGGTCCGGGGGTGCGGAAGGTCTTTTCGGTTTCCCAGCGGGCCTGCCATTTGGGCTCGAAATCGCTGAAGGGGAATGGTTTGCGGTGGTCGGACATGGTGGGAGACGGTTGGCGGAGCGGGCGCGGACTGTGCCGGATGACGAGCCGCTTGCAAAGCAAAACCCGGCACCGGGCGGGAATCAGGGCGGGGACAAGGGCTGCGAATCATTGAATTCGACAAGTTTTCGTGACAACGGATTGGTTCCGCTGGTGGACGGTTAACAGCGCTTGACCCGGGGGCGGTTTCGTGGCATCCTAGTTAGGATGGGTGGATTCATCCAAGTTGATCCCACCCGACCTGCGGTCCGTCACCCGCGAGGGCATCCGTCCTCCCTCACCAAAATCGTGGGCGAAACGACCCAATCTCAGGAATTTCTCATCATGACAGACCCCACGCAATTCGTTGTCAGCCGGATCATGGACCCAAGTTGCCCCGCCGCCGGATCAGCGACGAGGATGGGCTCTGGCCCCAGGTGCCGACCACTGCGCTCACTCCTCCGGCTTGGCGCGGTCATGGTATTTTCCGCCGGGGCACTTGCCGCACAAGGCCCGCCTGCCGACCCACCCGCAGAAAAGAAGGGCGATGCCCGGCTCCCCAGGGTGCTCATCATCGGTGATTCAATCTCGATCGGCTATACTCCGCCGCTGGCTGAAATGCTCAAAGGAGAGGCCCTCGTCACGCACCACAAGGGCAATGCGCAATTCACGGGAACCGGGTTGCGGATGCTCGATCAATGGATCGGGAAAACGAAGTGGGATGTGATCCACTTCAACTGGGGGCTCTGGGACCTATGCTACCGCCATCCGGACTCCAAGGTTCAAGGCAACCGGGACAAGGTCAAAGGCACCCTGACCACGACGCCCGAGCAGTATGAGAAAAATCTGGATCAACTGGTCACCCGCCTCCAGCAGCCCGGCGCGACGCTGATCTGGGCCAGCACCACACTCGTCCCCGACGGCGAAGCGGGGCGGATCGTGGGTGACGACAAGAAATACAACGACATCGCCGCCAGGGTCATGCAGCAGCACGGCATTCCCATTGATGACCTCTACGGGCTGACCAAAGGCTTTCCCCCCGCATTGTTTCAGGAACCTGGCAACGTTCATTATTCCAAGGAAGGATACCGCCGGATCGCCGGGCAGGTCGCCGGAGAAATCCGCAATGCCATCAAAGGCAGGCAACCTGCCGGCGCGGGTCGATCCCGTGGATGACGCGCCTGGGATGGCCTGTCGCCGCTTGAATGGTGGAGGTGGGGTGAAAGAACGCTTCGGAAAAAGTCAGAACTCAATTTTCAGTGGTGAATCATGGATTGGATGGCGCAAGTTGAATTGCGTTCCGGCAAGTGGCCGGGCGAGGCGACGGAGCGCTGGCTTCAGTCGGCGTGTCTGGTCGGAGCCGCCGGAACTCACCGCTTTCACTCGCCGGCTGAAGCCAGCGCTCCATAAGGACGGAACTTCCAGCAATTCAATCTGCGCTACTCAAGGGCCATTCAAGGGTCAAAATTGAGTTCTGAAAGTGCGACGGTCACAGACCGCCGCGACAGATGAAAGCGAGGGCGACCACCTCATGGGCCCTTGCGGCAACCGTCGATTCACGCCACCTCCAGCGGCGTCGCCAGGCCCTCGGCTGCGGCGAGTTGGAGCTGGTTGGCGTCGAAAGACAGGAACTCCCTGGCGTCGAGCACGATGGCCGTGGCGAGGTGCAGGATATCGAAACTGCGATGCCCGCCGGTAAAGGTGCGCGTTTTCGAAATCCGCTCGCCGGTGACAAGGACGCTGACAAAATCGCAGTCGGTCATTTTCACGATCCCGAGTTCCAGGTGTTCGGTGAGCTTTCCGATCATCCGCTCCGCCTCGTGAAGCGGGAAACCCGCCATCCGGTTTTGACAGTGGCGGAAGGCCTGAAAGCGCACGGATTGTCGGAACTCCCACAGCAGCAGGCGGGTGACACAGAGAGGTCCGGGCATTGCCTGGCGGTATGCCAGCGCACGTTCCGAGTTATCCTGTCAGCGGTAGAGGGCGCACAGGAACGAGGTGTCCGGGTAGGCGATCAACTCGTTTCTCCGAGTTCGGCCTCCCGCATTTCCTTCACTTCCTCGGCGGTGAACACCCGGCTGCCCCAGGTTTCCTCCAACCACCGGCGGTGGGTTTCACCGTCAAACTTTAGCACGCTCCCGGAGCGGGGCGGCGAAAGGTGGGCGACCGGTTTGCCGTGCTTGGTGATCTCAATCTCCTGGCCATCAGCCAGCCAGGCTTCGACCTTGCCGAAATCATAACGTAGGTCCCTGACTGTGAGCGTTTGCATGGTTGTGATGAATTGTTTCATCACAAATTAGCCCCAGCCCTGCGCTTGTCAAGCACTCCGGCTAAAAACTTCGGAATTCCCCTCCGTCCGCGGTCAACTCAGTCGAGGTCCTTTTTCTCAAGTTCCTTGTCAAGCCGCTTGAGAAAATCCTCGGTTTTCGGGTGTTCGCTAGCGTAGAAACGGCCGAATTCCTTGCCGTCCGAATCGAGCAGGATCACGGTGGGGAAACCATCCACCTTGTATTTTTTGACAGTCGGTTGGTTTTTCTCGGCCACTTCCTTGTCGCCGCGGGGCATGTCGATTTCGACGAGGATGAAATTCTTCGAGGCAGCATCGACAAACTCGGATTTGGAAAAGACGTCCTTGCGCATCATTTTGCAAGGTGGGCACCAGTCGGAGCCGGTGAACTCGACGAGCACGGATTTTTTTTCCTTCTTGGCCTGTTCGAGGGCCTTGTCGAGGTCTTCGCTCCAGCCTTTGAGGGGTTCGGCGAAGGAACTGCCAACCATGGCAGCGGTGGCGATGGTGAAGAGGGCGAGGTGGGTGATGGCTTTCATGGTCGCCTTAGTAGCGACACCACAGGGGAGGATCTTTCAAATATCTTGCGGCGCACCGGATGGCCGGATAAATATCCCCGCATGTCAGCCCTGCCCCACCTGATCGTCGCCACCCGCAACCGGCACAAATCCACTGAAATCCGGGCCTTGGTCGGCGCGCGCTTCGAGGTGCTCGACGCCACGGATTTCCCGGATTTCCCCGAGGTGGAGGAAACCGGCACCACCTTTCTGGAAAACGCCACGCTCAAGGCCGTGGCGATCAGCCGCTTGGTGGACGGCTGGGTGCTGGCGGATGACTCGGGACTGGAAGTGGACGCGCTGGATGGCCGGCCGGGCGTATGGTCGTCGAGTTTCGGTGGCGTGGAGGGCGATCACGCGCGGAACAACGCCCGTCTCGCCGCTGCAATGGCCGGGGTGACCGAACGCGCTGCGCGGTTCCGCTGCACCATGGTATTGGCCAGGGCGGGAGCGGTGGCGGCGGATTTCAGCGGCACCGTGGAGGGCCGGATCGGGCTGGAACCCGCTGGTGCGGGTGGCTTCGGCTATGATCCGCTGTTCGTTCCGGAGGGCCATGAACTGACCTTCGCTGAGCTTGGCGGGGCGGTGAAAAACACCATGAGCCACCGCGCAAGGGCACTGGCACAGGCGCTCGGCTGGTTGGCCGCGCACCGGGATTGAACCGCCCGCCGGGATCAGGGTGAGCCGGGCGCTGGGGAACCCGGAGCAGGCGGAGCCGGCGGCGGAGGGGTCGCATCCGGTTGGCCCGGGGTCGCCGCCTGGCGCCGGTGGTAGGCCTTGCAATTGGGGCACCAGGAGTAGTCGGCGGCTGAATAACCAGCGGGCAGCGGCGGGATCACTTCCGCCCCCGGCGTCGGTGGAGTGGCCGGGGCCGGGGTGGTGCCGACCGCCGGCTGAGGTGTCGGCTGAGGTGTCGGCTGCGCCCGCAGGTGAAAGGCGCGGCATTGCTCGCACCAATCATAGTCCCCCGGCGGTTTGCCGGCCACCAACGGCGGGATGGCGGGCTCCGGGTGAATGTTCGGCACGGCCGCCGCTGCAGCTCCTTCGCGTTTGTGATAGGTCTGGTGTTGGTCGCACCAATAGTAGTCGTCCGGCGAAAGCCCGGCAGGCAGCGGCGGCCGGGCTCCCGGGGTGGTCTGGCTTTCCCCCAGTTGGGTCAGCCCGTTCATCGCCTCCTTGACCGCCTTGTCATAATACGGCGATCCCGGAGCGGCTTGGACCTCGCCCGGACGGCCGTAAGACCACACCGCCGCCGCCACCACGCCCGCGGCAATCAGCGGCAGCGACCATAACCTCAACACAGCGGATGAAAACCAGGGAGTTTGTTTCGACATGACTTCAATTGGGGTTCATCGGTTGATCGATAGATAGGGAGCTGGTTTGGGTTCGGTGTTACTTCGTCGCGGGTGTCTCACGGCCCATGAGCCGGTCGATCACGCCGTAGGCCTGGCCAAACAACTCCCGCTGGCCTGCATCCGGCGTGACTTTCTCGGAAATCCCCATGGCCTGGTCGCTGAAGCGCTCGGCACCCGCCACTACCAGCACCCGGCGGCCACCGTCCTCGACCAGCACCTCGCCGGCGGGCCATGCGCTGGCGATCTCCGCCGCAGCGGAGTCGCTTCCTAACAAGCCGCTGTGTTTCACCGCCGCCACCGCATCCTCCACCGGAATGGATCCGGCGAACATCAGCAACACCGGATCGCCGTTGTCCGCAGGCACCGCAGCCAGCGCGTCCAACTGCTCGAGATCCTCCGGCTTGCGGACGATGAGCGCCCTGGCCACCCGGCTATCGGCACAGCCCCGGAGATGCTCATGGAGCGCGTTGCCCTCCGGCACATCCAGCAGGTGAAAACCGGTCATCGCGCCGGTGCGCAGCACCCATTGGACAAACACCTCGTAGCGCTGGTCGTAGGGTCCCTCACCTTGGAAACCCCGCAGGTGATGGGCCTTGTCGTGGCTGTCTGCGGAGAACACCACCCACTCGTTGGCGCGGATCGGTTGCGGGAACTCCGCCCGCCGGTGTTCGGCCGCACGGCTCACCCAGGTGGCGGCGAGCCACGCTCCGGAAACCAGCACCGCCGCTCCGAGCCAAACCTGCGGACGCCGGTAGCCTAGCAGAATGGCCCCCAACCCGCCGATCAACACCAACAGACCCATCCTCCGCGCCATCGCCGGCAACATCGAGTCCTCGTGGCCGAGCCAGTGGATCGTGTTGAGCAAATACTCGCATTTCCCCGGATAGAATATCTCGAAGTTGGAAAACACCGTGCTGTCAGCCCAGGCCGCCACTCGTCCCCGCCCGTAATGCGAGGTCGAGGCCACGCAGAAGTCGCCGGTTTTCATCTTCGGATCGTCATATGGCGGCGGATAGAAATTGTTCACCGAGTAAATCGCCCGCACGGATTTGGAATGTCCCACCTCGTACACCGGGCGGGTCCACAGCGACGTCGGGCGGATCGATGTGGGTCCGCGCAGTTTGAAAAACCCGATGCCGTGCCATGCCGCCGGAGCCAGCGGCGGTGCCTCTATCAACTGGTGGAAGTCCTCGTCCAGATCGAACAACACATCATCGCGGAACTGGAATCCGAACGGCTCGCACAGCTCGTTCAAATGGGTGGTGGAGCCAAACACGTTGGTGTGGTCGCCCACCACCAGCAGCCCGCCACCGTCACTCACAAACTCCCGCACCAACTTGATTTCATCCTCATTGAACCGCCTATCCGGATCGTAGATCACCAGGGTGGACGCGCCATCCAGGTCCTTGGCGGTGAGCGGACCCTCCGCCAGTGCCACCGGATGGAAAAACTCGAACAGCCGCTTCATGCAGGCATAGTTATAACCGGAATCCGCTCCATACCAGTCCCGGTCGTACGGCCGCGCGCACTGCGACCACTGCGAGTGCCAGCCGGCGATCACCACCTTGCCCTTCTTGGGCGTGCCCGCCGGCTGCCAGCAGATCATCAGGGCCAGGACCAGCGTCGCGGGCACCGCGCCCCACCGCAACCACCCGGGCATCGCGGTAACCGCCGCATCCGGCGGTGCCTTCGGCGCATTCAACACGCGCCCGAGCCACACCCCCACCGCCAGCAGAAACGGCAGATAATATAACATCATCGCCGGGGAATCCATGAACGGACGCCACGGCAGTTCCTCGGTTTCGTAGCCCACGAAGTCGAACAGAAGATTGGCCAACAGCACCACTCCCGTCATCCGCACCACCGCCACCGCCAGCAGGATCGCGGTGATCACACCCAACCTGCGGAGTGCCTCCAACACCGGGGTTTCCGCCCACAGCATCCGCACCATGCCCAGCACCAGGAACAACGCCGGCACCTTCAGCGCCATCCCGTCGATCGAAGCCGCAAACTCCTGCGGCCCGGCCATGGTGGTTAGAAACACCAGCCCGTCCCGGCTGCCCGCCACCACTCCGCAACAACCTAACAACCAAGAGACCATCCCGGCGAACACCGGCACTCCGTCCTTCCACCGCATCGCCGCGTAATCGCAACCCGCCAGCGCCACCCAACCGATCAGCAGCGAGGCTCCCTGCAGCAGGGCCAGCCGGACTAACAAAACTTGCGGCTCACCTGCCGGGACCTTCCGGCGGATCTCCACCAGATCGGCGGCGGCACCGGCCACCCAGAGAACCAGCGCCAGCCACGGATAAACGGCTACCAGCGCGAGCGCGAACGTCTTTGCCAATATGGATAGAAAGATCATGGGGTGGTCGAATCGAGCAGGTTTTTCAAAAACGCGGTGTTGGCCGGGTCATGGTTCTTGTGTCCCTCGACGTTGCGGTTATGGAGGAATTCCGAGTCGCTGATGAGCACCAGTTCCCCCTTGCCCACCGGCACGGCGACGATCAACGGCCAGTCTGGCGAGGTACACAACACCCTGGCGTTTTGTGGGACCTTCGCCAGCGCCCACGCGCTCATGAACGACACCCGCTGGCCAAACGCCTCCAGATCGAAAAACCGCCCCAGCGGCGTGCCGCTGATTTCCAATCCCAGCGGTTCGAGCAACGGCTTGCTGCCCGCCGCATCCAGATAACCGCAGCCGAGGATCACGGTGCCGCCGCGCTTCATGAAATCCATCAGGTTCCGCCGCTCGCCACCGGTGATCGGTCGCCGGGGCGCGTTGATCACCAGATACCGCGCCTGATCGAGCAACCCGGGGTCCCAACTATTCATTGCCACCGGCAGCTCGCCATGGCGCATCAGGTTGATCCCCACCCCGTGCAGGCCGGCATCGGTGGCCGAGTGTTTGGAAGCATTCGGTTGGTGGGAAAAATCGATCAGGGCGAGGTGTTGGCGGGCGAATTTCTGGTCGTAGGCCGGCAACCCGCCCTGGCCGTGACCGACCAGGGAGACGGCGACGATCGCCAGCAGTCCAGCGGCGGCCACCGCCTGGTTGCGCCAGATGAACGCCAGCGCCAGCAATCCGGCCACCAGCAGCACCGCCACCCCGCGCCCGGCGGCGGAGGCCGGCAACGACCAGCCGTTGCTTTCACCCAGCCAACCGAGGCTGGCCCGCAGCAGCTCGTAGGAACGGGTCAGGTTGTTGTTGAAAAAGCTGGAAGTATCGCCAAACACCAGCACCCGGCCCTTGCCGTGGCGCTCGCCGGCCACCAGCACCAGATCGCCGAGCCGCTCGCTCCGCTGGTATTTGAAATCCCCCAGATACCCGCGACTGCCCTCCGGTTTCTCCAGGCCCGCGTCGCCATAGCCGAAGCGTCCGAACACCAGCGGCTCCGCCGGCACCCCGAGGTCGAGTGAGGCCCCGACGAGGATGCCCGGGCGGTTTTCCGCCTCATCCTTCAAACCGGCGAACGGTGTGCCCTGCGGAAACCGGTACGAATGGAACCATCCCTGCGGGAAAAACTGGGCGGAGTCGTTGTTGAACGAGATGTGGCAGGGCTCCAGCAGTTCGTTGAGGAAATTGTGGTCGTTCTTGATGAACGTGTGGTCGCCCAACACCCACAGCGCACCGCCCTTGGCCACAAAGTCCCAGATCCTCCGCCGGGCGTCCTCACCGAGGTCCAGGTCCAGATTGGTCAACACCAGCACCTGCTCCGGTTTCAACTCCGCCGGAACATCCTTCACCACCGTGGACTTGCAGCCGAACAATGCCGCATACTCCGGCAACATCCCGAACATCCCGCCAGCCGCTTCACCATACCGCGTGTAATCGGGCTTGGTGAAACTCACCACCCCGCGTTCGACAAACACCATCTCCCGCGCCACCGGTCGCCGCCAAGCGGTGGGCGGCACCACCGCCAGCACCACCAGCGCCGCCAGCCCGGCGATCACCCAGCGGGGTATTCCCGGGCGGAATTCAGCGCGCCACATCCCCCAGCCGGACTCCCCCGCCCCGCCAGCCACACCCTGCGCCCACCGCACCCCGTGCAGTACCAGGAAAATCACCAGATGCGCGATGAACAAGGCCTTCGGAAACCCGATCACCGCCAAGCCCACCAGATGCTTCCACAACTCCGGAAACCCGAACGGCTCACGGAATTTCAAGCTCCACGCGAAACTCGCGGCAAAATCCGCCTTCTCAATCAGGACCGCCGCCCCCAGCGCGTTGACCAGCAACGCCAGCGGCACCAGCGCCACCGTCCGCGCCACCCCCACCCGCGTGCCATCCCACACAAACACCGAGAGCGTCAAAAACAACAACATACTCGCCAGCCCCTGATACGTCGGCCCCAGATTGAACGATTGATCCGGCAGCCAGCCCGGCAGCCAGCCCGTCACCCGGTTTCCCACCCAACCCATCACCTGGTTTCCTGCGGCCGCCATCCCCTCCGCCACCGGATGCCCCAGCGGCGACGCGAACAACGCCAGATAGACCAAGCCATAGGCCACCGTCCCCACCCGCAACGCCCCAGGCACCCGCCCCAGCACCGTCCACACCGCCTGGTGCATCAGCAACAACCAGCCGATCTCCGCCACCGCCGGCATCGGCAGCCACGCCCGCACCAGCACCGCCAGCGCCAACCCCACCCCCAGCCAACCCGCCTGCCGCGACGGCTTGAGGCACAACGGCAACGCCAGCAAGGCGTACACCCCCGCCAGCCGGATGGCGGGTGGCAGGTAGCCAAACAGGTCGAAAATCAAGCCCAGCGGCAGCAGATAAAGAACAGCGGTCATCAGTAAAATAGACGGTTGTGCCCGTGCTCTAGCTACCTTGGGCGAATCGTTCGGAATGGCAAGCAAAACCTCCCGGCAAAATTTGCTTTGTCATTACGGCTTGCCGGATGCCCTTCCGTGCGCTAGGCAGGCGCGGACGAAACGGTTCTCCGCCAACTCATTCCCTACCTCCTACCGCCATGCCCATTACCCGCGCCCTGCTCTCCGTTTCCGATAAATCCGGCCTCGCCGACTTCGCCCAAGACCTTCACGACATGGGCGTGGAACTCCTCTCCACCGGCGGCACCGCCAAGGTCCTCCGCGAGGCCGGCCTCCCGGTCATCGACGTTTCCGAATACACCGGTGCCCCGGAACTCTTCGACGGCCGCCTCAAAACCCTCCATCCGAAAGTCCACGGTGGCCTCCTCCAACGCCGCGGCGATCCCGAGCACGCCGCCCAGGCCAAGGAACACCAGATCCCCCTCATCGACCTGGTCGTCGTCAACCTCTACCCCTTCGAGGAAACCATCGCCAAACCTGACGTCACTCTGGCCGATGCCATTGAAAACATCGACATCGGCGGTCCCTCAATGCTCCGTAGCGCCGCCAAAAACCACGCCAGCGTCACCGTCATCGTCGATCCGGAGGATTACCCCCGCGTCATCGCCGAAATGAAAGAAAACCACGGCGCGACCACCAAGGGCCTGCGCGAGGCACTCGCCGTCAAGGTCTTCCTCCGCACCTCGGAATACGATGCCGCCATCGCCAACTACCTCGGCCAGTGCCGCACCGGTACCGGCTGTTCATTCTCACTGAAACTCCCGCTCGAACAGGAACTCCGCTACGGCGACAACCCCCACCAGAAATGCTCGCTCTACGGCCGGTTCGGCGACTTTTTCACCCATCTCCAGGGCAAGGACCTTTCCTACACCAACGTCCTCGACATCGAGGCCGCCGCCGATCTCATCCTCGATTTCGTCCGCCCCACCGTCGCCATCCTCAAGCACACCAACCCCTGCGGCGTCGGCCAGGACGATGAAAGCCTCAAAAACGCCTGGCAAAAAGCCTTCGAGACCGACCGCCAGGCCCCGTTCGGCGGGGTCATCGTCTGCAATCGCCCGCTCACTCTGGAACTCGCCCGCGTCATCTCGGAAATCTTCACCGATATCATCATCGCCCCCGAGTTCGAAGCGGATGCCCGCGCCCTGCTCCAAAAAAAGAAAAACCTCCGCCTCATCAAGATGAACGAGGCCTACTTCGCCGAAAAATCCTCCCCGGTCATCCGCTCCTGCCCCGGCGGCATCCTGGTCATGGACCGCGACCACACCGCCCTGGGCTTGGATGGCCTCGAGTCCCGCGTCGTCAGCCAACGCCCGCCCACCGCCGACGAAATGCGCGCCATGCGCTTCGGCTGGCGGATCGTCAAGCACGTCAAGTCCAACGCCATCGTTTACACCACCGCCGACCGCACCCTCGGCATCGGCGCCGGCCAGATGAGTCGGGTCGATTCCTCGCGCATCGCCATCTGGAAAGCCAACGAGGCCGGGCTCGACCTCAAGGGCAGCATCGTCGCATCCGACGCCATGTTCCCCTTCGCCGACGGCCTGCAATCGGCGATCGATGCCGGAGCCACCGCCTGCATCCAACCCGGCGGCTCCGTCCGCGACGAAGAAGTCATTGCCGCCGCCGACGCCGCCAACATGGCGATGATCTTCACCAAACACCGCCATTTCTGGCATTGAGTGAGCGCATCTTCCGCGGGCCTGCAACAGAGGGCTGGAAATACGCCACATTGCGTCTGATGACATCATCATGAACCAGCCGCCAAATACCCCTACCTAACATCCAATGCTCAACATCGCACTCTTCGGCCCGCCCGGAGCCGGCAAAGGCACCCAGTCCGAGCATCTCGTCAGCCACTTCAACCTCTTCTATATCTCCACCGGCGACATGCTCCGCCGCGAACTCACCGCCGGCACCCGCCTCGGTGAGGAAGCCCGCGACATCATCGCCGCCGGCGGCCTCGTCTCCGATGAGATCATCGTCCAGATCATCGAGAAAACCATCACCGAGAACCCCCAGGCCGCCGGTTTCCTCTTCGATGGCTTCCCCCGCACCTTCATCCAAGCCTATATCCTCGATGGCCTCATGATCAAACTCAACACCTCGTTGAACTGCCTCATCAACCTCCAGATCCCCGAGAACGTGTCCATCAGCCGCCTCCTCAAACGCGGCGAAACCTCCGGCCGCCTCGATGACAACGAAACCGTCATCCGCAACCGCCTGCGCGAATATCACGAGAAAACCCTGCCCGTCCTCCAGTTCTACCAAGACAAGAACCAGCAGTTCGACGTCGATGGCACCCGCCCGGTCGAGGATGTCCGCCGTGACATCGTCCGCATCCTCCAACAGGAACTCGACAAGAACCTCTTCAACCTCGTGCTCTTCGGCTACCCCGGCTCCGGCCGCGGCTCCCAGGGCCAGGCCCTCGCCGAGAAATTCGGCCTCGAATACGTCGCCACCGGCCGCATGCTCGATGAGGAGATCCGCAACGACACCCCGATCGGCCGCACCGTCACCGGACTCTATGAAAGCGGCCAGCTCGTGCCCGACGAAATCGTCGTCCGCCTCATCGAAAAGAAAATCGAAAACGCCCACGGCGTGAAGGGATTCATTTTCAAGGGCTTCCCCCGCACCCTCGTCCAGTCCTACATCCTCGACGGCCTGCTCCGCAAACACGGCTCCCGGATTTCCAAAATCATCGACATCGAAGTGCCCACCCTCGAACTCATCCAGCGCCTCGACGCCCGCAGCCGCACCGAGCGCCAAATGCCCTATGACTCCAGCACCGGGAAAATCGTCAAACGCCTGCAGGAGCACGAACAGAAAACCATTCCGGTCATTGAAAAATACCAACAGCTTCACGACGTGACCACCGTGGACGGCAGGGGGGCTTTCGCGGAAGTGTTTGAAAAGCTCAGTGCCGAAGTCGAGGCAGGCATCCGCAGTGTTCGCTGATGAGAGCCATGGCGGCGGCACCGCCCGCAAGGACCTCCCGCCGTGCGGCCCCACCGGCATCCCACCGCGCCGGCCGCACTTTGCCCGCACCCATGCGCACCCATGCGCGCCCATGCGCGGTTCAGCTTCCGTTTCTCCGGAGCAGGATCGCTGCCGGACCGGCCAATACTGTTTACTTAGCCCCCAAGGAAACGTAATGATCAGGAGTTTTGTTGCTCAACTCATTGGGGTTTCCGTGGGGTTTCTGTGGCTTTATCAACAAGTGTTGTTGTTGAGGTGAAAGCCGGACGATGTTCACTTTGCGCGTTGTGCGAAGAGCCACTTGAGCACTTCGAGGTTGGCGTAGGTCCGGGTCCAGGAGTCGTGTTGGACCTGCGGATAGTACGTCGCCTTGGGACTGCCACCGGCCTGTTTGAGCGCGGCAATCATCTCCCGCGTGCATGACACCGGAACCACCGGATCCGCCTCGCCGTGAAAGGCCCAGATCGGAACCTGTTTGAAGTTTTCCACCCGCGCGGGATCCCCTCCTCCGCAGATCGGAATGGCGGCGGCGATCCGCTCCGGCGCCCTTCCTAACAAATCCCAGGTGCCGAACCCGCCCATCGAGAGCCCGGTCACGTAGAGCCGTTGGGGATCGACCGGCTGGTGTTTGGCGGTATCCGCCACGAGGGCGAGCACGGCTTCGAGCAGGGGATTGGGTTTGGCCGCGCCGCTGAGCCGTTTGGTGTCGTGGTCGATGGGTGCCCACCACAGGTCGTTAGGACACTGCGGGGCGATCAGAAAACAGGGTTGGTCCAGCTGTTTGGCCGCGGCGAGAATCGCGGTGACCCCGTGTTGGAGCTGGGCGCGGTTGTCCGTGCCGCGCTCACCCGCACCGTGGAGGAACAGCACCACCGGATAGGTCTTGCCGGGCTCCATGGCCGCCGGCGCGCTCCAGCGGTATTTCACCGTGACGCCATTGGGTGCCTGCCATTCCTTCGCCTCCGGTTCGCCGCCAAAGGCGGCAACGCTGCAACAAACCGTCGTCAGTATCATCATTCGCATGGCCGCGAGAATAGCGGGCGGCCCCCGGTTCGAAAAGAAGAAAAGCGGACAACCCGCCAACCGGGCACCATAAGGAGCGCGGACATGGGTCCACCTGTCGCCGGGATGAGCAAGCGCAGCCGCTGCGGGCTGGCTTAGAGCCTCTTCAGCGGCTTCGCGGACAGCACTGTCCGCGCTCCGTATGGGTTCGTCAGGCGGGGGCGCCGACGATGCCGGGGATCGGGCCGTTGCCGCCGGGTTTGGGTTCCTCGGCGGCCTTGGGCGGGGACGTCTTGCGGAGTTCCTCGGGGACCGGCGGGGGCTTGGGCATGGTCGGCGGGTTGCTCATTTCGCCGGTGTCGATGAGTTCGCGGATCTGGGCCCCGTCGAGGGTTTCGTATTCGAGCAGGGCCATGGCGATGATTTCGATCGTGTCGCGGGCTCCGGTTAAAATCTCGGTGGCCTGGCGGAAGGCGTCGTCGATGAAGCTCTTGATTTCCTCGTCGATGATGCGGGCGGTGTGGGACGAGTAGTTGGGATGGCGGCCGGTGTCGCCACGGCCGACGAAGACCGGGGCGTCGCCCTCGCCGTATTCGATCATGCCGAGTTTCTCAGACATGCCCCATTCGCAAACCATGTTGCGGGCCAGCGCGGTGGCCTGGCGGATGTCGCCGGCGGCCCCGTTGGAGACGTCGTCGGAGTGGAAGCCCTCGGCGATGCGGCCACCCATGGTGACGATGAGGTTGGCGAGCGCCTCTTTTTTCTGGGTGGAGTATTTATCGCCCTCCGGAAGGTACATGGTGGCACCGAGGTAGGGTCCGCGGGGGATGATGGTGACCTTGTGGAGCGGGTGGGTGTGCGGCAGGATCATGTTGAGGTAGGCGTGGCCCGCCTCGTGCCAGGCGGTGCCGATGCGTTCCTTCTCGGACATCGCCAGGGACCGGCGTTCGCGGCCCCAGCGGACCTTGTCGCGGGCCTCCTCCATTTCGTCGAGGGTGACGGCGGTCAGGCCGCGGCGGGCGGCGAGCAGCGCGGATTCGTTGACCAGGTTGGCCAGCTCGGCACCGGAAAATCCGGGGGTGCCGCGGGCGATCTTGGCGAGATCGGTGCCAGCAGCGAGCTTGATTTTTTTCACATGGACGCGGAGGATTTCCTCGCGGCCGTTGACATCGGGCAGGGAGATGGTGACCTGGCGGTCGAAGCGGCCGGGGCGGAGCAGTGCCGGGTCGAGCACATCGGGGCGGTTGGTGGCGGCGATGATGATGACGCCCTCGGTGGTGTCGAAGCCGTCCATTTCGACGAGCAATTGGTTGAGCGTTTGCTCGCGTTCGTCGTGGCCGCCGCCCATGCCGTGGCCACGGTGGCGGCCGACCGCGTCGATTTCATCGATAAAAATGAGGCAAGGTGCGTGTTTTTTGCCCTGTTCGAACATGTCGCGGACGCGGGAGGCCCCGACGCCGACGAACATCTCGACGAAATCCGAACCGGAAATCGAGAAGAACGGCACGTCCGCCTCACCGGCGATGGCGCGGGCGAGGAGGGTCTTGCCGGTGCCGGGGGAGCCGACCATGAGTACCCCCTTGGGGATGGATCCGCCGAGTTTCTGGAACTTGCGGGGGTCGCTGAGAAACTCGACGATTTCGGAGAGTTCCTCCTTGGCTTCCTGGATGCCGGCCACGTCCTTGAACGTGACCTTGCCCTTTTCCATGGAGAGCAGGCGGGCCTTTGACTTGCCAAACGACATGGCACCGCGGCCGGCCGACTTCATCTGGTGGCGGAAGAGGAAAAACAGCAACCCCAGGACCAACAGGATCGGCAGAAAAGTCAGGAGAATGCCCCCGAAAACATCCTTGTCCACCTTGTAGATGGCCTTGTCCTGGAGCAGTTTTCGAAGGTCGTCGCCGAGGATTGGCACGGACACCACGACGACGAACGGGGTGGGATTGAGTTCCTTGCCCTTGGCGTCTTTGGCGGGCTCTTGGTTGGTGATGACCTTGCGGGAGCCGACGATCTGCGCCTGGGAGGAGCCGCTGGAGGCGAGGATGCGCAGCGGGTTGGTGTCATCGTTGAACTGGACCTGGCCGAGGGCGAGGGCTCGGCGGAACTCGGCGAGGGTGAGGGTTTCGCTGGCCGGTCCGGTGGGAGCGGGCTGGGGGACGTCGGCTTCCGCGCCCGGAACGGGTGGCTGGGGCGGAATCTGGGTCTCTATCCGCAACCGGTCACCGAGGAGGTCGTTGATTTCATCGCGCTGGAGGTCGAGGTTGACCGGGACGGAGAACCGGGAAACGAGTTCCTGGGAGGAGGCGGATTTTTTCAGTTCCGGGGCGATGGCCCCCGAAATCTTGGTATTGAGATAGCTATCCGTGGTGATCACGGAGAGCGGATGATCTTCGTCATCGGTGAGGATCCGGCCCTGGTCCCAGTAGGTGCGGAACTCCGAGTAGGTCAGGTCCCTGGTTTCACTGCTGCCTAGCGGGTTCTTGATGAAGGCCAGGCCGAGGATGAGGGCAGCCACGGAAAGCAGCACCAACAAGCGCCAGTTGAAACCACCGGGGTCGCCGGTGCTGCGGTTGTGGGGATTCGATTTCGGGGAGTTCGGTTGTTCGGACATGGTGGAATGCGGGATGCCCCTGGTTGGCCAAGACCAGCGGGGGCGAGGTATAGTACGCTCTAAATCCCAAAAGGAAACCCCTTTTTTGCGGAAGCCCGCATTTTGAAGGGGGTTGCAGTCGGCGGACTTGGCCGGAAAGGCGGCGGCGGGAGGATAATCGGAAGCCGGGGCTTTGTGGACGGGGTGTTCAAGGCCTGCCGGGAGCGTTTCAGCGCGGAGCGGACGAGCGGGGCGCGCAAGATGCGGGGGGGGGCGCGGCGGCGGGGGCGATCTGGAGTGCTCGGGATTTGAAGGTGGGGGTTGGGTGACTTCGTGGGTGAGGTCGTATGGCCATATTCGATATTGTTAGATTGTCGCGTTCCACCCTTCGCTGGTCCTTTGTTGACTGGCGGACTTGCTGCAGGCATCCAAGGGAATGTCTGGAAAGCCTTGCCGGTCGGGCGCGGATCTGGCATGGATGGGCGCGTGGAATGGCGATTGAAAGGCTGGAAACCGGAGTTCGATCCGCTGCATTGGGTGCAGTGGCGGTGGCTGCGCGTGATGCCGGGGATCGCCCGGATGCGGGCGCTGCGACCGGGGACGGATGCCCACGTGGGGGCGCTGGTGGATGCGTTTGCGGCGTTTGCGACGCTAGACGACCGGCTGAGTCCGGCGGAAGCCGAGCTGATCCTGGATTTGCTCCGCAGCGCGTTTTCCGAGGTGGATCACGGATGGTTGCGGCGGCGTTTGCAACGCGCGGTGCGCAATCCGCGGCCGCTGCAGTCGGTCTCGGCGGAGCTGAAAGAGAAGCTGGATGACGCGGGGAAGCTGGCGGTGGGACTGCAATTGTTCACCTTGGTGGACGCCTCCGGGCGGACCGAGCGGGGTTGGGCGGCGTTTGATGTTTTCATGCGGCGGCTGGGTCGGCCGGACTACGGGGCGGCGATCCTGCGGGAAATGCGTTCGGGAGGAGAGGAATCAGAAACCCAGGGATTGCCCTTCGAACGGTTGGTGTTCGGCGGGGAGGAGGCGGAGGTGGTATTGCCGCCGCTGGCGGTGGCGGTCGGGCAGGAATTCCGGGTTTACCGGACCGGGGACCTGGTATTGGTGAGAAACACCGGCGGCGCACCGTTGTGGGTGCGGGGGAGGGCCCTTGAAAAGGGGGCCTTTCTGCGGGTGCGGGAGCGCCAGCCATTGGTCGTACCGGGCTGGACCTTGAGCTACGAGGACTTGATGTTTTTCCTGAATACCAAGCGCACCGGGATGACCCCATCCGTTTACCTCGAGCCCAGCAAAAGCGGGCTGGTGGCCGAACGGCTGAGGAGCCGTTCCAGCACCGTACGGGTGAGCTTCGGGCTGGTGGCGGAAGTGGAGGCACTCAAGGATTCCAACCTTCATGTCGGAACCCGCAGTCTGCTGCGCCAGGGTGATGCGGTCCTTTGCTGGAACCACGAACGGCTCGGCGAGGTAGATGGCGTAAGCTGCTCGATCAACGAGCTGCGGCGGCGGGTGGCCCAATCCGGGAGGCGTTTCCGGCTGACGGGTGACCGGCAGGAATATCTGGTATCCAATGATCCGGAGGCCCTGAAAAGCGGGGATTTGTTGTTAGGCGGACTGTTGGCACCGCGCTGCGTGTTGTTCATCCGCTACGATGCGGAGAAAGCCGAAGGGGTGTTGCAAGTGAGGGCGGCGGAGGGACCGGTGGCGGTGGACGGGCAACCGGTGCGCGGGCAGGCGGTGCTGCGGGACGGGGCGCTGATCCGGCTTTCCGGCAGCCAGGCGGTGAGGTGCCGGTTCCGCGAGGGGTTTCTCGATGAGGAACGGACGCAGATCGAGTCGCTGGTGGTGGAGGATCTGGTGCAGGACTTCCCGCCCGGAGCTAGGGCACTGGACCAAATCAACTTCGAGGTGAGGCGCGGCGAGATGCTGTGCGTCATCGGCCCGAGCGGAAGCGGGAAGAGCACCCTGCTATCGGTGCTTTCCGGGCAGTTGAAGCCCACCCGCGGCAAGGTGGAACTCAATGGCATCCGACTCTACGAGCACCGCGAGCGGCTGGTGCCGTTTATCGCCTACATGCCGCAGGAAGACGCGCTCAACCCGCAGTTGACCGTGCGCGAGCATCTGCGGCACGCGGTGACGATCCGGCGCCCAGGGCTGACCCTGGCGGAGCACGAGCGGCGGGTGGACAGCGCGCTGGCGGAGCTGGGACTCCAGGGGATCGCCGGGCGGCGGGTGGGCGAGGCGGGGGACAAATCGCTCTCGGGTGGCGAACGGAGCCGCTTGAATCTGGGGCTGGATCTCGGCAGCCGGGCGGAGGTCTTCCTGTTTGATGAACCGATCTCCGGCCTGTCTTCCAAGGACTCGGAGCATGTGGCGGAGACCCTGCGCTCACTGGCCCGGGAAAAGATCGTGATCGCCTCACTGCACCGGCCGGGATCGGTGGTGCTGCGGTTGTTCGACAAGGTGCTGTTGTTGGATGCCGGCGGCTGCGTGCCCTATTTCGGCACGCCGGCCGGGTTGGTGGAGTATTTCCGCGAGGCCTGCGAGGAATTGGGGATTGTGCATCCGGGGATGCAGGGTGCCGGGGCGCTGGGTGCGGATTTCGTGTTTGATGTGATGGAGACCCCGCTGAGTGCGATCGGCGGGAGTTTCAGCACGGGCGCGGCGCGGCGGTTTCCGCCGGCGTTCTGGCAGGATCGGTTCGAGACGGTGGCGCTGGTGCGTTCGCTGCAACCCGATCCGGGTCCGGTTTCGCGCTTGAGCGAGGTGGGGGCGGTGGCGGGGCTGCCGGTGCCGTTGAAACCCGAGCGGCGGCTGCGGCGAATTCTGGCCGTGCTCGCCACCCATTTGTTCCGCTCGCTGTTATCCAAGATGCGCAGCCGCGGCACCATCTACAGCCTGTGCATTGAGGCACCGGTGTTGGCCGCGCTGGTGTCGATCACCCTCCGGGCGTCGCCGACGGGTGAGTATGCGTTTTCCTCCGCGCTGCACATTCCGGCGTATTTGTTTTTGAGCGTGACGGTGGCCATGTTTCTGGGGCTGACCAACTCGGCGACGGAGATTCTGCGGGACCGGCCGGTCTTGCGGCGGGAGCGCAACTGCCAGCAAAACGCGTGGTCCTATGTGGCGGCGAAGTTCGCCGCATTGGGAGTGGTGGCCGCCGCCCAATGCCTGGTGTACGTGCTGGTGGGCAGCTATTTCCTGGAAATCCACGGAATGCTGATGGAGCACTGGCTGTGGATGACCCTCACCGCCATGACCGGCACGGCGATGGCGCTGCTGGTGTCCGCGCTGGTGAAAACCGAGCGGGCGGCGCTGACTGCAGTGCCGTTGCTGTTGGTACCCCAAATGCTGCTCGCCGGGGCCCTGGTGCCCTACCGGGAAATGAACCGGGGACTCTTCGAAAACGCGGGATTCACCCGTGAACGCGGCGGATCCCCGGTACCCGCCGCCGTGATGCCGCTGCGCTACGCTTACGAGGGCATGGTCGTCACCCAGGCGACCCGCAATCCGTTCGAAGTCGAACGCATCCGCCTGCAACGCCGGGTCGATGCGGTACTGGACCAGGAAGCCGAAACCGGAGTGCCAACCACGCCTCAGGACCTGGAACGGTTCGAGCTGCTCAAGGAGGGCGTCAGGCGCTTGCTGGCCGCCGGTGCCACCGATGCGGACGAGGCGCTGAACCTGGTGGAAAGGATTGTCCGCATCGCCAAATCCGGCGGGAAACTGGAAGTGGAAACCATGAAGGTATGGCCGGATGATCCCAAGGCGCGGGCGGCCTCCGAGTTTTTCGTCAACGACCGGATCGACCTGATGGTCCGCGAAGCCGAAACCTTCCGCCAGGACTATCGCAACACCGAATACCGCAACATTTTCCTCGCCTTGAAAAAACCCCTCCCCTTTGCCGGGGCGAAAAAGGAAGACACCGGCCGGGAACCCATCACCGATTCCGGGCGAGAGGTGGATACCCTCCGCTATTGCACCGCAGTGTTGCTGGCGGTGGTTTGCGGTTGCTGGGTGGCCACCAGCCTGGCGCTGTCCTACCAGAGCCGCAGGACCCGTTGAAGTGAGCCCCCCCCCACTCGGCGCGGGAAAGCAGAAAATACGGATTTCCAGCCGATTTTGGTTGGCCTGTCGGGGCGAGACATTAGTCTGGTCGGCGATTCCCCAGGTTGTGGCTCACATCCTCCGCATCCTCCCCAACCCCCAAACGATTATGGAAGCGCAATTCTTCATCCGTGGTCTGTTGTTTGCGGCCGGCCTGCTGCGCCTTGCCAATCTGGACGCGACCGCCGCAACCGATCAAACCAGCGGATTCGACGTTGACACCGAGAACTGGCGGGCCAGCGACGCCGGCACCACCCTCGCCTGGCAGGCCACCGGCGGGGCCACCGGAGCCTACCTGAAAGCCACTGGTCCGGGTGGTGAGTGGCACCTCCTGTCGCCATCCGCCTGGGCCGGCGACTGGTCGGCCTACCGGGCACTCAAGTTCGACCTTGCCATCACCAGCCGCCACTACGCCGACACCGATCGCGCCGCCATGGTGGTGATCGCCGGGGCGGACAGCGCGACCATGACCTGGCACGGCCCGACACCACTGTGGACCTGGACCCACTATGAGGTGAGCCTCGACCCCCAGTCGTTCGGGGTGGATCAGGCCACCTTCGATGGCATCATGGCCGATGTGGCCGAGGTGCGGATCCTGGCGGAGTTCAGCACCGCCAGCGAAACGGTGGGCCTCGACAACGTGCGACTGACCGCCACCCCGGTCACCGTCCACAGCCAGAACCTCGTCGAGACTTTCACCGGGGCGGTGAAGGAGGGCGTGAACGTGAATGGCTGGAAACCGGTCGATGACGTGACGCTCACGCCGAACATCGCGGGTGTTCCGCTTTACTGTCTGTATGGCGACGACTGGCAGGACGGGCGGACCTTCCGGGTGGCGTCCCCGGATTCGTGGGCCGGCAACTGGAGCAACTTCGCGGAACTGAGCTTCGATATGAAATGGCAATCCAACGGCTCCGGTGTGGGCGGAGCCGAGCTGGTACAGATTTTCGGAGCAAATGGAACCGTGCTCACCTGGGGCACCGTTCTAACCGAGGCCGCCTGGGAGCACATCGTGGTGCCGCTCACCGCCGCCACCTTCGGCGTGGACGAGGCCACTTTCCAGAGCGTCATGAGCTACGTCAACAAGGTCCAGATCAAGGGCGAGTTTGACACCGGCAACGACCTGTTGTGGTTGGACAATGTGATTCTGGCCACCGGTCCGGTGGTGCCGCGGGTTTTCGAAACCAGTCTGACCTCGCGGTTTGGCGGCGATGCCGAGGGTTGGACGGTGTTCGATGGAGCCACCCTCGGCTGGGACGCAACCGGTGGCTTCACCGGTGCCGCGATCACCTCCCATGACGAGGGCACCGGAACCGCCCGGTTCTGCTCGCCGGATGCGTGGTCCGGCGACTGGCGCGGCTTCCAAAGCCTGAAGTTCATGCTCAAACTCTACAGCAACTCCACCGCCGGCTATCCGCCGGTCATCACCATCTACGGTTTCAACGGCGCGACCCTGACCCTCAGCCCGCCCGTTCCCTACCCCACGTGGTCGCCCTACACCATCGACCTTACTCCGGAAACCTTCGGCGTCGCCCAAGCGGAGTTCGACGCCGTCATCGGCAACGTCGCCCACCTCACCATCGTCGGCGATTTGATCAACGGCAATGACACCACCGGCCTGGACGATGTGAGCCTGTTGGCATCCGGCACTCCCACCACCACCCCTCCCGAACATCTCTCGGAGTTTGACAGCGATGGGGAGGGCTGGCGCAAGGGCGGCAGGATCAGCTCCAGCACCGAATGGGGGCTACTGACCTCGCCGCCCGCCTACCGCGACGATGGCAACCCGGGCGGCTGCATCGCCGTCGATGACGAATACAGCCTGACCCATTGGTTCAGCCCCGCGGCATGGGCCGGTGACTGGCGGGGCTACGAATCGGTCGCCTTTGATCTCAAGATTATCTCGGGAACCGCTCTGCTCGAGCCTGGAACGATGCTGGCCGTCATTTCCGTCCACGGGACCATGATGCACGAGATCACCGCCCCGCCCACGCTCGGACAATGGAACCATTACGAATTCGCGCTCAACCCCGTGGCCTTCGGCGTGACGCCGGAGGAGTTCAACACGATCATGCGCGATGTGACGATGCTCGCCATCCGGGCGGAGTGGATCAATTACAGCGAAACCGAGGCGCTCGACAACGTCCGACTCTCAAAAGCACCGGAGGCATACTGGCTGTGGCTCGCCAGCTATCTCGATGCCGCCGCTCTCGCCGACGAATCACAATCCGCCAAAACCGCGGACCCCGATGGCGACGGCGCTTCCAACTGGGACGAGTACCTCGCCCTGACGGTGCCCACCGATCCACAGAGCCGCTTCACCGCCACCGCGCAAGCGGCTGGACCGGGCGGCTTCGTGATCGAGTATCCCACCCGCAGCGGCCGGGTCTATCAGGTGTGGAAATCCACCGACCCCTCCGCCCCGGGGTCATGGACCGCCGTCGGCCCGATGGTTCCCGGGGATGACCACATCAAGACCCATGCCGATCCAGCCACCGAACCGGCGGCGTTCTTTCGCGTCGGCGTCGGACTCCCGTGACCGCCCCCGTGATCACCATCGGCGGCATGTGAATAACATGGTGAAAATCCCACAAACCCGCCAACTACCGGGGTTTTGCCGTGCCACCCGCCCATCGCACGCGCCAACCCCCGGATGGCGCTCAAACAACAAATTAAAGATCCGGCTTCAAACGGGCGTTCAAGGGCGCGGGGCTGCGTTCACTCGCCGATCTAGCGTAACTACCTGTTTTTTAGTGTGTTATGAACTGATCAAGAAGTTATCCACAAAATATTGACAGGTTGTTTGCCGCGGGGACGGTGAAAGCCGAAGACCTAGTCCCGGACGGCAAAATTCCCTTTGATTTTCCGAAATTTCCCCAATTTCCGCACCCTAACCCATTGTTAATAACCTGCGAGCTACCTACGGGCACCGGTGCTGTGGCCGGAATATCCTAGGAATTCCGGGCCGATCCCCCCGTTCCGCCCGGAGGCGGGGCCCGCCTGGTTCCTCGTCGTGGCCAAAATGAGGAGTTGCGGAGATCCCCGGAGTGTGGCACCCTCAGGCCGTGAAACCAATCGTGATTTTGATTGCCGGAGGCTGCCTGACCTGGAGTTCCCTCGCCCTCGCGGAGGATCCCGGATCCTCGCCAGCACCCGCTGAAAACGCAGCGAAACCCGCTGCAAAGGCGGACAAACCCGAAGTGCCCGCAGACTTGATCGATGAAGCCCACGTCCGCGAGGAACTGGCAATCAATGAGTTCACCGCACCATCGATCGCCAAGCTCTTCGAAACCCTTCAATTCCTCATGCCCATCCCGTTGGCGGATGTGGAACGGAAAATGCCGGAAAAAAAACCCATGGACCGGGTCAACTGGGCGGTGGAACTCGGCTTCCTGATCGCCGACGGGTTCCTCGTGGTCCAGGCCGGACAAATGGACAAGGTGGAGAATCTCGCCGCGACCATGACCGACTACGGCAAGGCCCTTGGCATCGGCGACCGGGTAAACCGCCACGCCGCACCCATGCGCGAACACGCCAAGAAGGGCGAGGTGGAGCAACTCAAGACCGAACTCAGCGCGATGCAGGACGATGTGCAGTTTGAACTGGTCCGGCTCAAGGACGCGGACCTCGCCCATTTGATTTCGTTAGGGGGGTGGATCCGGGCGCTGGAGGTCGCCACGGCCGCCGTGGAGAAACAGTTCTCCGCCGAACGCGCCACCAAAGTGATGCGCGAGGACATCGCCGACTATTACACCGAATCAGTCGCCGGACTGCACCCATCGATCTCCGAGCGGGCGAACTTCCTCGAAATGCGAGACATCCTTTCCGGTTTGCGCAGTGAAATGGTGATCAATAAAGGCGAGGAGCCCACCAAGCAACAAATCACCGAAATCAGCGGCAAGGCCGCGGAACTGGCGGAACTCTCACTCCAGCGCAGATGACTGCGCCCCTCCCCAAAAGCACCCCGGTGGCGGTGCTCGGGCTCGGCATCATCGGCTCCCGCGCAAGTGCCCGCCTGCGCGAGGCGGGCTGGCAGGTGCGATGCTGGAACCGCACGCCCAAGGGACTGGCCGGCGAAACCGCCACCGCCACCGCCGCCACCACCGGGGCGGGCCTCATTTCCATCTATCTGAAAGACGCCCCCGCTGTCAGGGAGGTGATCGCCGCGCTCGCCGCCGGCCTCGGCCCGGGGCAGATCGTGCTCAATCACGCCACCGTCGATCTACCGACCACCCAATGGCTGGCGGCGGTTTGTGCGGAACGCGGCTGCGGGTTTCTGGATGTGCCCTTCACCGGCAGCAAACTGGCGGCGGCCTCCGGGCAGTTGGTCTATTACACCGGCGGCGACGCGGAGTGGCTCAAGCAGGTGGAACCCTATCTGCGGGTAACCGCGCGCAACCTGCTGCCCTGCGGCGGAGTGGGGGCGGCCACGGTGGTGAAGCTGGCCACCAATCTGATTTCCGCATGCACCGTCCAGGCCCTGGCCGAGGCGCTGGCGATCAGCACCCACCACGGGGTTTCGGCCGAGTGCCTCACGGGAGCTGTCGCGGAAAACGCCTGCGCCTCGCCGTTGGCGGCAATGAAGCTGCCCACCATGGCCGCCGCCGAATTTGAAACCCATTTTTCGTTAGATAACATGCGCAAGGACAGCCGCTACGCGCTGGACCTGGCCGCTGCCGCCGGCGTGGCCACCCCGGCCATCCAAGCCGTCTCCGGGCGCATGACCGAACTCTGCGAGGGTGGCCTCGCAGGGCTGGATTTCTCGGCCCTCGCCCAGCCCTATCTGGGAGGCTGCCTGAAAAATGGCAGGGACCGTTCTCCGCAACGGTCCGGCGAATGAGATACGAATGAATCATCCCATGAAAAGCCGGACCGTCACCCCATGGGCGGTCATTCGCCTGCCATTCTCGCGGACCGCCCGGAGGTCGGGTCCCTGCCCTTGGATATTTTCAAGACAGCCTCTGAAGCTTTTTCCGGCCCAATAGGGCGGAAAAAGAAGCGCTGAATTCCAAGTATTGAATTTGAAACGAAGAGCAAGCATGCCCGTTTCCCAGTGTTTCAGCGGCTGGGCTGTGCCAAACCACCGGAAACCCTGAAAATCCGCCCCTGCGGCGGAATGCGGTTGCAGTTTCCCGCCGCATGGTTCTACCCTCTGCCCGTGCCGAACTTGGACCAGCCACCTGCCGCTGCCGAACTCGCTGTTGACCGGGACTTCCTGAGGTCGGCATTCCGTTCGATGCTCGTGGCCCGCGTGCTGGAAAGCAAGCTGGCCAGCCTCTACAAGGCGGGGAAAATCGTCGGCGGCGTCTATCTCGGCAAGGGCCAGGAAGCCGTCAGTGCCGCCCTGGGCACCGCCCTGATCCGCGGCAAGGACGTGTTTTGCCCGCTGATCCGCGACCAAGCCGGGCGCACCGCCTTCGGCGAAACGATGCTGGATTGCACCCGCACCTACCTGGGGTCGGTGGAAGGTCCGATGGGTGGCCGGGACGGCAATGTCCACCGCGGCCGGCCGCAGGAGGGAGTTCCGGCGATGATTTCCCACTTGGGCGCGCAGATTTCGGTGGTGGCGGGGATCTTGTTCGCGAGGCGGATGAAGGGCTGTTTGCAAGACGCGGTGGGAGCCACCTGTATCGGCGACGGAGCCACCTCCACCGGGGCCTTTCACGAGGCGCTCAACCTCGCCGCGGTCGAGAAACTCCCGCTGGTGCTGGTGGTGGCCAACAACCAGTTTGCCTATTCCACCCCCAACTCCCGCCAGTTTGCCGCCGGGGATCTGGTGGAACGGGCCAGCGGCTACGGCGTCCGCGGCTGGTCGGTGGACGGCACGGACCTGCTCGCTTGCGCCTCGGTCGTCCGCGAGGCCGTGCGCCGGGCACGCGTCGGCGGCGGCCCGCAGATGATCGTCGCCCACTTGTTGCGGCTGTCCGGCCACGGCGAGCACGATGACGCCTTTTACGTCCCGCAGACCGCCCGCCAAAGCCACTACGGCCGGGATTGCCTCGAAATCGGCATCCGCCAACTGGTGGAAAAAGGCGTCGCCACCGTCGACGAAATCGCCGTCTGGCGCGATCAGGCGGCCGAGGATGTCCAGCGTGCCGTGGCCCAGGCCCAGCAAGAATCCGCCCCCGATCCCTACCGCGAGGATTGGTCCGCCATTGCCACCCGTTTTCCCCTCAGCTTGTGAGTGTCACCTACATCGATGCCATCCGCGAAGCACAGGAAAAGCTCCTCCGCGACGACGAACGGGTCTTTCTCTACGGCCAGGACATCGCCACCTTCGGCGGCGCGTTCAAGGCCACCAAGGGCCTCGCGGCGCTGTTTCCGGGCCGGGTTTTCGACGCCCCCATTGCCGAGGACGCAATGATCGGCCTGGCGGTGGGGGCGGCGATCGAGGGCTTACGCCCGATCGTGGAAATGCAGTTTGCGGATTTCTCGTCGATCGCGTTCAACCAGATCGTCAACCAGGCCGCCACCCACTACTACCGTACCGGCGTGCCGATCCCGATCACCGTCCGCCTGCCCTCCGGCGGCACCCCCGGTTCCGGCCCGTTTCACAGCCAGAGCATGGAGGGAATCTACGCCCAGTATCCCGGGCTGATCGTGCTCACCCCGGCCACCGTCTCGGACGCCTATCACATGCTGATCGATGGCGTCGCGCTGGACGATCCGGTCGTTTACTGCGAGCACAAGTTCCTTTACCGCTGGCTCAAGGCGAAGACCATCAACAACGAACACCTGCCCATCGGCCAGGCCCGGATCGCCCGGCCCGGCAAACACGCCACCGTCGTCGCCTACTCCGCCATGGTTCACGAAGCGGTCCGCGCCGCCGACCGCCTCCAGCGCGACGGTTGGGAAATCGAGGTGGTCGATCTCCGCTCGGTCAAACCGCTGGACCTCGATACCATTCTCGCCTCGGTGGCCCGCACCGGCCGTCTGCTTGCGGTGGGCGAGTCGTTCCCGTGGGGCGGCGTCACCGCCGAGGTGGTCTCGCTGGTCACCGAACACGGCTTCAATCTGCTCGACGCCCCGCCCCAGCGGCTCAACTCCCGCGACACCCCGGTCCCCTACCATCCCAAACTGTGGGCCTCCCACCGCCCCACCCCGGAATCCATCTGCGACTCGCTGCGCCAACTGCTGCGGTTCTGAGGCGGCTGCGCCTGCGGGCTCTGGTTTCCCGCTGTTTTGGGGTCTTCTGGTCGACCAGCAAAATCTCTATGCCGCAAGGATTCCCTCGCAACTCAACGTGGTAGTGGCCAACCCGGGGTCTGGAGGAACCACCCTGGATGGGACCCTGACTCTTTCCTCACCCCGGCCGGCCAAAGTCACGGTGGAAACCTCGGGCGCACCAAACTATCAGCAATTTCCTGGCCATCTGAAATGTCCGGCCCGGCGCGGCGTATCCTCCCGGATGAAGACACGCCAGCTGCTTGGCACCGGGACCTTGGCGGTGCTCGGGATCGGCTTGGGGCTCACCGCAGGCCGGGTGATCTGGGGTGGATCCGCTTCACCGGTCGCCCCTGCTGAAACGAATGCCTCCGGAAGTCCTGCGACGGCGGGCGGCGATGCGGCCGTCGGCAACGGACCCGGTCACAGTCCCGGCGCTGCCGCCCGGACCAAGGCCAAGGCGGATGCCCGCAATCCCAAGGAAGCCCAGATCGACGAACTGATCAAAACCGGCGATTTCACCCAGGCGCTCGCGCTGATCGACCGCCTGGGTTCGCCAAAGGTCCGTGCGGAAGCCTACAGCCGGGTCTTTTCCAAGTGGGCCAGGAGTGATCACCAGGCCGCTGCCGATGCCGCCTTTGCCGTCACCGACGAGCCTCTCAAAATGACCGCGTTGCGCGCCGTGGGTGAGGAATGGGCCAAAACGGACCCACAGGGGGCCTTCGCCTGGCTCTCCGGGTTGCCGCGCGGCACCATCCAGCGCGGCGTGATGCAGGGCATGGTCTCGACCTTGGTGGGTCAGGATGCGGTCGCCGCCGCCCAACTGATCGGCAACCTGCCTTCCGGCAGTCTGAAAAACGATGCGCTGGGCATGGTCGGCGGCTATTGGGCCAAGGTGGACGCGGGCTCCGCCGCCCAATGGGCGATGGCGATGCCCGCCGGTGCCGGCCAACGCAATGCCGTCCGGGGGGTGACCAATCAGTTGGTGCGCGTGGACCCGGCCCAGGCGGCGGCCTTCGCCAGCGAACTGCCAATGGGGACCACCCGTAATGAAATGATCGCCATGGCCGCCGCTGCCTGGGGCGAAACCGACATCGGCGCTGCCATCGACTGGATCCGCGACCTCCCGGAAAGCACCGACCGGATGGCCGCCCTGAGCCGGGTGGGACTCCAGTGGATGCGCGCCGACACCCCCGGCGCCATGGCGTATTTGCAAAGTTTCCCGGAAGGCTACCGCAACGACCTGCTCGGCCGGATCGCCGGACAATGGGGAGCCACCGATCCCTACGCCGCTGCCGAATGGGTCCAATCGCTGCCGGCCGGTTCCCAACGCGACCGGGTGTTCACCTCGATGGCCTCCAGTTGGGCGGCCAACTCACCGGCGGAGGCCGCCACCGCGGTGGCCGGCATGCCCGCAGGCGACGCCCAGCAACGGGGGTCCATGGCCGTGTTGTCGCAGTGGGCGAATATCGACCCCTACGCGGCGGCCTCATGGGCGGAAAATTTCCCCCCGGGCACGGCGCGCGACAACGCCGTCGGCCAAATCGCCCGGACCTGGGGCAGCTACGCCCCGGATGCCGCCGCCGAATGGGTGGATTCCCTGCCGGTCGGCCCGGTGCGCGACAAGGCCGCCAGCAGTTTTGCCCGTGCGATTGCCACCAATTTCCCCGGCGACGCCATCGTCTGGGCCCAGAGCGTGGCGGACCCCACCCAGCGGCTCAGCCAGACCGTTTCCGTCGCCCGCACCTGGCTGAATGTGGACAAGCCGGCCGCCACCTCCTGGATCACCGCATCCGACCTGCCGGAAGCACGGAAGAACCAGCTGCTGGGCCTGCCGCCGCCGCCAAAGCCCAAGCCGCCGACCACCCAAACCCCGCCAGCCGCGCCGAAAGGCTGAACGCCGGCACCTGGAATGAAACCAATCGAATTCTTCCGCCGCCGTCAAAGCCTCCGTTCGACCTTGAAAAACGCCGAAGGATCGGAGTCGTTTTGGACGCAGGCGAAGCCGGAGCCCGCCGGCGGGGTAGGTGAATCAAACCTTCGAGCCGCTCTTTAGCCCTCATTCGCCTCAACCTGGAAAAGCAATTTCCTGGCAATCCGCGACTATTCTTCAGGATTGGCCAGGAGGAACTCCGGTCTTTCCGCCAGCAGTTGCTCACGAGAAGGTGACAGAGAGCTTATCGCAGATTTCTCTTGACGGTGGCTCAATCCGGGATAGGATTGCTGCCGGGACGCCGGGATTTTCCCGCCACATCAATGAAAAGAGCATCGACCACCCCGTAACCATTTACCAATTCCTGAAACCATGAGACGCGCGCGCTGGCTGGCCCCCTGGAAGGACTCGACCGAACGCCCCGTGATCTACCACTGCGTGACGCGGGTGGTGGAACGACGGCTGGCCTTCGGACCTGAGGAAAAGGAGAAGTTCCGCACGTTCATGCGGATGTATGAGAACTTCTCCGGCTGCCGGGTGCTGGCCTATTGCCTGATGTGCAACCACGTCCATATCCTGCTGGAGGTGCCGCCAATGCCCGCCGGCGGGCTGAGCGACGCGGAGCTGCTCAAACGCCTCCGGGCGCTCTACAACGAGGTTGAGGTGGGCCTGGTGGCCAGGGAGTTGCGGGAGGCGCGCAAAGCGGTCGGGCAGGGGTTGGCGGACGAATCATACGTAGCCGCCATCCACGAGCGTTTCACCTACCGGATGCACGATCTGGGCGAGTTCATGAAGACGCTGCTGGCACGCTTCACGCGATGGTTCAATGTCCAACACCTGCGCACGGGGGCACTGTGGGAAAGCCGGTTCAAGAGCGTGTTGGTGGAAGAAGGGATCGCGTCGCGGACGATGGCGGCGTATATCGACCTGAACCCGGTTCGGGCCGGAATGGTGACCGATCCGGCGGAATACCGATGGAGCAGCTACGGCGAGGCAATGGGTGGCGGCGCGAAGGGGCACGGTGCCAAGGCTCGCGGCGGACTGGTGCGGGCGATCATGGCGCACAAGGGCTACGGTGCCGACGCGCGGCATTGGAAGGGTGCGGTGAGCAAGGAGTACCGGATGATTCTGTTGGCGGAAGGGATCGAGAAACTGCGGGAGGAGGTGGATGCGGACGGGAAGTTGCAGGTGAAAGTGGTGCGCAAGGGCATTAGCAAGGAGGTGGCGGAAGAAGAGAAGAAGCGACTGGAACGTCGGCGCGATTTGCTGATGCGGCAGATGTTGCGGTACCGGGTGCGGTATTTTTCGGATGGGGTGGCGATCGGGAGTCGTGGTTTTGTGGATGGGGTGTTCAAGGCGTGCCGGGAGCGTTTCAGTGCGAAGCGAACGAGCGGAGCGCGCAAGATGCGGGGCGCGGGCGCAGGGGCGGCGGGAGTGCTCTGGAGTGCGCGGAATTTGCAGGTCAGGATCGATTGACGGAAAACAAAGAGCGTCTCTGACACTTCCTCTTACTGACACCTCCTTTGACACTTCCTCTTCAATGGGTCGTCAGTGAGGCGCGGCGGAAAACCGCCTAACAAATCGCCCGTGCCGATTCCGGGTCAGCGGGATTTCATGCAGGCCTCGGCCGCCAGCCAGCCGGTTGAGAAGGCAATCTGAAGGTTGTACCCTCCCGTGTCCGCATCCAGATCGATGAGTTCCCCGGCGAAATAGAGGTTTCTAACCAGCTTGGACTCCATGGTCGTGGCTTGGATCTCCGTTGTTACCACGCCTCCGGCGGTGATGATGGCCTCCTTGAACGGTCGGCAGCCGGTTAGGTTGAATCTGAGGTCTTTCAGCAGCAGCAGGATCCTGCGCCTCTCCGCGGCGGTAACCTGATGCCCCGCCTTGCCGCCTCGGATACCCGTCTTTTCCAGGAAGACCGGGATCATGGGGGCCGGCAGCCACTTGCGGAAGATGCCGTCCATTTGCAGCTTCCCATATTCCTGGAGATCGCGGACCAGCCGGTTGTCCAGCTTGGTTTCATCCAGCGCGGGTTTCAAATCGACCGCGAGTTCGACCCGCTTGTTGTTCCGCAGTTCATCCACCACCAAGCGGCTCAGCGTGAGAATGATGGGACCGGACACCCCGAATTCAGTGAACGACATTTCCCCGAATTCCTCCCTGGCCTTCCGGCCATCGACCCACACCACCGCCTTGACATTTCTCAAGCTCAGTCCCTGCATCCGTTGCGCGGTGTCGCCGGCGGTTTCCAGCGGCACCAGCGCCTGTCTGGGTGTTTCGATCGTATGTCCGATGGTTTTCGCGAACCGGTAGCCATCGCCATCCGAGCCGGTGGCCGGATAGGACTTGCCGCCGGTGCATAAGATGATGTTGTCCGCCCGAAGCACCTCACTCCCTGCCGGCGAGTGAATTCTCAATCCCTCGATCCCACCCTCGCTGAGGACAATGCCTTCCACCTTGTGTCGATACCTGATTTCAACCTGATTGCGGAGCACCCATTGCATCAGGGCGGCGACCACATCGGCCGCTTTGTTTGATGTCGGGAAGACCCGGGCTCCTCGTTCAACCGTCGTCGCGCAGCCGTTCTCATTCAACAGCCGGATGAGGTCGTGGGAGAAAAACCGGGTGAAGGCGTGTCGCAAAAACCGGCTGTTGGGATGGATGTGTTTGAGGAATTCGCTTTGCGGCGCGTCGTTTGTGAGATTGCACCGGCCCTTGCCGGTGATCAGCAGCTTGCGCCCGGCACGCTCCATTTTCTCCAGCAGCAGGACCTTGGCACCCAACTCCGCCGCCCTGCCGGCGGCGATCAGGCCGGCCGCGCCCGCGCCAACCACCATGACATCGAACTTGTGGCTCATTCCAACTTCAGTTGGTACGGTTCGATGGCGCTGACGCGGGTCATCGGCACGATGGTGCGGGCAGCGCCGGTGAGAGTCAATCTGCGGGAGGTGGGCATGGAAAATGATCTACGATTCGAGAGGAGGAGTTCTTACCCCGGATGCAAGGCAAAAAAGTCAAGCCGGCGATCTCCGCCGCGAAAGAGGGTCAAGCGCTGGCGGATGCCATCGCCTCTCGAATCTGCTCCCAGAGTGGCAGCCAAACGCCGTCCACCGGTGACGACCGTGGCCGAAGCCGCCGCCTTCGACCGCCTCATCGACCGCAGCGAGTGGCCCGTGCCCTGAGCCGCCCGGATCTATCGAAGTGAGTGTGATCCGGATCTTTCAGTACGAGGGCTTCTTCAGCCCTCATTCGCCTCAACCTGGAAAAGCAATTTCCTGGCAATCCGCGACTATTCTTCAGGATTGGCCAGGAGGAACTCCAGTCTTTCCGCCAGCAGTGGCGGAAGTTCGGCGGCGAGAGCGGGGTCCAGCAGTCCCACACCGGCCAGATCGCGCAAGTGCATCCGGTCCTTGTCGCGCCAGGCGGAGAGCTTCATCCGCACCAGGGCGGGCAGTGAGATCAGACGGAAATCCCCGGCTTCCTCGGCCTCGTCCACCGAAGCATTGGCCACCGGTGCATCAGCCTTGACCCTTTCGCCAGCGAATAGCACATGCACTGCGTCGCGGACTTTCGCCTCGGGGCCTTCCAAAAAGACATCCATCGCCCCGCCGCCCAGAGAGGCGACTTTGCGGTGGGTGTAGCCGGCCTGTGCCATGGCCAGGATCGCGCGGGGCAAATCCTCGCGCCGGAGCAGGATGTCCACATCACGGGTATTGCGCACGGCCGCCTCGTCCATGCGTGAGACCCATGCGGCCACGGCGTTGCCACCCACCACGGCGTATGGCACTTTCGCCTCACGCAGGCAGGCTGCCGCGTGCAGCAGGCGCCGTCTCACCTTGGCAACCGCATCATCCATGCGCTGCCAGGAAACGGGTTGTAGAAGGGGGCGGACCATTGGGCACGGACGGCACCCTGGCACGAGATGCCGCCGCTGTCAATGCCGGGGGATCAGGAACTTTCTTCCCATTCTTGACGACTTTCTCACGCAGCGGTTCCTGGTGTAGGGCCCCTGCCTGGGCCCCCTGGTTTTTTCATGGTCATCCGGTTCGCCATCCACTAGGCTGTGCCCGTGATGAACTGCTCCACCCTCGGCATTGGCTTGGCTGGCTTCGGAACCGTGGGTTCCGGGGTCTGGAACACCCTGGCCCGCAACGGCCACCTGATTACCTCCCGCACCGGCGGCGGCATCACCCTGGAAGTCACCCGTATTCTCGTCCGCGATCCCGCCAAATCCCGCGCCACCACCGGCGAGGTGCCGGCCGCGCTATTCACCACCGCTTGGCAGGTGCTCGTCAATGACCCCGCTGTGCACATCGTCGTCGAGCTGATCGGCGGCACCACTGATGCCTTCGAGTTGGTGGCCGCTGCGCTGCGGGCGAAAAAGCCGGTGGTCACCGGCAACAAGGCGTTGTTGGCCGAGCGTGGCATCGAACTCTTCGCCATTTCCCGGGAATCCAACACCCCGATCCACTTCGAAGCGGCGGTGGCGGGCGGGATCCCGATCATCCGCACCGTCCAGGACTCGTTCATCGGCAATCGCATCCGCTCGTTTTCCGGCATCATCAACGGCACCTCCAACTTCATCCTCGGCCGGATGACCGAGGCCGCCCTCACCTTCGAGGCGGCCCTTGCCGAAGCCCAGGCACTCGGCTATGCCGAGGCCGATCCCACCCTCGATGTGAATGGCTGGGACGCCGCCCACAAGGCGCTGCTGCTCGCCACCCTCGCCTACGGGTTTCCGATCGATCCGGCCGCCATCCACGTTTCCGGCATCGAACAAGTCCGCCCGGCGGACATCGCCTTCGCCAAAAGCCTCGGCTACGTCCTCAAGCTGCTGGCGGTGGTCAGGGAGCACGCCAACCGCGCCGTCGAGATCCGCATCCAGCCGTCGTTTGTTCCCAAGTCCCACATCCTGGCCTCGGTCAACGGGGTGTTCAACGCGGTGGCGGTGCATGGCGATACCGCCGGGGAATCGCTGTTTTACGGCCGCGGCGCGGGCCAGGACCCCACTGCCTCCTCCGTGGTGGCAGACCTGGTGGAAGCCGCCCGCGCGCTGCGTCATACCGGCGATCACCGTGGCTTCCTGCCGTATGCCGACTCCGGCACCCTGGTCCCGGTGGGAGAAACCTCCACCGCCTACTACGTGCGCTTTGATGTGACTGACCGGCCGGGGGTGATTGCGGAAATCGCCCGCCTGCTGGCGGATCACCGGATCGGTATTTCCGGCACCCACTCGCCGGTGAACCCGGACAACCCGGACGCCGATTTCGTGGACATGATTTTCCTGCTCCACACCTGCCCCTTCGGCAAGCTCCAGGCCGCTCTAACGGAAATCGAGGCGCTCGATTGCGTCAACAGCACGCCCGTGGTGTTCCGCATCGAAGCGCTGACGTGAAGCGAAGAATGAGCCGAGTTGATTCCTCAGAGGCTGTCTGAAAAATGGCAGCGACGCTTCCGAAGCGTCCGGCGAATGAGACGAGAATGGGAATCCCCGAACGGTCGTTCATTCGCCACCCATTCTCGCGGACCGTTCTGCCCAACGGCGGCTTTCCTCCCCTCTCCGTCAAAACCAAATTCCTAGCAGGAAAAGGCAAATTTCTAGCAATCAAAGCCAACCCCCATTCGCCCGCTCTCCGAACCGCACTTGAGCCCCTCATGCGCTCCAACCTTGAAAAGCAAATTTCTAGCAATCCCGGCGGCGGTTCCTGTCCGGCCCGGAGGAATCCGGCGGCTTCAAGAATGGGTGCCGCAACACCCTGACATCGCCCCAATGATCGAAGACAGAACCCGATCATGGCCTAGCCTGCTAGGCAGGCGGCAGTGCCAGATTGGAGATCGCCAAACGAAGCCTTTGGAGGAAAGCCTCCAAATCGGCCGGAGCCAGTTGGCGGATCATCCATCCGGGCAGTTCGTCGGTGTTCAACCCGTCGAGGAGCATGGCGACCACTGCGTGCTCCCATCCGCCGTCTTTGGCCTGGGCATCGGGAATGGCAGCCAGCAGGTCGTGCCCGGCTTGCTCAAGGAAATAGAGATCGACCAAGTCCTTCACCTCCGTGCGGCTGAGTAGGGTTGTGAGCTTGTTGGCGATGATCTCCCTGAGTGTATCTACCCGGATGCCGTCAAAACTGGCTTTCTCAATATCCAACTGAGGCGCGCGATCCACCACGACATCCACGATTTCGCGCTGCTCACCGCGAGTCAGCTTGAAGCGGTGAAAATCCGGCGCGGTTCTCAACGCGGCACATTCAGCGCCGATCTGGGTTGCCACTCTGTTCACGAGGTTTTGAACCTCTTTGCCAGCCACCTCCTCGCTCGTGAACAGGTCGAGATCATAGGAGCGGCGGTGATCCAGATAGAAAAGGCCGAGGGCACTGCCCCCCGTGAGGAAAAACCGCTGCTCTTGGGAGAACCATGCCCGGAGGAAGTCCCTCTTGAGCGGGGTACAGGATTTAGAGTCTTCCCAGTTCATGAGCACAGCGAAGGAGATGTTCCCAAACGGGACGGCGGTGCCCCAGCATGGGGCTGAGCTGCGGAAAGCTGTCCGCCACCTGCCGGAGCGTCAAGAACTTCCAAACCTGCTCCACCCGCGCTTCCCGCATCAGCCACGCCGCCGTCCGCAGCCACTCCGCGCCGGTGCTGGTGGCCAGTCGGCGATGCAGCGACTCTGCCGTCTCAGGGCGGTCCCAGGCGAAGTCGAGATTGTCAGCAGATATGACGGCTGCGGATTGCACGAGCAGAGTATTCCACAGCCAGTGGCTAAAGGCAAGGCGGCATCTAAAAAAATCCTCCTCACGGCCGGAGGCAGTGCATGCAGAACAGATCATTTCGGTCTGCAGCCGAAGAGCGGAAAGGGTCCAACCCCGTTTTGCCCGCTCTCCGAACCGCTCTTTAGCCCCTCATGCGCACCAACCCAGCAATTTCCCTGGCAATTTCTGACACCATCTGACACTGGGCTTGCCGGAAGTTGCGGCGGAATGCGGGACCGCTGGAAAATGACCTTGCAAATTGCCCCAATCTGCGGTCAATTGCCGGTGTAAGCCATTGAATACCAGACGTTACGCCAGATCGGAAAACGGTCCCTGCCTGGGAGAATCCTCAGGAAATGGGCTATCAAGGCACCCTTTGGCGATTCCTACTCGGGTTGGTCGATCACGGTGGGTTGGCGGTAGTTGATGCCGGCTGCGTCGAGGCGCTTGAGTTGCGTTTTCACCCGCTGGAAAAATCCGGCGTAGTCGCGCGGACCGTCGGGCGACCAGGCCACTTCGGCCAGGGCGCAGGCCCTGGGGTAGGTCATGTAGAGCACGTGGGGGAACGTCTTCATCCGCTCGCCCCAGAGATTGGCCTGCACGCCGAGCGACAGTTTTGGGTCCACCTTCGCCACTTCGGTCGGAATGGGGTTGAGCTGGTAGGCTGTCTTCAGGGTGATGACATTTCCGCCGAAGCCCTCCGGTTCGCTTTGCTTGTTAGGCGCCTGAACGAAATCGAAATAGCAGTGTGCGGTCGGCGTCATCACCAGGTGTTGGCCGTTCTGCGAGGCGTTGGCGATCAGCTTGTCAGCCTGACCGCTGCGCCAGTACATGCCGATCGCTCCGGTCTTGGCGCCGCTTTCGAGGATCTCGTCCCAGCCGACAAGCGTGCGGCTCTTTTGCTGGAGGTAGTCGCTCATCCGCCCGACGAAATAGCCGTGCAGCTCGGTGGTGCTCTTGAGACCCTCGTCCTGCATGCGTTTCCGGCACTCGGTGCACTTGCCCCAGTTGCCCTTGCCGCACTCGTCGGCACCAATGTGGATATACTTGCTCGGGAAGACCGCCAATACCTCGTCGAGGATGTGCTGGAGCACCACGTACGTGTGGTCGTCGCCGGGGCAGACTTCGCCGCCGCCGGCCTGTTTGCCGTCGATGGTGCAGCCGACATTCAGGCCCGCCTGCATCAGGGCACCGCAATGACCCGGCATCTCAATCTCCGGTACGATGTTAACGAAGCGCTTGGCCGCGTAGCTGACCAAGCCCCTGAGCTCCTCCTGGGTGTAATAGTGCCGTGCCAGCGCATCGTAAGTCTGGTTGGCCAGGCGCTGCGGGTCGGCCGCGTTGAGGGCCTTCTCCGGCGTCAGGCTGGGGAACTTCATGATCTCGATGCACCAGTTCTGATAGTCGGTCAGGTGAAGCTGGAGCGAGTTGAGCTTGTGGATCGCCAAGTAATCGACATAGGCCTTGAGCTCCTCGATCGTCCAGAAGTGCCGGGCCATGTCGATCAGCAGCCCACGCCAGGCGAAACGTGGCTGGTCGGTGATGGTGGCGCAGGGCACGGCGAGCGACTCGACTGGCTTGGCGCTCGAAATGTTCGGCTCGTCGCAGGGCCGGGGGGCGGGCTTGGTGAGTACGCCCCCAAGCTTGTCCTCAACCAGCGCCTGCCCGCGGAACGCGGCCGCCGGAGCCAATTGCAGCAGGGTGATCCCAGCGTAGAACGCGCCCGCAGCCTGCGGCGCACGGATGACGGCACCTTGGGCGGTGACGGCCAGCGCATAGCCCTCGTCACCGAGGGCGGCGTCGGCTCCGGCCGTGGTCATGAGGATCGCCCCGCTCGGCGCCTCGGTCGCCTCGGTCGCCTCGGCGACGATGTTCCGATCAAACGCCTGCGACAGCCGTTGCGCCAGATAGGCAGCCGCATCCGCCAGGCGGGCGTCGCCCTTGGTGTGGAGCACCTTGGTCGCGGGAGTGATCGTGAACTGCCCGCCGGTCAAAGTCACACTCACTGGCATCGGAATGAGCGCCGGCAGATCCGCCGCGCGGGCCGGCACGACCGCCATGGCCAGGCTGAGGAGCGCCAGTCTGAGGAGCGGCATCGGCACTGCCGCGAAACCGAAGGTACGTAAGAGCGCCGGCAACTGACCGGCGAGAGATTGGATGGAAGTGGGCATCGTCTGGTTGGGTGTCTGGTTGAGTCAGCCGCGCATCGGCGCGGTTCGGAACAGTGGTCCGTCCCACCCGCTTTGCCAAGGCATTATTGCGCAGTGACATTCACCTTTCTCGGGATATTGCTTGCCAAAGCGGGATGGGCCGCTATTGCCTCCGGTGAAGCATGAGTCGTTTCAGCATGGGTGAAGCCAAACAATACCAGCCCCCGAACCAATGTTAGTCTCCTGTCCCCACTGCAAAACCGACCTCGACGTCACACCGGAACTCTTCGGCCAGATTGTCCAGTGTCCCGCCTGCCAAGGCCGTCTCCAGATCCCCAAAACGGAGGAGCACGCAGCCGCCACCAATCCCGGGCGGCCGCGCCGCGAAGGCTGGGAGGAGAAAGACCACGCCAACGTGGATTTCGTCAAAAGCCTGCTCTTTGGACTCGGTGGGACCGTCGGCATCCTGCTGCTCATGATTCCGCTGCGGGGCCACCGTCTCGGAGCGATCTTCCTCGACCGCGGGTGGGTGAACTACGCCGAAACCTTCCTCTTCGTCTGGGGCATCGCCATGCTCGTGATGAAGTGGAAAAAAAACCAGCACCAGGCCCAAGCCACCCTGCTCCAACTTTTTCCCGAACGCCTCGGCCGCGAAATCAACAGTTCGAATGTCGGCGGATTCATCGACAATATTTACAAAATCCCGCTCATCCTGCGCGACAGCCTCATCGTCAACCGGATCCGCAAGGCTCTCGAACTCTTCGAATTGCGCGTCGATAACGGCGAGGCCGCCGCGTTCCTCTCCACCCAATCCGAAATCGATGCGAACCGCTCCACCGGTTCCTACTCCTTGCTCAAAGTCTTCCTCTGGGCCATCCCGATCCTCGGGTTCATCGGTACGGTCATGGGGCTTTCCGCAGCCGTCGGCTCGCTCGCGATGGGTGACAATGCGGACCCCGAGGCGCTGAAAAACTCGATCAACAGTCTGACCGACGGTCTGGGCGTCGCCTTCGACACCACTTTGCTCGGCCTGATTCTCAGCATGCTGATGAGCTTCCCGTTGTCCGCCATGCAAAAGAAAGAGGATGAAACCCTCACCCTCATCGATGCCTTCTGCACCGAGAAACTCCTGCCCAAGCTCAACGACAGCCGGAACCTCGGCGCGGACACCCTGCTCGAACAAGCCGAGAGCATCCCCCAGCTCGTCGCCTCTCTCGCCCGCGCCCACGAGACATTTCTCGTCAACCTCAACGACTCCACCCGGATGCTGCGCGATACCGGGGTGATGCTTCAGACGCGCCTCGACTCCCATCAGCAGGTCGTCGAGAGTTCGTTCACCAATGCCATCAACAAACTCAGCGAAACCAGCGGCGACGTCTTCATCAAATCGCATGTCGAGCTTTCCCGCACCTTCGAGAAGATCGCCACCGGCATCGATCTCATCAACAAGGCCCTGCGCGATCTTGGAGAGAACAAGATCCCCAACGAGGTGAAAAAGAAGCGCGGTTTCTTCAACCGCTAACCCTATTTCCGAGCCATGGCCAAACGCCGGAAAAGCAACGACGTCGGGGTTTCCCTCTTCCCATTCATGAGCATCCTCGCATGCCTCATCGGCATTCTGACGCTGATGATCAGCGTGACCATGAGGGCCAAGGAAATGGATAGGAAGGGGCGCACCGAAGAGGAAAATGCCAGGGCCATCGCCAACCGCGACCTTAAGCAAAAGATCGTAACCCTCACCCAGGAAACCGCGAAACTCGAAGCGCAACTCAAGAGGGAGAAATCCACCGCCGCCGAAATGGCAAAACTCGAAGACCACAAGATCGTCCTCAAAACCAAACTCGACGAGATCGCAAAAGCCAAAAGCCCGGACGAAACCAACGCCGCGTTGCAGAAGATCGTCGAAAACCTCAAAACCGAAATCGCCCGGCTCAAGAAGGAACGTCCGCCCCTCGGCAAACAACTGGCCGCTCTCCAGGAGGAACTCAGGAAACGCAAGGAGCCGCCCAAGGTCGTGGAGTCCGTGATCATCCGACCGGGCGGCATCGGGTCGCGTGAAGCGAGGAACCTCTTCTTCGTCGAGTGCACCTCCACCGGCATCATCCTCCAGTCCGCAGGCGCATCTTCGCCACCGATCTCCACCGCCACCATCGAAACCAACGAGAAATACCATAACCTGCTGAAGAAGGTGAAGCGCACCCAGGACTCGATGGTGCTTTTCCTGATCCGCAAGGGCGGCAACGAGGCCTACCTTTGGGCGGCCGGCGTGGCCGAGACAAAATACAAGCTCAACACCGGCAAGCTGCCCGTCCCCAACGAAGGGAAAATCGATCTTTCCCTCTTCAAGTAATCCAACCGTGGCGCGCAAATCCAATTCAAACTCCGGCGATGGAATCAATCTTGATTCCCTCATGGACGCGCTCACCAACGTGGTGGCCATGCTCATCCTCGTGCTCGTGCTCGTCCAGGCGGACGTCACCCAGAAGGTGGTGAAATTCCTCGAAAACCTCCAACCCGCAACTCCCGAGGAAGTCGAACAATCGAAGAAACTCCTCAAGGAAATCGTCAAAAAGAAAGGGTTGATCGACGGGAAACTCCAGCAGGACGCGCCCACTCCCGAGCAGGTCACAGCAGAGCAACTCCGCATCGCCCTGCTCGAGAAAGACCTGGAAACCAACAACCAGCTGCTGGCCGACCTGAACGAACTCAAGGTCCTCGAAGCCAAGTTGCGCAAAGAGCGGAATGCCGAAAGCCAGGCCACCGTCCACATCCAGGAGGAAATCGCCAAACTCGAGGCCCAGCTCGACCAGACGCCGGTGCTGAAGGCCCCGCCTCCCACCGAGGTCACTATTCCCAACAGTCGTCCGATCCCTTCCAAGTCCGTCGTTTACCATGGCCTGGCCATCAAGGATCGCATCCACATGATCGATCCCCACACGCCGCTCGCCATGTTCGAGGCGGAGTTCAAAAAACACAAACGCAACTGGCTCGTCGAGCGCATCAAACGGCAAGGCACGGACCGCCTGATCTACGACCAGACCAAAATCGCCGCGCACTTCAAAAACTTCGATTTCAAGCGCTTCCCGGGCCAGCGAGTCGAGGTCATCGCCAACCCGGCCTGGAACTTCCTGCAACTCGCGATCACCCCGGATTTGGGGAAAGGCGGCACCCCGATCGACGAATTGGAATTGAAAGGCTCCGAATTTTCGCAAACCGCTGTTAGTCTGATGGGCAATATCCGTGCCGTGGTGCTGTTCCACATCAATCCGGACTCGTTCAACGCCTACCTCAAGGGCCGCCGCCTGCTCGACAAGGCGAGGATTCCCGCCGGTTGGGAAGTGTGGGGCGGTACCAGTTGGCGATTGAGCATTCCGGACGTCGAAGTCAAACGACTCGTGGAGCCGCCGCCACCACCAACAACACCACCAACACCACCCGTACCAAGTCCGAAACGTCCGCCACCCATCAGCCCGCAACTCGACTGAGCGCTCCCCCAAGCGGTGATTCCGAATCGCCCCAGGCTTGAAACATACCCGAATCTCCGACGTATCCGGTTCCCTGATGACGGATCCGTTTGCCATTCCCGCCGGAGTGGTTCACCGCCCCCTTGCCAAACCCACAACCTCCATGCCCTCCCAATTTTATTCCATCCTCGGCGCCGGCTTGTTGTCAGTGGTCGCACTCGCTGCGGAGCCCCCGGCCAAACCCAACATCGTCTTCATCCTCGCCGACGACCTCGGCTACGGTGACGTCCACTGCCTCAATCCGGAGCACGGCAAGATCGCCACGCCGATGCTCGATCAACTGGCGGCCCAAGGGATGGCGTTCACCGAGGCGCATTCGAGTTCCGCCGTGTGCACGCCGACCCGCTACGGCATCCTGACCGGGCGCTACAACTGGCGGTCCCGCCTGCAGCAGGGGGTTCTGCTAGGCTACAGCACGCCGTTGATCGCGGCGGATCGGCTGACGGTGCCAGCGCTGCTCAAGCAACACGGGTATGCGACCGCCTGCATCGGCAAATGGCATTTGGGCATGACGATTTCCAAGGAGGACCCGCACGCGCCGGTTGGCGACGGCCCGTTGACCCGCGGCTTCGACCAATACTTCGGGATCAGCGCGTCGCTGGACATGGCTCCTTTCGCGTTTATTGAAAACGACCATTTCACCGAAGCTCCCACCGCCGAGAAGCAATGGGTGCGCAAGGGTGCGGCGGCACCCGGCTTCGAGGCGGTGGACGTGTTGCCGACCCTCACCCGCAAGGCGGTCGAATTCATCGGCGACCGCGCGACCGCAAAGCAACCGTTTTTCCTCTATCTGCCGCTGGCCTCGCCGCACACGCCGATTGTCCCGACCAAGGAATGGCAGGGCAAGAGCGGGATCGGCAAATACGGAGACTTCGTGATGGAAACGGATTGGGCGGTCGGCGAAGTGCTGGCCGCCTTGGAAAAAAATGGAGTCGCCGGCAACACTCTCGTCATCTTCACCAGTGACAACGGTTGCTCGCCCGCCGCGGATACCAAGGGCCTCGAACAACAGGGGCATCTCGCCAGCGCAGGCCGCCGCGGCTACAAGGCGGATATCTTCGATGGCGGCCACCGGATCCCGTTCCTCGCCCGCTGGCCGGGCCAAATCAAGCCCGGCACCCGCAGTGACCAGGCGATCTGCCTCACCGACCTGATGGCGACCTGCGCCGGCATCCTCGACGCGAAACTTCCGGACAATGCCGGCGAGGACAGCGTGAGCCTGCTGCCGGCATTCCTCGGCACCGCGGACCAACCCCTTCACGAGGCGGTGGTGCATCATTCGATCAACGGCTCGTTCGCGATCCGCCAAGGCCAGTGGAAACTCGCACTGTGCCCGGATTCCGGCGGCTGGAGCGAACCGAAACCGGGTAAAACAAACTCCCTGGAACTGCCGCCGGTCCAATTGTTTGACACCACCAAGGACATCGCCGAGCAGACCAATGAGGCGGCCGCACACCCGGAGGTGGTCGCACGTCTGACCAAGCTGCTCGAGCGCATCGTCGCCGACGGCCGCAGCACCACCGGCCCCCCCCAGCGGAATGATGCCGAAATCGTGATCCACAAAGGCCGGAAGGAAGCGGCACCGAAAACCCAGGCGAACCGGACGATTCACGCCGCACAAGACGGCTTGGCGCTCACGCCGCCGATGGGATGGTACCCGTGGAACATGTTCGGCCAGGAACCGCAAAACGAACAACTCATCCGGGATACCGTCGCTGCGTTGATCGCCAGCGGGATGAAGGATGCCGGCTACTCGTATGTGGGCCCCGACGAAGGCATTTGTTTCTCGCGCGGCGACGACGGCAAGCTGACCACCAACCTGGCGCGCTACCCGAGCGGTCTGCGCGGACTCGGTGACCACATCCACCGCCAGGGCCTCAAGTACGCCCTCTACACGGACGCGGGAACCCTCACGTGCAGCAAGGCGATGCCCGGCACCAAGGACCACGAGGTCGAAGACATGCAGAGCTTCGCCGATTGGCGAACGGACTATCTCAAGATCGATTGGTGCAACACCAAAGGGCAGGAGATCATTGCAACCTACACGAAACTCCACGACGCCCAACACACCGCCGGCCGGCCGCTCGTCCACAGCCTCTGTTCATGGGGCGCAGGAGAACCGTGGCTCTGGGGCGCGCTCGTCGGTCACCTGTGGCGGACCACCGGCGACATCTGCGGACCGGGAAAAGCGAACTGGCCGGAGGCCATGAGCATCGTCGCCCAAAACGAGAAGCTGTCCCAGTGGGCCCGCCCCGGCGGTTGGAACGACCCGGACATGCTGATCGTCGGCATGCCCGGTCTCAGCAAGGCCCAAAACCGCACCATCTTCAGCCTGTGGTGCATGATGGCCGCACCGCTGATGGCCGGCAACGATTTGCGCGACATGACGCCCGAGACGATCCGGATTCTAACAAACAAGGAGGCGGTCGGGGTCAACCAGGACCCGCTGGGCGTGCAAGGCCGCATCGTGCGCGCGGCCGGCAAGGTCGACGTGTGGGCCGGCAAACCCCTCTTCGACGGCAGCCAGGCCGTGCTGTTGGTCAACCGCGGAGCATCACCGGAAACCGTCTCTCTCAAGCTGTCGGAAATCGGTTTTCCAGCGCAGACGGAAGTTTTCGTGCGCGACCTGTGGCGGCATGGTGCAGCCGAAGCCGTCAGCGGATCCGATGGTGTTAGATCGTTCGAGGTCGATGCCGGCGATGTGGTGTTCCTGCGGGTTGCGAAATCGAACGGGTTCCCGCTGCCGCCGGTCATCGTGGCTGACAGTTGGCTGGTTTCGCTGCGGGCGGGCGGCACCGCTCCGGAGAAGCTCACCGGGGTGATCCGCCTGGCTAACAAGGGAAGCACGGAGCTGCCGCCGTGGCGGGTGGCCAAGGACTTGCCGGCGTGGCTTGCGGTGGCGGTCACGAAAGAGGGCAACCCCCAAACGATCACCACCACGGTTGCCACCGCCAGCCTGAAGAAGGGACTCTATCATGCCGTCGTGCGACTCGACAACACCGAACCGGTTTCGGGCAAACCAATGTCTGCGGTCTATTTCGACGTCGATTTGGAAGTCCCGGAGGACATCGCCGGTGGCAACTGATGGGGGGGCGTCGGTTTCACATCCCTTACGGACTCATAGCCGGTCTGGAAAATAGGCTTCCAGCCTGTTTTGGCAAGCGGGCTTCCAGCCCAATACCGGCCACTTAAGAATTTTTGACCACGGATGACACGGATTGGCACGGATAGTGCTCCGCGTTTTCTCTTTTATCCGTGTACATCCGTGTAATCCGTGGTTGAATTTATCTGTCCTTCGCGCCTAATTGAACAGTATTGGGC